>DASUGK010000146.1:0-44476 GCA_036274075.1 Steroidobacteraceae bacterium | reverse complement strand
CCGCCGTACATACGGGAATTGCAGGTCAGGGAAAGAATGCCGAAATGCCGGCCCGGCACCATCTTCCGCTACAATTCGCGGCCCCCGTGGCGACCTTCCGAGGCTTCATACATGTTCCGAACCGCGATGACCGTAGGCAGTTTCGACCCCGAACTGGACGCCGCCATCAATGGTGAGCGGCAGCGCCAGGAAGACCATATCGAGCTGATCGCTTCCGAGAATTACGCCAGTCCGCGCGTGCTCGAAGCGCAGGGCTCGGTGCTCACCAACAAGTACGCCGAAGGTTATCCGGGCAAACGCTATTACGGTGGT
The DNA here is from genome assembly GCA_036274075.1 of Steroidobacteraceae bacterium. Taxonomy (GTDB): domain Bacteria; phylum Pseudomonadota; class Gammaproteobacteria; order Steroidobacterales; family Steroidobacteraceae; genus CADEED01. Next base: position 44,164 of record DASUGK010000146.1, on the reverse strand, counting down.
TGCGAGTTCGTCGACATCGCCGAGCAGCTGGCCATCGACCGCGCCAGGAAGCTCTTCGGCGCCGACTACGCCAACGTCCAGCCGCACTCGGGTAGTCAGGCCAACGCCGCCGCGTACCTCGCGCTGATCAACCCGGGCGACACGATTCTCGGCATGAGCCTCGACCACGGTGGCCATCTCACCCACGGCGCCAAGGTGAATTTCTCGGGCAAGATCTTCCGCGCGGTGCAGTACGGCATCCGCCCGGACACGGGCGAGATCGATTACGACGCGCTGGCCGCGCAGGCGCTGGCCGAGAAGCCGAAGATGGTGGTCGCCGGTTTCTCCGCTTACTCGCGCGTGCTCGACTTCAAGCGCTTCCGCGAGATCGCGGACTCGGTGGGCGCGTATCTCATGGTCGACATGGCGCACGTCGCCGGCCTCGTGGCCGCGGGCGTGTACCCGAACCCGGTGCCGTTCGCCGACGTGGTCACCACGACCACGCACAAGACGCTGCGCGGCCCGCGCGGCGGCATGATCCTGGCGCGCGCCAATGAGGCCGTCACCAAGAAGCTCAACTCGCTGGTGTTCCCCGGCACGCAGGGCGGCCCGCTGATGCACGTCATCGCCGCCAAGGCCGTGGCCTTCCTCGAAGCGCTGCAGCCGGAGTTCAAGGACTACCAGAAACAGGTGGTCGCGAATGCGCGTGCCATGTGCGCAAGGCTGATCAAGCGCAATTACAAGATCGTCTGCGGCGGCACCGACAACCATCTCTTCCTGCTGGACCTCTCCGACAAGGCCATCACGGGCAAGGATGCGGACGCGGCGCTCGGAAAAGCGCACATCACCGTGAACAAGAACGCGGTGCCCAACGACCCGCGCCCGCCCATGGTGACCAGCGGCATCCGCATCGGCACGCCCGCCGGCACGACGCGCGGCTTCAAGGAGCGCGAGTTCGAGCAGATCGCCGACTGGATCGCCGACGTGCTCGACGCCAACGGCAGCGAGGCGGCCATCGAGAAGACGCGCGCCGCGGTGAGCGACCTGTGCCGCCGCTATCCCGTCTATGGTCCATGAAGCATGCGGGCCCTGAACAAGGGCCCAGTCTGCTGAGGGCAGATCATGCACTGTCCTTTCTGCGCGCACCCGGAGACGAAGGTGAACGACTCGCGGCTCGCGGCCGAGGGTGCGCAGATCCGCAGGCGCCGCGAGTGCCTGCAGTGCGGTGAACGTTTCACCACTTTCGAAACCGCCGAGCTGGTGATGCCGCTGGTGGTGAAGAGCGACGAGCGCCGCGTGCCCTTCGACGAGAGCAAGCTGCGCGGCGGCATGCTCAAGGCGCTGGAGAAACGCCCCGTGTCGCGCGAATCGATCGAGGAGGCCGTCAGTCACATCACGCGCAAGCTGCGCAGCCTCGGCGAGCGCGAAGTCACCTCGCGCCTGATCGGCGAGATCGTGATGGACGAGCTGCACAAGCTCGACGAGGTCGCCTACGTGCGATACGCCTCCGTGTACCGGCATTTCCAGGACGTCGAAGCCTTTCGCGAGGAGATCGAACGGCTGCGCCATCGCCGCGGACGCATCCCCAGCGAAGACCAGCTCGAGCTTCTGCCTGGCGAGACACCCACGCGTCCGCGCCGCGGTCGACGCGAATGACGGAGTTCTCGCCCTTCGACGAAGCCGCGATGCGCCGCGCCCTGGAGCTGGCGGCGCGTGGCCTGTACAGCACCTGTCCGAATCCGCGTGTCGGCGCGGTGCTTGCGCGTGACAACGAAATCATCGGCGAGGGCTGGCACGAGGCTCCCGGCCAGGCGCATGCCGAGCCCAACGCGCTGCGCGAGGCCGGCGAACTCGCGCGTGGCGCGACTGCCTACGTGACGCTGGAACCGTGCAGTCACCACGGCCGCACGCCGCCCTGCGTGGACGCGCTGCTGGCCGCCGGCGTGCGGCGCGTGGTTTATGCCATCGGCGATCCGGACCCGCGCGTGAACGGCCGCGGCGCGAAGCTGCTCGCCGACGCCGGCGTCAAGGTGGAGTCGGGCCTGATGGCGCGCGAGGCCGAGGCGCTCAACGCCGGGTTCCTCATGCGCCTGCGCAAGGGCCGGCCCTTCGTGCGCCTCAAGTCGGCGGCCAGCCTCGACGGCCGCACGGCGCTCGCGAATGGCGCGAGCAAGTGGATCACGAGCGAAGAAGCCCGTGCCGACGTGCAGCACTGGCGCGCGCAGAGTGGCGCCATCCTGACCAGCGCGGCCACCGTGCTGGCCGACGATCCGCGCCTCGACGTGCGCATCGGATCCCCGCGGCAGCCGCTGCGCGTGGTGCTCGACCGGCGCCGCCAGGTGCGCAAGGGCGCGAAGATCCTGCGGCCGCCGGGCGAGGTGCTGCTGTTCGCCGCGGCGGGACAGCGTCCCGCGAAGCCGGACGAGCGGCTGGGTGCGGCGCGCGTCGAGCGAGTCCGCGTGGCGCGCGGGCATCTCGACCTGGGCCGCGTCCTCGAGCGCCTGGGAGAGCTGCAGATCAACGACGTGCTGGTCGAGGCTGGCCCGCGGTTGTCCGGCGCGCTGCTGTCGGCCGGACTGGTAGACGAGTGGATCCTGTACCTCGCGCCCAAGTTGTTAGGCCTGCAGGCGAAACCGCTGGCGGTCTTCGCGAGACTCACGAAGATGTCCGCTGCGCCGCAGTTCGAGCTGCTGGATTCGATCACGGTGGGGCCCGATGTACGGCTGCGCCTGCGGCCGAAAGGTTAGGGGAGGCGAATGTTCACGGGACTGGTGCAGGAGATCGGCGAGATCCGGGCCATCGAGCCGCGCGGCGCTCCCGGCGGCACCGACGTGCGCCTGGTGGTCGGTTTCCGCGATATCGAGCGGGAGCGCCTGCCGCTGGGCGCCAGCATCTGCGTCGACGGCGTGTGCCTCACGGTGACCTCCCTCGATGCGGACAGTTTTGCCGCCGACGTGTCGGGCGAGACCCTGCGCGTCACCACGCTGGGCTCGAAGCAGCCGGGTTCGCGCGTGAACCTCGAGCCCTCGCTAAGGGCCGGCGACAGCCTGGGCGGCCACTGGGTGTCGGGTCATGTCGACGGCGTGACCGAAGTTCTGGCCACGATGCGCGATGCGCGGTCGCTGGCGGCCACGCTGGCCGCGCCGGCGCCGCTGGCGCGTTACATCGCGCGCAAGGGCTCGGTGACGCTGGATGGCGTGAGCCTCACGGTCAACTCGGTGGAGGACGTGAACTTCACCATCAACCTGATTCCGCATACTCTTGAGGTGACCACGCTGGGCCGGCTCGAGCCGGGCGTGCGGCTCAACCTGGAAATCGACCTGCTGGCGCGATACGTCGAGCGCCTGTCATCCTTTGCCGGCTCATCGCCGGACTCGTTCCCCGCATGAAACCTCTCAACACCATCGAGGAAATCCTCGCCGACATCGCCGCCGGGCGCATGGTCGTCATCATGGACGACGAGGATCGCGAGAACGAAGGCGACCTCATCATGGCGGCGCAGAAGGTGCGCCCCGAGGACGTCAATTTCATGGCGCGCTTCGGCCGCGGGCTCATCTGCCTCACGCTCACCGCCGAACGCTGCCGGCAACTGCGCCTGCCGCTCATGGTGAGCGAGACGCACCGCGAGCATCGCACCAACTTCACGCTGTCCATCGAGGCGGCCGAGGGCGTGACCACGGGCATCTCCGCGCACGATCGCGCCCACACCATCATCACCGCCGTGCGGCCGAACGCGCGTCCCGAGGACCTGCGCCAGCCCGGCCACATCTTCCCGGTGATGGCCCAGCCCGGCGGCGTGCTCACGCGCGCCGGCCACACCGAGGCGGGCTGCGATCTCGCGCGCCTGGCGGGGCTCGATCCGTCCGCGGTGATCGTCGAGATCATGAACGACGACGGAACCATGGCGCGCCGCCCGGACCTCGAGCGCTTCGCCGCGCAGCACAAGATCAAGATCGGCACGATCGCCGATCTCATCCGTTACCGCCTGCGCCAGGAACGCTCGGTCGAGCGCATCGCCGAGCAGGCGGTGGAGACCGAGTTCGGCCCGTTCCGGCTGCTGGCCTACGAAGACCACGTGCATCGCGACGTCCACCTCGCGCTGGTGCGCGGGTCCATCGAGAAGACGCCTGAACCACTGGTCCGCGTGCATCCCATCGACACGCTCTCGGACCTGGTGGGAGTGCAAGGTGTGGGGCGCACCTGGACATTGCGCGACGCGATGAAACGCATCGCGGAGGTCGGCACCGGCGTCGTCATCGTGCTGCGCGACCACAGCACGCCGCGCGAGCTGGCCGACGCCGTGAGCGCGCTGGGCCAGCGCGTGGAAACCGCCGGCAACGCGCCGGTGGCGCCGCAAGTGCTGCGCACCTACGGCATCGGCGCGCAGATCCTCAAGGATCTCGGCGTCACGCGCATGCAGGTGCTGTCGACGCCCAAGCAGCTGCAGGGCATCGCCGCGTTCGGACTCGAGATCACGGGCTACGTGGCCGAGTGATTTTCCGGCGCCTCTGTATACTCCCGCGCCCATGACCGGCAGCAATTCCAGCGAGCGCGTATTCGATGCCAGCCGTTGGCGCGTGGCCATCGTCGCGGCGCGTTTCAACGCCGGGCTGGTGGACCAGCTGGTCGACGGCGCCTCGCGCGCCTGGGCCGCGAACGGTGGCAAACCGGATGGGCTGGTGGTCGTGCGCACGCCAGGCGCCTTCGAGCTGCCGCTGGCCGCGCTCAAGTTCGCCGCAAGCGGTGAATACCACGCGGTGATCGCACTCGGCTGCGTCATCCGCGGCGACACGCCGCATTTCGAATACGTGGCCGGCGAGTGCGCGCGCGGCCTCATGGACGCGGGCCTCGCCACCGGCGTGCCGGTGATCTTCGGCGTGCTGACCACCGAGAACCAGGCGCAGGCCGAGGAGCGCGCCGACCTGCGGCGCATGAACAAGGGTGGAGAGTCCATGCAGGCGGCGCTCGAAATGATCGAACTACTGTCCTCGTTCGGTGCACGCAGGACCGGCGCGCGGAAACGCGCCGCGAAGCGGCCGGCGAAGAAGCGGGGGCGGAGTGGCTAAGGCCCGCGGCATCAACCCGGCTTCGGCGCGGCGCGCGGTGGCACGCAAGCTCGCCATGCAGGCGCTGTACCGCTGGCAGATCAACGCCTCGCCCTGGCAGGACGTGGTCAACGAATTCTCCACCGAGGAAGACATGCGCAAGGCGGACCGCGGTTACTTCAACCAGCTGGTCACCGACATCTGCGGCGGCAGCGAGGCGCTTGATGCGGCGCTCGGCGCGTGGATGGACCGCAAGCCCACGGAACTCGACCCGGTGGAACGCGCCGTGTTGTGGGTGGGCGCGCACGAGCTGCGCTCGGCGCCCGATGTGCCGTACCGCGTGGTCATCAACGAGGCCGTGGGCCTCGCCAAGCGCTTCGGCGCCACCGACAGTCACAAGTTCGTCAACGCCGTACTGGACGCTGCCGCGCGGGAGTTGCGGCCGCACGAACACTAGATGCGGCCCTGAGATGATCCAGGGCGAATTCGAACTCATCGGACGATACTTCGCGCGCCTCGGCGCGGATCGCAACGACGTGCGCATCGGCGTCGGCGACGACGGCGCGGTACTGGTGCCGCCGGCCTCGCGCGAACTGGTGGCGGTGACGGACACGCTGGTGGAAGGCGTGCATTTCCCGCCGGGTTCGCCGCCGGCGTCGATCGGCCACCGCGCATTCGCGGTGAACCTTTCCGACATCGCCGCCATGGGCGCCGAGCCCACCTGGGCGTTGCTGGCGCTGACGCTGCCGGAATCCAACGAAACCTGGCTCGGCGATTTCGCGCGCGCGGCCGGTGATCTTTGCCGGCGGCACGGCGTCTCGCTGGTGGGTGGTGACACCACGCGCGGACCGCTGGCGGTGACGGTCACGATCATGGGCATCGTGCCCATCGGCGTGGCGCTGGAGCGCCGCGGCGCACAACCCGGCGATGCCGTGTTCGTCACCGGGTCGCCCGGGGATGCCGCGGCCGGTTTGGCGCTCGAGCAGAAGCGCCTGCACGTGCCGGACCGCATGTCGGGCCAGATCCTGAGCGACCGCTTCCTGTTCCCCACGCCGCGCTGCGAGATCGGCGTGGCGCTGCGCGGGCTCGCCAGCGCCTGCATCGACGTGTCGGACGGCCTAGGCGGGGACCTGGAAAAACTCTGCATGGCGAGCGGCTGCGGCGCCGAGATCGACGCGGCCTCGCTACCGGTGTCGGAGCCGCTGATCGCGGCCGTGGGCCGCGAGCTGGCGCGCGAATACGCGCTCACCGGCGGCGACGACTACGAACTACTGTTCACCGTGCCGCTGGCGCGCCTCGGCGCGATGAACAACGCGGTGGCACTCGGGTTAGGGCCAGTGACACGGATCGGCTCCATCGTGTCTGGAAATGGCGTCAGGGTTTTCACGCGCGGCGGTGTGATGCAGTTCTCGGGCGCCGGATTCGATCACTTCGCGCGGTAGGACAGGCGGCAGGGCGTTGTGCCGCCACCAGTGATCCTAGACCCGGGTCACATCGGCCCGGAGGGCGCGGCCTTATTCTGCCGGCACGTTTACATGGACAGTGGCGGTACGGGGAATCTCGTGGCCGCGCATTGCTTACGCCGATCCCAAAGATGTCGCTGCAAGCCACAAAGACCGGCCCAGATGCTCAGGCCCAGAAGATCCTGGAAAACCGCGTTCCGGATCGCATCGGTAAATATGTAATCATCAACGAAGTTGGTAGGGGTTCCACCGGTACCGTCTATCTATCCCACGACCCGTACTACGGGCGTGACGTCGCCATCAAGGTCTACAACATGGACCCGGAGCAGAGCGACGAGCGGGCCAAGATCGCCCGCAAGATGTTCCTGTCGGAAGCGCACATGGTCGGCATGCTGCAGCATCCGCACATCCTGCCCATCTACGACGCGGGCGAAGAGAACGGCCGCTGCTACATCGTCACCGAGCACGTGCACGGGGCGCGGACACTTTCCGCGTACTGCCGGCCCGACAACCTGCTGCGCACCGACGACGTGGTCGAGATCATGTTCAAGTGCGCCAAGGCGCTGCACTACGCGCACACGCGTGGCGTGATCCACCGCGACATCAAGCCGTCGAACATCATGCTCACGCAGGATTCCGACGTGCGCATCATCGATTTCGGCATCGCGCTGGTGGCGGACTCGGAGATCTCGCGCATCGAGGGCATCGCCGGTTCGCCGTCGTACATGTCGCCCGAGCAGGTGCAGAGCCTCGAGCTCACGCACCACTCCGACCTGTATTCGCTCGGCGCCGTCATGTACGAACTGCTCACCGGCATCCGGCCGTTCCGCGCCGGCAACCTGGTGAAGCTGCTGCACCAGATCGTCTACGCCACGCCGCCGCCGATCCACACGCAGCGCAAGGACATCCCCGAGGAGCTCGAGGAAATCGTCGTCACGGCGATGCAGAAGACGCCGGACAAGCGCCACAAGTCGGGCGCCGATTTCGCCGCCGAGCTGACGCGCGTGCACCAGCGGCTGCGCGAGCAGAACGCGCGCATCGACCAGCAGGCGCAGTTCGACGTGCTGCGCCGCCTGCGCTTCTTCCACGAGTTCTCGCATGCCGAGATCTGGGAGGTGCTGCGCGCCAGCACCATGAGCGAATACCAGGCGGGCGAGGAGATCGTGAAGGAAGGCGAGATGGACGATCGCTTCTACATCCTGGTCGCCGGCAAGTGCGCCGTCGAGCGCCACGGCAAGCAGCTCGGTTCCATGGAATCGGGCGACTGCTTCGGCGAGACCAGCTACGTGCGCGGCGCGCGCCGCACCGCGACCATCCGCGCGGAGACGCCGGTGGCCGTGTTGCGCGTGAGCTCGACGCTTCTCGAGCAGGTGTCCGCCGCCTGCCAGCTGCGCTTCAACCGCGTGTTCCTGCGGGCGCTGGTGTCGCGCCTGCAAGGCAACGAACAACCCACCGAGTAGCACTCCTCGTCTTCGACGGACGGCGCCCCCTGGGCGCCGTTTCCTTAGTGGGCGTCAGCCCTCAAAAAGAGAACTGCGATCGCAGCGCGATCACGTCCAGGTCCTGCCCGATCTGAACGCCCATGGGCGGCGTGTTGGGCGCCGCGCCGAACGGCGTGGTGTTGCCCGGCCCGGCGGGATTGAAGCGGTCCACGTCGATCATGAGGTAATCGAGCATGAGCTTCATGTTCGGGTTCGGATACCAGTTCAGTCCGAGCGTCGTGATCGACTGGTCACCACCGCGCACGCTTTCCGGCGCGGCGGCGGTGCCTTCCAGTCCTTCCATGAAGTTCAGGTTCATGCGGCTGTAGCGCGCGGCGATTTCGAAGGCGCCGAAGCCGCCGTTGCTGGAGAACGGCACCGCCGCTCTCGGGTTCTGGAAGGATCCGGTGGCCATGTTGTAGCGGCGGCGCTCGCCGGTGGGGATCCAGCTCGCCTGCAGGTAATAACCCTCGAAGTCCGGATCCGGCAGCGTCGACGCCGCGGGGCGTTCCACGTCGAACCAGAATTGCTCACCCTGCAGGTAGAAACTCTTCCAGTTGGCGCCGAACTCCAGGCCGAAAGCTCTCGCGCCCTCGGCATCGATGGAGCCGGTGTCGATGAGGCGCACGCCGTCGACGCGGATTTCGGGGCGGTCGCGGAAGCGCAGCGGATTGCGCGGGGTTGCGCCCAGGCCCTGGTCGGGCGCCTGGAAAACGTAGGTCCCGTTGGCGCCGAGATGCACGTTGTAGTCGTCGCTGGTGGCGGCGAGGAATCCGGCGCGCGCGACCGCGGCGAGCTGCGTGTCGAGCACTTCGGCATCGTTCACAGTGCGCGTCGTGAAGGTCAGCGCGCTCATGTAGCGCTTGCCGCTGGCCTTCAGGCCCAGGCCGATGCGGCCATCGGCGCCGCCGAGCGTGCGTGACAATTCCGAGGCGCTGGCGCGTTCCAGGAACGGCAGGTCTTCCGGCGACGTGCCGTCGTCCATGTTGGCGGGCGGCGAGAAGGCGCCGAGCTGGAAGCTGAACGGCGCGAAGCCGTTGTAGGCAATCCAGGCATCGTTGATGCGTGTCGGGCCTTCGGTGCCCGAGCCCCCGAGCTCCAGCAGCAGGCGGTAGTTCCAGTCGCGCGCGATGGTGCCTTCCACGCCGAATCGCGCGCGGCGGAAGTAGAAGCCGTCGCTGAAGTCGCGCGCCGCGTTGTTCTCGCGGTTCGGAGTTCCGCCGACGGAGCCGCGCCGGAAATCCTGGTCGAGGGGGCCGGCCGGGGACTCGCCATACATCGCGCCGTCGAGCTGGACGTTGGCGCGGATCGCGATCGACGAGCGGCCATCCGCGGCGGCAATCGTGGGCCGGTTGTTGGTGAACGTGACTTTCGGCGCTTCCTGGGCGGCAGTCTTGGGCATCTCTGTCGCAGCCGGCTTGGGTGCCACGGCCGCCTTTGGCTGAAGCTGCCGCGTCAGCGCCTCGAGCTGCGCCTGCTGCTCGGCAATGGACTTGGCCTGGGCTTCGAGCTGCGCTTTCTGCGCCTCGATGGCCGCGCGCAATTCCTCGACCTGCTTTTGCAGGGCAGCATCGTCGGCGAAGGCCGGTGTCGTGGCGAGACCGGCGAGCGCCAAAGCGATGGCGGCGCGCAGCTTGTTAGAACCAATCATTGACGGAGCTCCAGGAAGCCAAAACGGCGCCAAGTATCGCGTGCCGCGGGGCTGGTCAGGTAATCAAGAAAAGCTATCGACCCATCGCGCGCACCCTTGAGAACTGCGCCGGGATAGGTGATTGGCGGATGGCTGCTCTCGGGAAACGTGTCGACGATGCGTACGCGGGAATCGAGCAGCGCGTCGGTGGTATAGACGATGCCGAGCGGCACTTCTCCCCGTGAGACGAACATCATGGCGCTGCGCACGTTGTCGGCACGGACGAGCCGGTCCTCGACCTCGTCCCAGACACCGAGGGAGATGAGAGCGGAGCGCGCATATCGCCCGACGGGAACCGTGTCAGGGTCGCCGGTCGCGAGACGCCGCTTGCCGAGCGCGCCAGCCAGGTCGAAACCTGGCGCGATCTTCAGCTGCAGCGTGCTGTCCGCGGGCGCGACCAGCACCAGGCGGTTGCCGACGAGGATGCGGCGCGTGGGCCTGTCGAGGAGATTGCGCGACTGCAGGTAGTCCATCCACTCCCGGTCCGCGGAGATGAACACGTCGGCGCGGCCGCCGGCCTCGATCTGCCGTGCCAGCACGGAACTCGCGGCGTACGAAGTCTTCACCGGCATGCCGCCCGTCTTTTCCCAGGCCGACGACAACTCGTCGAGCACATTGGTCAACGAAGCCGCGGCATATAGCTGCAGTACGGGACGCTCGCGATCGGCAGCCGCGAGGGGAGTGCCGAAAACGCAGCAGGTGAGCGCCAGGAGCAGGCGATGCAGTCTCATGGGGTTCTTCTTGTACACGGACCTGCATCGCGAGGTCCATGGTCGCAGGCGAGTGGTTTGCTAGAAACTTCCGGACAGGCTGTAACGCACCGACAGCTCCAGCTTCGACTCGGTGGCGAACGCGCTCTCGCCCAAAAACACCGTACGCGCCGGGACGTCGCTTTCCACGCGCAGCCATTCCAGCGCGACGCGCCAGTGCTCGCCGGTGTCGTAAGAATACGCAAGCGCCCACGCCTTGCCGGTTTCGCCGCCGGGCATCAGGAAGTCCTGCTGGAAGTCGATTGCGAATTCGTCGTAGTGCGCGCCCACCAGGTGGCGTCCCCAGCGTTTCGCCACCAGCACCGATTGCGAATCGAAATCCCACTGCAGCCACATGAACGGATCGATGGCCGTGGTGCCTTCCAGCGCCTGGACCAGGAAGGTCCATTCGTTCGCCGTCTCGATGCGCAACGCCGCGGCGTCGAAACTCGTTTCCCAGGCGTAATCGCGGATCTCCGGCGCCGGTGCCGCGGGGTCGGCGCGGTTGTCGTAGTGAAGGACGTTGAGAATGGCGCGGTCGAGGTAACGCGCCTGCGCGCCGACGTAGAATCCGGGCCGCCCGTCGATCTCGTGGAACAGCTCCTTCTTGGCCAGCTCGAGGTTGGTCTGCAGCTCGCCGACGCGGCCAAACAACGTGGTCTGGCGGTCGTGCAGCGCGAAGCCGTGCATGGCAAGCATGGTGCCGGCCGGGTCGTTCCAGCCGAACACGGCGCCCGTCAGCTGGAAATCGAAGTCATGCCCGAGACGGGTGCCCAGCCAGTCGACCTGCGCCTCGAGACCGATGGTACGGATTTCTTCGCCGATCCACGAGCTGATCGTCGTGGGCGTGATCGTGTAGGGCGACTCCCAGCCGATGGCGCGGCTCTCCAATGACATGGGTGGATAGAACGCGCCCAGCCGCACGCGCGTGCGCCAGCCGGCGCGCGGGTACGGCCGCCATTCGAGCCAGGCCTCGGTGAGGTCGATGGGATTCTTGTCCTTGTCGTCCCAGGTGGACGCTTCGATGTGCGCGGAGAACGTTTCGCCCAGCGGCTGGTTCCAGGCAGCGCGCAGCCGGCCGAGCCGCAAGCCGTCGTCGTCATCGTCGAAGCGCAGCTTGCCCTGGCCGTTGTCGAGGAAGGAATCGCGGCCATCCGAGCTCACGGCGCGCAGGTCGAGCGACAGTTCCCAGTTGCCGGAGAATGCCGGCGTGGCGACCAGGCCCGCGCATGCCATCAATGCGCCGCGGATCGAAATCGCGTGGGGCGCGCGAGACATCAATAATCCCAGCTGTGTGGACGCGTGCCGAGCGGCGCCGGGCGCAGCGAGTTCGAGAGCTCGAGTTCGAGCGTCGCATGCCCGCCGCCGATTTCGGCCACGCCTTCGACTTCGCGCGATTCATTCAACAGCGGGTGCCAGACGCGCACGCGGTACCGACCCTCCGGGACTTCGGCCGCGAGCCATTTTCCCTGCGCATCGGTGCGCCCGAAGAACGGCGCGGCAGTGACGATGACATAGGCCAGCATGTTGTCGTGGATGTTGCAGCCCAATGTGACCACGCCCGGTTGGTCGAACTGCACGGGTGGATAGGGCTTGCCGCGATACAGCGGCAACTGGAACTGGCGCGCGCTCGAGAACGAATAGACCTGGTGGCCGACGGCGTCGCTGTTGGGGAACTGGACGGAGGAGTGTACGGGGATCACCAGCACGTCCGGTGCGAACGCCAGGTTCACCTGGTCCATGATGGCCTTCAGCGGCGGCGCCGGGCCGAGGGGCGCGGACTCACGCTCTACGGTGACGACGGCCCCGGGCAGCGGCTGCCCGTCGCGCTGCGCGACGCGCACCTCGAGCGTCGCGACCTGCGCGTGCGCAGCCGCGCAGAACGCGCCCACGGCAAGTGCCGCGCGCAGCCATCGACGGCGGATTGTTTGGGCTCCTGGCGGCACGTCCGCGCCATTCGAGCCCAATGAGGGTGCAGGCGGACGGACGTGATTCTCGCGCTGCCGCGGGCGCGGCAGGCATGACGCATGAATTGTGACGCAGGTCGCAACGCACGCCGGGGCGCGCGGGCGGCGGTCTCAGGGATTGCCAGGCTCGGCGTCCTTGTCGCGCTCGATGAGTGCGTAGGCCGAGTGATTGTGGATGGACTCGAAATTCTCCGACTCCACCACGTAGGCGGCGATGCGCGGCTCGTCGTTCAGGCGCACCGCGACGTCACGCACCATGTCCTCGACGAACTTGGGATTGTCATAGGCGCGTTCGGTCACGTACTTCTCGTCGGGACGCTTGAGGATGCCGTACAGCTCGCACGAAGCCTCGCTCTCGGCGATCTCGATGAGCTCCTCGATCCACATGTGTTCGCGCAGCCTGGCCTCGATGGTCACGTGCGAGCGCTGGTTGTGCGCGCCGCGCTCGGAGATCTTCTTGGAACAGGGGCACAGGCTGGTGACCGGCACCACCACGCGCACCCACATCTCGGTCTGGCCCTTGACGCGCTTGCCGGTCAGCGTGGCGCGGTAGTCGAGGTAGCTCTCGACGCCGGACACCGGCGCCTTCTTCATCACGAAATACGGGAAGGACATTTCGATGTGGCCGGTGTCGGCCTCGAGCCGCTCGGTCATTTCCGCGAGCAGGCTGCCGAAGGACTCCACCGAGATTTCGCGTTCGCGATGCAGGATCTCGACGAAGCGCGACATGTGCGTGCCCTTGAAGTTGTGCGGCAGGTTCACGTACATGTTGAAGTTCGCGACCGTGTGCTGGTGGCCCTCGGAACGATCCTTCACGCGCACCGGGTGGTTGATGTCCTTGATGCCGACCTGGTTGATCGGGATCCGGCGCGTGTCCGCGCGGTTCTGCACGTCCTCGACATTGACGATGCGGGCCTGAGGGGCGGCGGCGGTTTTCATAGGGCTCACAGTTTGCGGGCTTTCGGGCCCCGATCAACCCCTCGTCCGGGGTACGGGAGGAAAATGGGCATCCGGCGCGCCGGATGCGAGATTTTATGTCCCCGACACGAGGCGTTTGGATACAGGAACATGCTCCCAGAACCGCCGGACGGCGGATTCGAGGCTGCCGAGATCCAGCTCGGCGGCGGCGAGACATTCTTCGCGGGAGCCATGTTCGATGTATCGGTCCGGTATTCCCAGTGTCAGTGTCGGCAGAACGCTGCCGCAATTGGCGAGCAGTTCGATGACCGCGGAGCCGGCACCGCCGGCCACCGCGTTCTCCTCAATGCTCACCATGGCACTGTGTGTTCCCGCGAGGCGCATGACGAGTTCCTCGTCGAGCGGTTTGACGAAACGCATGTTGACCACGGTGGCGTCGACGCGCTCACCGACGATCTCGGCCGATTTGACCAGGGCGCCGAAGGCGAGGATCAAAAGGCCGCTCGAGCCCATGCGCCGGACCTGCGCCTTGCCCACCGGCAGCGCCGTCATCTCCGCCACGGGCGTGACGCCCGGACCCTGGCCGCGCGGATAACGCACCGCCGCCGGGCCCGCGAGCGTGGTGGCTGTGTACAGCATCTGGCGGCACTCGTCTTCGTCCGCCGGCGCCATGACGGTCAGGTTCGGGATGCAGCGCAGGAAGGAATAGTCGTAGGAACCCTGGTGCGTGGCCCCGTCGCCCCCGACGAGTCCGGCGCGATCGAGCGCGAACACCACCGGCAGGTTCTGCAACGCCACGTCGTGGATGAGCTGGTCGTAAGCGCGCTGCAGGAACGTGGAGTAGATAGCCACCACGGGCTTGAGGCCTTCGCAAGCCAGGCCGGCCGCGAACGTGACGGCATGTTGCTCGGCGATCGCCACGTCGAAGTAGCGCTGCGGGAATTTCTTCGAGTATTCGACCAGGCCCGATCCCTCGCGCATCGCGGGCGTGATGGCGACGATGCGTTCGTCGCGCGCGGCCATGTCGCACAGCCACTGGCCGAAGATCTGCGAGTAGGTGGGGCCGGTGGACTTTTCCTTGAATATCGTGCCGCTCTTGGGATCGAACGGACCCGGGCCGTGCCACTTGATGGGGTCCTTCTCGGCGGGGTCGTATCCCTTGCCCTTGCGCGTGACCACGTGCAGCAGCTGCGGCCCGGTGAGGTGGCGCATGTTGCGCAGCGTGCTCACCAGCTCCTTGATGTCGTGGCCGTCCATGGGGCCGATGTAGTTGAAGCCCAGCTCCTCGAAGAGGGTGCCGGGCAGCACCATGCCTTTCATCATCTCTTCCGAGCGCCGCGCCAGCTCCCACATCGTGGGCATCTGCCTGAGGATTTTCTTGCCGCCGGAACGCAGCGTCGAATACATGCGTCCCGACAGCACCTTGGCGAAGTAGTTGGACAACGCGCCGACGTTCTCGGAGATCGACATGTCGTTGTCGTTGAGCACCACGAGCAGGTTGGTCTTGCGCGCGCCGGCGTTGAGCAAGGCCTCCCAGGCCATGCCCGCGGTGATGGCGCCGTCGCCGATGACCGCGACCACGCGGCGATCTTCCTTCTTCTGTTCGGCCGCGACCGCCATGCCCAGCGCCGCGCTGATCGACGTGCTCGAGTGGCCGACGCCGAAGGTGTCGTATTCGCTTTCGGCGCGCGACGGAAACGGCGCGAGTCCGCCGCCCTGCTTGATGGTGTCCAGCCGGTCGCGCCGGCCGGTGAGCACCTTGTGGGGGTAGGCCTGGTGGCCCACGTCCCATACCAGCCGGTCCTCCGGCGTGTTGAAGACGTAGTGCAGCGCGACGGTGAGCTCGACGGTGCCCAGCCCCGCGGCGAAATGCCCGCCACGCGTGGCCACGCTGCGGATCAGGTACTGGCGCAGTTCGTCGCAGATCGCGCCGAGCTTGTTCTCCGGCAGCGAACGCAGGTCGGGAGGCAGGTTCACCGAGCGGAGCAGGGGAAAGTCTTCGAGGCCAATGGACATTGCGTTGCGGAGTTTACACGCGGCGCCCCACGCCGCGCCGTTCAGCTGGCGCGCGAGACGAGGAAACCTGCGAATTCGCGCAGGTTCGCGTAACGCGCGCCCCAGGGAGCGAGTGCCGCAATCGCGCGATCACGCCGTGCGAGCGCCTGGACGCGCGCCGCTTCGAGGCCCAGCACCGAGGGATAGGTGGGTTTGACGCGTTCGGCGTCGGCACCCGCGCGCTTGCCGAGGGTGTCGGTATTTCCCTCGACGTCGAGAATGTCGTCCTGGATCTGGAAGGCGAGGCCGATCTCCGCGCCGAACTGCGCCAGTGCGGCACGTTCCGCAGCATCGGCGAGGCCGGCCGAGACGGCGCCGAGCTCGACGCTGGCCTGGATGAGCGCGCCGGTTTTCTGGCGATGCATGCGCTCGAGCGCAGCCTCGGTCAGCTCCTGCCTGACGGCCGCGAGGTCGATCGCCTGGCCTCCGGCCATGCCGCGCGTGCCGATGGCATCGGCGAGAAGGCGCAGCATTTCGATGCGCGCATTCGCCGGGATGGCGGTGGACGCGTGCGCCAGCACTTCGAAGGCCCGCGCCTGCAAGGCATCGCCGGTGAGGATGGCCGTGGCTTCGTCGAAGGCACGATGGCAGGTGGGCCGTCCGCGGCGCAGGTCGTCATCGTCCATGGCCGGCAGGTCGTCGTGCACCAGGCTGTAGACGTGGATGAGTTCGACCGCGGCGGCTGCCGCGTCGAGACGTTCCAGTGGTGCGCCGAGGGCTTCGCCGGTCGCATACACCAGCACGGGCCGAACGCGTTTGCCGCCGGCCAGCGTGCTGTAGCGCATGGCCTCGAGCAGCCGCGGCGTGGCGCCGCCTTCGACGTCGAGTGCGCGCGCCAGCACGTCCTCGATGCGCTGCTGGTAGTCGGAAACTCGGGAAGCCAGGGGGCCGCTGGATGCCGGGCGCGCGGCGTCAGGGCTCGTCGGCGTCATCGTCGTCATCGTCGTCTTCTTCGTCGGAAAACGACTCGATCGTTTCCTCGCCATTGCGCGCCAGCAGGACTTCCACCTTCTGTTGCGCGGTTCGCAAAGCTGCCTGGCATTGACGCGTGAGCGCAACGCCGCGTTCGAAAGTCTTCAGCGCCTCTTCGAGGGGCACATCCCCTTGTTCGAGTTTCGCCACCAATGCTTCGAGTTCGGTCAGCGATTGTTCGAAGTCGGGGAGTTTCGTTTTGGATTTCACGCGCGCGACTTTAAACGATAGATGCCGCCGATTGACGCCCGCGAGCATGGGGTCGTACAGTGCGCGCCACTCTTAGAACAAGTCTAAATGAGAGCCATTATCATCCGATAAAAAGGAGTTGGAGCCGTGAACCTCAAAGGCAGCAAGACCGAGAAGAATCTGAAGGACGCGTTCGCGGGCGAGTCGCAAGCGAACCGCCGTTACCTGTATTTCGCAGCCAAGGCCGACGTCGAAGGCTACAACGACGTGTCGACCGTGTTCCGTTCCACGGCCGAAGGTGAAACGGGCCATGCACACGGCCACCTCGAATATCTCGAGGCGGTGGGTGATCCGGCCACCGGACTGCCGATCGGCGAAACCAAGGCGAACCTCAAGGCCGCCATCGCCGGCGAAACGCACGAATACAGCGACATGTACCCGGGCATGGCGAAGCAGGCGCGCGAAGAAGGCTTCTCCGAGATCGCCGACTGGTTCGAGACGCTGGCCAAGGCCGAGCGCTCGCACGCCAACCGTTTCCAAAAGGCGCTCGACGCGATCTGATCGCGTCCGTGACGAAGTGACCGCTGAAACCGGCATACGCGAAGGGAGTCTGCAAGCTCCCTCGCGTCACCCACTCGACTGGCGGTCGCCCGCATTCACCGACGAGGCCGCGCTCGGGAAGGAGCTCGAGCGCGTCTTCGACATCTGCCATGGCTGCCGCCGCTGCTTCAGCCTGTGCAATTCTTTCCCGACCTTGTTCGATGCCATCGACGCGAGCGAGACGCTCGAGCTCGACGGGGTCGACAAGAAGGTCTACTGGGACGTGGTCGATCACTGTTACCTGTGTGACATGTGTTTCATGACCAAGTGTCCCTATGTGCCGCCGCATCCCTGGAACATCGACTTTCCGCACCTGATGCTGCGCGCCAAGCACCTGCAGCACAAAAAGGGCGAGCACAGCTTCCGCGACAAACTACTGTCGAACACCCGCGGCCTGGGCAGCATCGCCGGCATTCCCGTGGTGGCCGAGGTGGTCAACGCGGTGAACGGCACCAAGGCTGGCCGAAAGCTGCTCGAAGCCACGCTCGGCGTCGACGCCACCGCGCCCATTCCGAAGTTCCACTCGAAGACCGGGTCGAAACGCGCGCGCGCACTGCCGGCGCCGCCGGTCGAGGTGAAGGCCACCGAGGAGACGCGCGGCAGGGTGGCGCTGTTCGTCACCTGTTATGGCGATCGCAACGAGCCGCACATGCCCGAAGACCTGGCCGCCGTGTTCCGGCACAACGGCATCGAAGTGCGCGTGGTGGGCAAGGAAAAGTGCTGCGGTATGCCCAAGCTCGAGCTCGGCGACCTCGAGACCGTGGAGAAGTACAAGGACTTCAACGTTCCCGAGCTCAAGCGGCTGGTCGACGAGGGCTACGACATCGTGGCCCCGATCCCGTCCTGCGTGCTGATGTTCAAGCAGGAACTGCCACTCATGTTTCCCGGCGATGCCGACGTGCAGGCCGTGAAGGAGCACATCTTCGACCCGTTCGAATACCTGATGCTGCGCCACAAGGCCGGCCTGCTGCGCACCGACTTCAAGGAAAAACTCGGCAAGGTGAGTTACCACGTGCCCTGTCACCTGCGCGTGCAGAACATCGGCCTCAAGACTCGCGACGTTCTCAAGCTGGTGCCGGACACCATCGTCGAAGTCATCGAGCGCTGCTCGGGGCACAACGGCACCTACGCGGTGAAGAAGGAGTTCCGGGCGGCGTCGGTGAAGATCGGCAAGCCCGTGGTGAACCGGGTCGCGCAGGCCAAGGCCGACCATTATTCGAGTGATTGCCCGATGGCCGGCCACCAGATCGAAAGTGGATTGTCCGGCGGTGACGATGGGGCGCCGCGCGAGCCGGAGCACCCGATGACACTGGTGCGCAAGGCTTACGGGATATGAGCGCGGCGATGCGAAAGCTCAACGAGACGGATCTGCTGTCACTCGAACGTTACTCGCGCGAGCGGGCGGATTTCCGCGCGCGGGTCATGGCGCACAAGCGCAACCGGCAGCTGGCCATCGGTCCGAACACCATGTGGCTGTTCGAGGACCGGCTCACGGTGCAATACCAGGTGCAGGAGATGCTGCGCACCGAGCGAATCTTCGAGGCCGAGGGCATCGCCGAGGAACTCGCGGCATACAACCCGCTGATCCCGGATGGCCGCAACTGGAAGGCGACGCTGCTCATCGAGTACCCGGACCCGGAAGTGCGCCGGGTGCAGCTCGAGCGGTTGCGCGGCATCGAGGATCGCTGCTACGTGCAGGTGGCGGGTTTCGACCGCCTGTACGCCATCGCGGACGAGGACCTGGAGCGTGAGAACGAGGTGAAGACCTCGGCCGTGCATTTCTTGCGTTTCGAGCTCAGCGATGCGATGGCGGCGGCACTCAAGTCGGGGGCGGGCCTGTCCGCGGGAATCGATCATCCTGCCTACCAGCACGTGCTCGAGTCCGTGCCGGAGAACGTGCGCGCCGCGCTGCTGGCGGACCTGGATTGATTTCGCGGCGGCGGTCAGGCCGCCGCGAAGTTCAGGATCCGCAGCGGGTGCTGATCACGAACGGTCGGAGGACTTGTCCTTTCCCTTGAGTATCGCGGCGTACACCAGGTTGGCGACACCGATGGCCGCCGGGATCAGGCCGAACAGCGCCGCATCTTCCGCGCCCACCTTGTCGATGGCGAAGTAGAGCAGTACGCCGATCAGCGTCATCATGATGCCGGCGCGCAGCGCCCTCTCGGGCGAAGAGGTGGCCGGGCCGTTGCCCTGGCTGACGAGGTTGGTGGGCAAGGGTGGCAATTCGATGCCCTTTTCGATGGCGTGCATGCGTTCACGATGGTTCTGTTCGAGTATCTGCGCCTTGCGCTTGTGCTCGGCCCAGATGGCCAGCATGCCGATGCCGATACCCATGACGATGGCCACGATGGGGATGAAGACGCCGATAACTCCAGGATCCATATCAGTATTCTCCGAATGAGCGTTGCGAACGCCCTTGATACTCCCCAGCCCGGGATCCGGTTGCAGGGGCGGCCTGCAACCCGCTATACGGCTCCGCAGTATCAAGCACGTGCAGGCTGCCATCAAAATGAACCCGGGCCCCGGGGCTCCCGTGCCTTCTGCCGCGGCATCGGCTGCCATGGAGCGCGACGCCGACCTGATGGCGGCGCTCAAGGCTGGCGATCGTCATTCCGTGCTCGAAGGACTGATGGCGCGTTATCGCCAGAAGGTGTTGCACCTGGCCATGTCGATCCTGCACGACGCGGCGCTGGCCGAGGACATGTCGCAGACCGTCTTCGTGAAGGTGTGGCAGGCCCTGCCCAAGTTCGATGGCCGCGCGTCGCTGTCGACCTGGCTGTACACCATCACTCGCAATACCTGCCTCACGGCCGTGGAGCGCGAGCGGCGCGTGGTTCCGCTGGAGGACTTCGCCGAAGTGGCGGACGACGATGGCGACCCCATGGTGTTCGGCACCGCGCATGCCGGCGAGGAAACCGCGGGGCAGGCGGCCGCGGAATATGACGTGGCCAGGCTGCTGGAGCAGTTGCCGGAACCCTATCGCCGCGTGGTGGTGCTGTTCTACCTCGAAGATCGCAGTTGTGAAGAAGTCGGCGAGCTTCTTTCCATGCCCACGGGTACAGTCAAGGCGCTGTTGCACCGGGGCCGCAAACGTCTCGCCGCCCTCGCGGGCGAGATGACGGAGACCGAATCATGAACAAGTCTGAAATCGAAGCCAGGCTCGAGCGATCGCTGCGCAACCAGGTTCGCGCGCCCAAGCTCGACGGACGTTTCGACGCCGCAGTCTGGGCGCGGATCGAGAAGGTCACTGCCGCCGCGGCCGCGCCGGCCGTGCCGGCGAAATCGGCGGCCTCGCGTTGGTTGTTCGCGATCAATTTCGCCGGAGCGCTGGTCGCGATCGTGCTCGTGGGAATGTTCGGCCTGCAGGGGTTCTCGGGCGCCGAGGTAAACGTGGCGCTGCCGCAAGTCCCGCCGGGATTCGTCGAGCGCGCGGTGTCGGCGATGATCTGGCCGGTGACCATCCTCGCGCTGGGCGTCGGCATGATGTTCACCTCGACGGGACGCAGGCTGCGCGCGGAATTCTTCTGAGCGCGCCGCCGCTCGGCGTGCAGTAACGGCCATTCCCCTCGGGATTTGTCGCTCTCCACTCGCGTCTCAGGCTGCTAAACTCCGCGCCGCGCGGCACTGACAGGCCGCGCGCCGCTGAGGTTGCCCGCCGAGAGATGTCCTACAACGCATCCGACATTGAAGTCCTTTCCGGCCTCGAGCCCGTGCGCCGCCGGCCGGGCATGTACACCGACACCTCCCGCCCGAATCACCTCGCGCACGAAGTCATCGACAACTCGGTCGACGAGGCGCTGGCCGGCCACGCGAAGGAAATCAACGTCGTCCTGCACAAGGACAACTCGCTGTCCGTGGCCGACGACGGACGCGGCATGCCGGTGGACATCCATCCCAAGGAGAAGGTGAGCGGCGTCGAGCTCATCCTCACGCGCCTGCACGCGGGCGGCAAATTCAACGACAAGAACTACGAAGTGTCGGGCGGCCTGCACGGCGTCGGCGTGTCGGTGGTCAACGCACTGTCGAAGCAGCTCGAGACCTGGATCAAGCGCGGCGGCAAGGAATACAACATCAGCTTCAAGGACGGCAAAGTGTCCTCGAAGCTGGAAGTGGTCGGCACCGTCGGCCAGCGCAATACCGGCACCACGGTGCGCTTCTGGCCGGACCCCAAGTTCTTCGACAGCGACAAGTTCTCGGTGCCGCAGCTCAAGCACGTACTCAAGGCCAAGGCCGTGTTGTGCCCGGGGCTCAAGATCACCTTCGAGAACGAGGCCACCAAGGAGAAGGACGAATGGTTCTTCACCGGCGACCTCGCGGCCTACCTCAAGGATGAAATCGGCAAGCAGGACATGCTCCCGGCCGAACCCATCACCGCGAAAAACGACAACGAGCGTGTCAACGCCGTGGATTACGCGTTGGTGTGGACGCCGAATGCGGATCGCTCGGTGAGCGAGAGCTACGTGAACCTCATCCCGACCGCCGAAGGCGGCACGCACGTGAACGGCCTGCGCGCCGGCGTCGCGGGCGCGGTGCGCGAGTTCTGCGAGTTCCGCAACCTGGTGCCGCGCGGCCTCAAGCTCACGCCCGAAGACATCTTCGACAAGGCCTGCTTCGTGCTGTCGATCAAGATCCAGGAGCCGCAGTTCGCGGGCCAGATGAAGGAGCGCCTCGCCACGCGCGACGCGGCTTCGCTGGTGGAAGGCTTCGTGCACGATTCGCTGTCGCTGTGGCTCAACCAGCATCCGGACGCGGGCGAGCGCATCGCACAGTTCGCCATCGAGAATGCCCAGGAGCGCACCAAGGCGGCCTCGCAGGTGAAGCGCAAGCGCGTCACCGCGGGCCCGGCGCTGCCGGGCAAGCTCGCCGACTGCACCAACAACGATCCGAAGCACTCGGAGCTGTTCCTGGTGGAAGGCGACTCGGCGGGCGGCTCGGCCAAGCAGGCCCGCGACCGCGACTTCCAGGCCATCATGCCGTTGCGCGGCAAGATCCTGAACACCTGGGAAGTGTCGGTGGGCGAGATCGCGGGCTCGCAGGAAGTGCACGACATCGCCGTCGCCATCGGGCTCGATCCGGGCGCGACCGATCTTTCCAACCTGCGCTACCACAAGATCTGCATCCTCGCGGACGCGGATTCGGACGGGCAGCACATCGCGACGCTGCTGTGCGCGCTGTTCCTGCGGCACTTCCGGCCGCTGGTGGCGAACGGCCACGTGCACGTCGCCATGCCGCCGCTGTATCGCATCGACGCCGGCAAGAACGTGTACTACGCGCTCGACGATGCCGAGCGCGACCAGGTCCTGAAGAAAATCGAGGGCAGCAAGGAAACCCGGGCCAAGCCCGTGGTCACCCGCTTCAAGGGCCTCGGTGAAATGAACCCTTCGCAGCTGCGCGAGACCACGATGGACCCGCGCACGCGCCGCCTGGTGCAGCTCACCATCGCCGCGAAAGACGACAGCGATCAATTGATGGACATGCTCCTCGCCAAGAAGCGGGCTTCGGACCGCAAGGAATGGCTGGAGGAGAAGGGCAACCTCGCCGAAGTGATTCCCTGAGGGAACTCCAACGTGCAAGATGAAATGAACTTCGAGGGTGTGGAGAAGCAGCCGCTCCGCACCTTCACTGAAAAGGCGTACCTCGATTATTCGATGTACGTGATCCTGGACCGCGCGCTGCCGTCGCTCAGCGACGGTCTGAAACCCGTGCAGCGCCGCATCATCTACGCGATGAGCGAGCTCGGCCTCTCGGCCGTGAGCAAGCACAAGAAGTCGGCGCGCACCGTCGGCGACGTCATCGGCAAGTTCCATCCGCACGGTGACAGCGCCTGCTACGAAGCCATGGTGCTCATGGCGCAGGATTTCTCTTATCGCTACCCCATCGTCGATGGCCAGGGCAACTGGGGTTCCATCGACGATCCGAAATCCTTCGCGGCCATGCGTTACACCGAGAGCAAGCTCACGCGTTACGCGGAAGTGCTGCTCTCGGAGCTCTCGGACGGCACGGTCGACTGGCAGCCGAACTTCGACGGCACCATGGAAGAGCCGGCCTTCCTGCCGGCGCGCCTGCCCAATGTGCTGCTCAACGGCACGCAGGGTATTGCCGTCGGCATGTCCACCGACATCCCGCCGCACAACCTGCGCGAAGTGGCGCAGGCCTGCATCCACCTGCTGGACGATCCCGAAGCGCAGACGCGCACGCTGATGAAGTACGTGAAGGGTCCGGACCTGCCCACGGGCGGCGAGATCATCACGCCGCGTTCGGATCTCCTTGCCATCTACAACACCGGCAACGGCACCTTCAAGGCGCGCGCGGTCTACAAGGAAGAGGACGACGTCATCGTCATCTCCGAGCTGCCGTACCAGGTGTCCGGCAGCAAGGTGATCGAGCAGATCGCCGCGCAGATGCGCGACAAGAAGCTGCCCATGGTCGAGGACATCCGTGACGAGTCCGACCACGAAGAGCCCATCCGCATCGTCATCGAGCCCAAGAAGCGCGCCGACGTGCAGCAGCTCATGCTGCACCTGTTCGCGACCACCGACCTCGAGCGCAATTACCGCGTGAACCTCAACGTGATCACGCTCGAGGGCAAGCCGAAAGTGATGGGCTTGCGCGACCTGCTCAACGAGTGGCTCACGTTCCGCACGCAGACGGTGACGCGGCGCCTGCAGTTCCGCCTCGACAAGGTCGACAAGCGGCTGCACATCCTCGACGGCCTGCTGGCCGCGTACCTGAACCTCGACGAGGTCATCCGCATCATCCGGCGCGAGGACGAGCCCAAGCCCGTTCTCATGAAGCGCTTCAAGCTCAGCGACATCCAGGCGGAAGCCATCCTCGAGACCAAGCTGCGCCACCTGGCGAAGCTCGAGGAGATGAAGATCCGCGACGAGCAGAAGAAGCTGCGCGAGGAGAAGGAGGACCTCGAGTCGACGCTCAAGTCCAAGGCCAGGCTCAAGAAGCTCATCGCCAGCGAGATCGAGGCCGACGCGGAGAAGTACGGCGACGCGCGCCGCACGAAGATCGTCGGTGACGAAGCCGCGGTCGCGGTGGCCATCGACGAGTCGCAGCTCATCGCCAACGAGCCCGCCACCATCGTGCTCTCCAAGGGCGGCTTCGTGCGCTCTGCCAAGGGACACGAGATCGATCCGCGCTCGCTGCAGTACAAGACCGGCGACGAGTACCAGCACTCGGCCAAGGGCCGCAGCGTGCAGCAGGCCGTGTTCCTCGACTCCACGGGGCGCGCGTACAGCCTGGTGGCGCATTCGCTGCCCTCGGCGCGCGGGCTCGGCGAACCGCTGTCGTCGCGGCTGGATCCGCCGGACGGCGCCAAGTGGCGCGGGGTGATGATCGGCGAGCCGGACGATCTCTGGCTGGTGGCCAGCGACGCCGGCTACGGCTTCACAGTGCGCCTCAAGGAAACCTGGGCGCAGAAGAAAGCGGGCAAGACGCTGCTGAATCTTCCCGAAGGCGCACTGGTCCTGCCGCCGGCGCCGGTGCCCGGCGACGATGCGCTGGTGGCCGTCACCTCCGAGGGCGGCAAGCTGCTGGTGTTCCCGGTCAAGGACGTGCCCGAGCTGCCGCGTGGCAAGGGCAACAAGCTGTTCGACATCCCTTCGAAGAAATTCGCCGCGCGCGAGGATTTCCTCACCGGCATGACCGTGGTGGCGAAGGACAAGTCGCTGATCGTGCGTTCGGGCGATCGCAAGATGACGATCGAGTGGAAGGACCTCAAGGACTACCGCGGCGAACGTGCCCAGCGCGGCGCGGTGCTGCCGCGTGGCTGGCGCAGCGTCGAGGCGCTCGAGACCGAATAAGAAAGAATTAGGGTTCTCTTACGAAATGGGGGCGCGAGGGGGCCTTAACCTTCGCGCCCTCGTTTTTTCACAGGTTTCCCAGGGAGTTCCGATGTCTCGTTGCACCCGCCTGCTGGCGTTGGCCTGCGTGCCCGCCCTGTTCCTGCCCGTGCATTCCGCCGAGGCCGCCGCCCGGCGCGCGCGCCTCACCATCGACGTGAAGATCGAGGGCACCGAGCTCGTGGTCGGAAACGGCAACAACCGGACCAGCGGCAAATTCCGCGAGGGCTACACGCTGGTGACTTACCTCGAGACCGACGGCGAACTGCAGCAGTACAACACCAAGGACCCGGAGTACGCGCAGAAGATGATGGGGCTGTCGCAGAACGTGCAGCGCCAGGTGAATGCCGCCCAGGGCAAACCGCAGCCGAAGAAGATGAACCAGCAGGAGCTGCAGGCCTACGTGCAGAAGAAACAGGCGGCCTGCGGCGCCGACACGTCCTGCCTCATGAGCCTCGCCAACGAAGTGCAGCAGCTCATGGGCAACATGGACATGGGTGGCGCGACGTCCGCGGGCCGGGAGTCCGAGGCCTACACCGGTGACGAGCCGCCGCGTTTCCTGAACTACTTCGGTTTCGACAATTGCGGCGCCAGCGCGCGCGTGTTCGTGGATCGCACCACGAATGGCACGCTCGGTGATGTCAACGGTCCCGTGCCATACACCGTGATCGACAAGGCCGACTACGGCAGCAATCCCACCGAGCTGCGGATGTACTGCAACTCCCACTCGCTGGTGATCGATTCGAAGGACGGCTCGTTCTGGATGGACACCTACGTGCTGCCGCAGGGCAAGGGCACGTCGGTGCGCACCATCCGCGGCAAGACCGAGCAATCCACGGGCGAGGCCGCCACCCATGGCGAGCTGTACACCTGGGTGGCCGAGCAGCTGCGACACGCGCCGCGCAACGGCACGCGCAGCACCACGTTGAAACTCACGCAGGGCCGCGGCGGCGCGATCCACTCGGGCCAGTACAGCGGCGACGCCACCGTGCAGGTGACCTGGAAACTCGAGGACGTGAAGTAGCGTCAGCGCGTGGCGATGACCACGGCCGCGCCGGCCATGGCGACGCCCGAGCTGCGATTCAGCCGCCGCACGGACTTCGACGAGGTGAAGAGCTCGCGTGCGCGTGCCGCGAGGAACGCATACGTGCCCAGGATGATGGGCATGAGCACGCAGATGGCCGCCGAGATCTCGAGGAAACTCCAGGCGTTCATCGAGGCCAGGTCGACCACCGTGGGCAGCAGGGCGAGGAAGAACAGGATGGCCTTGGGATTCGACAGCGTCAGCGCGAGCCCGCCGAGAAAGGCCTGCCAGCCGTGCCGCTTCGTGTCGCCGTCCTCGACGGCGACGCGACTCGCCGGCGCGGTCCACAATTTCCACGCCAGGTACAGCAGGTAGGCGACGCCCGCCCACTTGATGGCCACGAACAACGTCGCGGCCGTTTTCGCCAATGCGGCGAGGCCGGTGGCGGCGATGGCGAACCACGCCAGGTCACCGGCCATCATTCCGCCGATGAAGGCCGGCGCTCCCTTGAGTCCATGCGCCAGCGAGCGCGCGATGATGGCGGCAACGCCGGGACCTGGCGTCGCGACCGCCAGCGCGTAGACGGCGCTGAAGGTGAACAGGCCAGCGAGCGTCACGTGGCACCGAGCCGGCAATCGAAGTCGAAATTCATCCTTGCGCTCCGCGAATGTCTGGCCTGCGTGCGGATTCTAGGGTAAAGCTGGCGCGGCCGCGTGCGCGGCACCAGGAACGGGACACCACATGAATCGACTGACAGCGGCGCTCTGCCTGCTCGTGTCCGCGGCGATATCCGCGGCCGCGACGAAGCCCACACCCACCTGGGCGCTGGCCATCCACGGTGGCGCCGGCGTCATCCAGCGCGGCGACCTCACGCCGGAGAAGGAAGCCGCCTACCGCGCCGGGCTCGATGCGGCCATGGCGGCCGGCCAGAAAGTCCTGGCGGGAGGTGGCAGCAGCCTGGATGCGGTGGAAGCCACCATCCGCGTGCTGGAAGACAACCCGCTGTTCAACGCGGGCCGAGGCGCGGTGTTCACGGCCGAGGGCCGCAACGAGCTCGACGCGTCGATCATGGACGGAGCTTCGCGCAAGGCCGGCGCGGTGGCGGGCGTGACGCGCACGCGCAATCCCATCAGCCTCGCGCGCGCCGTCATGGAGCGTTCCCGGCACGTAATGCTGGCGCGTGAAGGCGCCGACCAGTTCTCGCTGGAGCAGGGACTGCCGCAGGCGCCGCCGGAATACTTTCGCACCGAAGAGCGCTGGCAACAGCTGCTCGACTGGCGGCGCGACCACGCCGCCGAACTGGATCGCACGCATTCGCGCGGCACGGTGGGCGCGGTGGCGCTCGACGTGAATGGCCACCTGGCGGCCGGCACCTCGACGGGTGGCATGACGGGCAAGCGCTGGGGCCGCATCGGCGATTCGCCGGTGATCGGCGCCGGCACCTATGCCGTGGACGGAAATTGCGCCGTCTCGGCCACCGGGTCCGGCGAATATTTCATCCGCGCCGGCGCGGCGCGGCAGCTCTGCGATCGCATCGCCTGGCGCGGTGAAACGGTGCAGTCCGCGGCCTCGGCGACCATCGCGGACATCGGCTCCATCGGCGGTGACGGCGGGCTGATCGCCATCGACGGCGCCGGCCACGTCGCCTTTGCGATGAACACCAGCGGCATGTATCGCGGCTGGGTGACCAGCAGCGTGCCGGCGGCGACGGCTATCTACTCGAACGAGCCGGGGCCCGCGAAGCAGTAACCTCAGCGGCGGGCCATGCCCTCGGCCATGACGACTTCTTCCGGGGCGTTCACGAAGTAGCCCTGGATGAACTGCACGCCGAGCTGCCACAACACCGCCATGGTGTTGGCGTCCTCGACGCGTTCGGCGATGGTCTCGACCTTGAGCTTGACGGCCTGCTCGACCAGCTTCTTGACCACGATCTGGGTCTCGGGATTCACCGACAGGTCCTGCACCAGCGCGCCGTCGATCTTGATGAAGTCCAGCGGCACCGACGACAGCAGCTTGTAGGGATCGCGGCCCGAGCCGAAACGTTCGAGCGCGATGCGGAAGCCGAGTTTCTTGAGGCCGCCGAGCTGGGCCACCGCCGCATTCATGTACTGCTCGGCGATGCTCTCGGTGATCTGGAAGCAGATGCGCTGCGGATCGTGCTTGCCGGCGCCGAGCTGGGTCTTCAGCCACTCGCTGAAGGCATTGTCGAGCACGCTGTCGCGCGACAGGCGCACGAACAGGCAGCCGGGCTTTGCCTTGGCGGCGAACGACAACGAGGCGCCCACCACCCAGCGGTCGATGTTCTTGAGCAGATCGTTGCGTTCGGCCGCGGCCATGAAATCCGCGGGCAACACTTCCTTGCCCTGGTGATCGAGCATGCGCACCAGCACGTCGAACATGTTCGGGTCTTCGCCCTGCAGGCTGGCGACCGGCTGCTGCACCAGCCGGAAGCGGTTTTCCATGAGCGCCGTCTTGATGTGCTTGACCCAGATCATGTCGTAGGCCTGCACGCGCGTGTCGGTGTCGGCCTTGTCGAGATGGAAGATCTGGTTGCCGCCCTGGCCGCGCCCGTTGCGCACGGCCTGGATGACGTCCGCGACGACGGCGTCGAGGCTCGCGCCCGCGGTCGGCACCGCGGTGAGCCCGATGGTGCAGGTGGAGTGCACCGACTTCTGTCCCACGGTGGACGTGTTCTCGCTGAAGCGCGCCAGCACGGCCTCGGCCCAGGCCTCGACGTCGTGCGTGTTGCCGCGTTCGATGAGCGCGAGGAAGGACACGCCGGCGAACCTTCCCGCGATGTCGTTGGGCCCGAGGTAGGACTTGAGGGTGGTCGCGTATTCGCCCACCAGTTGTTCGCTGGCGCGCACGCCGACGTCTTTCTCGAGCTCGGCGAACTTGTCGGGCCTGACCAGCGCCATGAAGCGCACGCCGCCGGCGGGCGGTGCCGCGATGCGCACGCCGATGGCGTCCAGCAGCGGGCGGCGCATGAGCAGGCCGGTGCTGGTGTCGCGCTTCACCGCGTCGCTGAGGTCGGTGGTGAGCTGGCGATCGTCGCGCTTCTTCGCCGGCACCATGATGCGCACGCAGGGCTCGTTCTCGAATTCCCCGGGCGTCAGCACCAGGTCGAGCTGCAGTTGCGTGCCGTCGCTGAGCAGCGCGTTGACCTTGAGCGGGTGGTCGCTCCACTTGCCCTGGCCGCAGGCGACCAGCGCGCCCTTGAGCGCGGCATGTGAACGGTCGTCGAACAGGTCCATCAGGGGCTGGCCGACGACCGCGCCCGCGTCTTCATAACCGAACAGTTCCAGCCACGTCTGGTTGGCGTCGACCACGATGCCTTCCTGCACCTGCAGGATGGCGTCGTTCGAGCGTTGCAGCACCGATTGCAGTTGCCGGCGATAGTCGCTGGCGGCCTGCAGCGTGGAGTTGAGCGCGCGCTCCAGGCGGAAGGTGCGCAATTCGCGCGACACCACGGCCTGCACGCGGTCGGTGGCCGAGAGCGACACCACGTCGCGCGCGCCGAGGCGCATGCCCGCGGCGATGTCGGTTTCGGAGATCTGCGGCCGCACCAGGATCATCGGTACCTGCGGTGCGAGCTGGTCGCGAACCGTGGCCGCCTGCCTGACGTCGCCTTCCGGGACGTAGGCGCAGATCAGCAGTTCGGGGTTGAGCTGCTCGAGCGCCTCGCCCAGGTCGCGCACCGCGGGAATCCAGGTGCAATGCACCGGCTCGCCGGCCTTGCGCATCAGGCCGTTGATGAATTCGGACGGCTCGCGCTGCGGCGAAAACACGATGAGCGGGACGGGCGAATTGTCCGACAAGGGGGCTCCCCGGAGTGGCGCGGCGTCCTGCCGGACGCGCGATCAAACAAGCGGCCGGAAGTTTAGCATTCGCCCCCGGAGGTGGCGGCTGCGAGGCAGGTCACAGTCTCATTTCGGCGACCGGGCGCATCCAAACCCCGAGGTCGCGCCATCTAACCGGCTTCTGAAGGGAGAATCGACATGCGTACCGCACTCGTGACTTTGCTGCTGGCCGTGCTGCTGGGGGCTGTCCACCCGGTATCCGCCGCGGACGGACCGGAAGCTGCCGTGCCCCCGCCGGCCGAGGAGCCACAGCCGGTGCAACTCGGTGGCGGCGTGGTCCTGCCGCGCCCGGTGTTCGACCAGATCATGGCGCAGGAAGGTGGACTGCAGGCCATCGAACGCATGCAGGAACGTGCCCGGTACAAGCAGGGTTTCGAGGGCCTGCCGCATCTCATCGCCATCTTCGTCGCCGTGCTGCTGTTCTTCTGGTCGACGATGATCTACTACCAGTTCAAGCACGCGCGGCTGCACCGCACGATCCAGATGATGCTGGAGAAGGGCCTGCCCCTGCCGCCCGAGATCCTGCGCGCCGCGGAAGAGGCCGAGACCGGCAACGAACGCGCGCAGGCGCGCGGCGCCGCGTCGATCGCGCCACCCTGGGCGTCCAACCTGCTGTGGGGTGGCCTGTTGTGGCTCACCATCGGAGTCGCCGGAGGCTCCTATCTATACCTGCGTGGCAACGACGCCTGGCCCTGGGCGCTCGCGGCCGTGATCTACGGCGTGGCCGCCGTGGTCACCGCGCGGAAGAAGGGCGGGGAAGCGAGCTGAAGCCAAGCGCACCGATGGAAACCGATGCGCGGCTGATCGCCCGCGTGCTGCACGACGACGATCGTGCGGCATTCGGCGAACTCGTGCGGCGGCACCAGCCGCTGGTGCGCGGGTTCCTGCGGCGCATGCTCGGTGGCGCGGCGGAGCTCGCCGACGATCTCGCGCAGGAGACCTTCATCAAGGCCCATCGCGCACTGCGCGGTTATCGCGGCGGCGCGCAGTTTTCCTCGTGGCTGTGCGCGATCGCGACCAACGAATTGCGCGCCGAGTGGCGGCGGCGCCAGCGCCGCGCGGAATTCCTCGACGAGGAACCCGGCACTGGCCGGACGGAAGCGGAGGACCCCGCGGCCACGCGTGATCTCGCCGGCGCGCTCGCCGCGTTGCCCGAGACGCAACGCGCCGCGCTGGTGCTGTGTTACGAGCAGGGACTCACGCACGAGGAGGCCGCCGTGGCATTGGGTTGTCCGCTCGGTACCCTGAAGTCGCACATCAGCCGCGGCAAGGCGCGCCTGCGTGAGTGGCTGGGCGAGAAGGAGGAGGCATGAACGACGAAGACATCGAGCGCGCACTGCGCGAAACGGCGCTGCGCCCGCGGGATGACGCCTTCACCCGCCGCGTGCTGGCGGCGCTGCCGCCGCGCCGGCATCGCCATGGCCGGGAAATGCGGCGTAGCGTCGAGCTGGCCTCGCGCTTCGGACTGGCGTCGATCCTGGTGGCCGCGGCGGTGCGCTGGTACAGCGCGGGACCCGGAGGCCTGGACGCGGCTCTCGTGCTGTTGATGGTCGCGGTGCCGGCATTTGCGGCCTTGTCGTGGGCGTGCGGGCCCCTGGTCCCGGGCCCGATCTGGCGGCGGTTGTGGCGATCCGGGCCGGGTTGGCGTTGAGCGGGGGGCGCCGCTATGATGCGCGCCCTTCTTCCGAGGCCCGAAACGGTAGTTCTCCCCATGTCCAGTTACACCACCAACGAAATTCGCGGCGGCATGAAACTTCTGATCGATGGGGACCCGTACGCCGTCATCGACAATGAATACGTCAAGCCGGGCAAGGGCCAGGCCTTCAACCGCATCCGAGTGCGCAACCTGCGCACCGGCCGCACGGTGGAGAAGAGCTACCGCTCGGGTGAGTCCATCGAGGCCGCGGACGTCATGGACACGGAAATGCAGTACCTCTACAAGGACGGCGATTTCTGGACCTTCATGAATCCCGAGAACTACGAGCAGCTCCAGGCCGGCGAGTCGGCCGTGGGCGAGGCCGCCCAGTGGCTCAAGGACGGCACGGTCTGCATCATCACGCTGTGGAACGGCGTGCCGCTGGTGGTGACGCCGCCGCCGCACATCGAGCTCAAGGTCGTCGAGACCGATCCGGGCGTGCGTGGCGACACCGCGACGGGCGGCAGCAAGCCGGCGAAGATGGAGACCGGTGCCGTGGTCCGCGTGCCGCTGTTCATCAACGAAGGCGAAGTGCTGCGCATCGACACCCGCACCGGCGAGTACATCTCCCGCGGCAAGGGCGAGTAGCTAGGATGAGCCCAGCGAGTCGATGAAGATCCGGGCGAGGGCTTCGAGGCCCTGCTGATCCGCCGCGCCGAAGCGCGCGTGCTTCGGGCTGTCGAGGTCGAGCACGCCGAGCAGCTCGCCGCCGCGCACCAGCGGAACCACGATTTCCGAGTTCGAGGCCGAGTCGCAGGCGATGTGGCCCGGGAAGGCATGCACGTCTTCCACCACCACGGTCTCGCGCCGCGCCGCGGCCGTGCCGCAGACGCCCTTGCCGATGGCGATGCGCACGCAGGCCGGCTTGCCCTGGAAGGGCCCCAGCACCAGTTCGCCACTCTTATATAAATAGAAGCCGGCCCAGTTGAGGTCGGGCAGGGCATCCCAGATCAGCGCCGACGTGTTGGCGGCATTGGCCACCAGGTCGCGCTCGCCCTGCAGCAGGGCGCCGAGGTCGCGCGCCAGTTCGGTGTACGCCGCGGCGGGATCCGAGAAATCGTAGCTTTGCGAAACGTGGCTCATCAGGCGCGCTCCACGGGAAAGGCGATGACCTCGTCGATGCTCGAGGCGTTCATCGCCAGCATGAGTACCCGGTCGAATCCCAGCGCCACGCCGGCGCAGTCGGGCAGCCCGGCATCGAGCGCGGCCAGCAGCCAGGGATCGAACTCGTGCGTGGGCAGGCCGCGCTCGCGGCGCGCCTGCTGGTCGCTGGCGAAACGCCGGCGCTGCTCGCCGGCGTCCGACAGTTCGTGGTAACCGTTAGCGAGTTCCATGCCGCGATGATAAAGCTCGAAACGCAACGCGAGGCGCGCATCCGCGGGATCGAGCCGCGCCAGCGCCGCCTGGCTGGCCGGATAGCGATGGATGAACGTCAGCGCCGACGCGCCCAACGCCGGGCCCACCTGCGCTCCCACGACGAGGTCGAGCAGCTCATCGCGCCCGGCCTCGCGGGCGCGCTGCGCATCCAGCCCCAGTGACTGCGCGGCGCGCTGCAGTTCCGCCAGGTCCGCGTCCAGCGGATCGAAGCCGGCATGACGTTGCACGGCCTCGCGATAGCTGACGATTTCGACCGGCAGGTCCTGCCGCAGCAGCAGGCGCACCAGGTCGGCCACCTCGCGCATCAGCTGCTCCAGCGAAAACCCCAGCCGGTACCACTCCACCATGGTGAATTCCGGGTTGTGCTGCCTGCCGCGTTCGGCGCCGCGGAACACGCGGCACAGCTGGTAAATGTCGCCGCTGCCCGCCGCCAGCAGGCGCTTCATGGCGTATTCGGGCGAGGTATGCAGGAACAGCGGCGCGCCGTTCCAGCCGGGCACTTCCGCGCGCACGCTGCCGATGTTCACGTCGGAGACCGGCGCATTGATCATCGCCGGCGTTTCCACTTCGAGCACGCCGCGCTGGCGGAAGAAATCGCGCGTATCGGCCAGCGCCTGTGCGCGCCGCTTCAGGGTATCCAGGCTGGCGCTGGGCCGCCAAGGAATCTGGCCGCTCACCTCAAGTGCCTCAGCGCGCCGGCCAGGGGCGCAGGGTGCCGATGCGTTCACCCATGCGCAGCACCCGGCCCGCGGTGAGCGTGTCCCGCCAGTCGGCCGCGCCCTGCGGCAGCAGCAGGATGACGGTCGAGCCCATGTTGAAGCGCGCCATTTCGTCGCCCTTGGCGAGCGTCTTCGGGGCGAGCACTTCGTCGACCGGGAGTGCCGTTACCTCGCGGTGTTTGCGCGGCGTGACGTCGCCATGCCACACGGTGGCCATGCTGCCGACGTTGAGCGCGCCCACGAGGATGATGGCCCAGGGCAGGCCCGCGGCATCGAAGCCGCAGAACACCCGCTCGTTGCGCGAGAACAAGCCCGGCACCAGCTTCGCGGTGGTGCGGTTCACGCTGAACAGCCGGCCGGGCACGTAGAAACTCTCGCGCAGCTCGCCGGTCAGCGGCATGTGGATCCGGTGGTAGTTGTAGGGCGCCAGGTAGATAGTCGCGAAGATGCCGCCCGCGAAGGTGCGCTCCCACGCGGCATTTCCCGCCAGCAGCGCGCACAGCGTGTACTCGTGTCCCTTGGCCTGCAGCAGCCGGTCGGCGGTGAGCGTTCCGGCCTCGCTGACCGTGCCGTCCACCGGCGAGACGATGGCCGTCGGATCCTCGTCGATCGGCCGCGTGCCGGGACGCAGCGCGCGCGTGAAGAAATCATTGAAACTCGGATACGCCGTCGGTTCGCGTTCCACCGCGTCGCTCATGTCGGGGCGGAAGCCGCGCACGAAGAGCCTGATCAACGCGTTCTTGAAGGCCGGCGTCCGCGAGCGCGTCGCGGCCAGCACCAGCCGCGATATTCCGTGCTGCGGCAGCAAGTGCTGGAGCGCCACGAACGCGTGGCCGCTGACGCCGGGACGGTCGCTCATGACCCGGATCCGATCACGGGAGCCAGCCGCACCACGTCGCGCGTCAGCGCGGCCGCGTTCAAAGGCGGCGTGAACACCGCCACGATGCGCGCCCCGGAATCGAGGACATACACGGTCGCGGAATGGTCCATGGTGTAAGCGCCGCCGGGAAGTTCGACGCGCGCGAACGCGGCATTGAAACTCCGGGTGGCATTCACAATCTCGGGCGGGCTGCCGGTGAGGCCGATAAAATCGCTGCCGAATGAAGCGACGTACCTGCCCACCTGTTCCGGCGTGTCACGCTCCGGATCGACGCTGATGAGCGCCACCCTGAGGTTGGCCAGCCGCGGCTCCTCGCGCGCCGCCTGCTTCTGCACGCCGGCGAGCAGCGCCAGCGTCGTCGGGCAGACGTCCGGGCAATGCGTGAAACCGAAGAACACCAGGGTCGGATGGCCGGCGAGGTCTCGCGCCGTGGTCGTCGCGCCCTTCGCGTCCGTGAGGATGAATCCGCCCACGGGGCGCGGCGGCATGGCAGTGCCCGCTTCGAGCGACGGCATCTGCGGCTGCGCGAGCATGCGGCCGACCAACACGCCGCCAAAACCGGCCGCCAGCGCAATGGCGGCGTTGAAAATCCAGTAACGCTTCGACATGGCGCAATTATTCCACACGGGCATCAGGGCCGGGCGCACCGCGGCCGAACTCATTTCCACCGTGGAACGCCGCCTGCGCGCGGCGCGCGTGTTCTTCGGCCACGGCACCGACAACGCGCGCGACGAAGCCGCGGCGCTGGTGTTCCACGCCATGAAGCTGTCGCACGCCGGGCCGGCGAGCCTGCTGCGCCGGCGGGCCAGCGCCGCGCAGGCCGAAAAGATCGCGGCCCTGCTCGAGCGCCGCATCCGGGAACGCGTGCCGCTCGCCTACCTCACGCACGAAGCCTGGTTCGCGGGCCTGAAGTTCTACGTCGACGAACGCGTGCTGATCCCGCGCTCGCCGTTCGCCGAGCTCATCGAGCAGCGTTTCGAGCCGTGGATAGACGCGCGGACGGTGCGGAACATC
This sequence comes from Steroidobacteraceae bacterium, assembly GCA_036274075.1. Taxonomy (GTDB): domain Bacteria; phylum Pseudomonadota; class Gammaproteobacteria; order Steroidobacterales; family Steroidobacteraceae; genus CADEED01. The sequence continues at coordinate 8,633 of DASUGK010000146.1, read as the reverse complement.
CTCGACGTCGGCACGGGATCGGGATGTATCGCGCTGGCCGCCGCCCGGGCGTTTCCGCGCGCGCGCGTCGATGCGCTCGACATCGACAAGGGCGCGCTCGAAGTGGCGGCCATCAACCGGCGGCGGCTGCGCCTCACGCGCCGCGTGCGCCTCGTCGAGTCCGACCACTTCTCGGCACTTTCCTCGGAGTCCTACGATATCATCGCCAGCAATCCGCCCTACGTGGGGATGCGCGAGATGCGCGGCCTGCCACGCGAGTACCGGCACGAACCGCGGCTCGCACTCGAATCCGGGCGCGAAGGTCTCGATTCGGTTCGGATCATCCTGGATCGTGCCGCGCATCACCTGCGTCCGCGCGGGCTGCTGGTGGTCGAAGTGGGCAACACCGAACGCGCGCTGCGGCGGCGCTTTCGACGCCTGCCGTTCACCTGGCTGGATTTCGAACGGGGCGGCGGCGGAGTGTTCCTGCTGACGCGCGAACAACTGGTCAGGGCCAACAAGAATGTCGGGTAATTCGATCGGCAGACTGTTCACGGTGACGACGTTCGGCGAGAGCCATGGGCCCGCGCTGGGCTGCATCGTCGATGGCTGCCCGCCCGGGCTCGAGCTCAGCGAAGCCGACCTGCAGGGCGACGTCGACCGCCGCCGCACCGGCACTTCACAGTTCGTCAGCCAGCGCAAGGAAGGGGACGTGGTGAAGATCCTCTCGGGAGTGTTCGAGGGACGCACCACCGGCACGCCCATCGGCATCCTCATCGAGAACACCGACGCGCGTTCGCGCGACTACGAGAAGATCAAGGACCGTTTTCGCCCGGGTCACGCCGACTACACCTACCAGCAGAAATACGGTTTTCGCGACTACCGTGGCGGCGGGCGTTCATCCGCGCGCGAAACGGTGATGCGCGTGGCGGCCGGCGGCATCGCGCGCAAGTACCTGCGTGAGCGGCTGGGCGTGCACATCAGCGGCTACCTCGCGCAGATCGGCGACCGTGTCATCGAACCGGTCAAGCCCGAGTCCGCCTACGACAACCCGTTTTTCTGCCCGGATCCCTCGCGCATCCAGGAGCTCGAAGACCTGATGTGGAAGATCCGCGGCGAGGGCGATTCGCTCGGCGCCAAGGTCACCGTGGTCGCGCGCGGCGTGCCGCCGGGCTGGGGCGAGCCGGTGTTCGATCGCCTCGACGCGGACCTCGCGCACGCCATGATGGGCATCAACGCGGTGAAGGCCGTGGAGATCGGCGCCGGCGTGGCCGCGGCCGCGCAGCGCGGCAGCCAGCATCGTGACGAACTCACGCCGACCGGATTCCTCGGCAATCATGCCGGCGGCATCCTCGGCGGCATTTCGTCGGGCCAGGACGTGGTGGTGCACGTTACGCTCAAGCCCACTTCGAGCATCCAGGTTCCCGGCAAGACCATCGACGTCAACGGCAATCCCGTGGAGGTGGTGACGACGGGTCGGCACGATCCCTGCGTGGGCCTGCGCGCGACGCCGATCTGCGAGGCCATGCTGGCGATCGTGCTCATGGATCACCACCTGCGGCACCGGGGACAGAACGCCGACGTGCAATCGGCGACGCCGGTGATCACCCGCTCCGGGCCTGCGCCCCGGTAGTTAGACCGGGCCGGCAAGGCAGACGCGCCGCGCGGGCCGGGAGTACCCGGCGGGCCTGCCATCGAGGGGGCTCGAGAATCCCCGATGCCGGCCGAAAACCCGGGACTCGGGCCTGCCGAGGGGCCAAACCGGGATCAATCCGGGAATGGCGGTGATGTCCGGCGTCGTCGGGGCCGCCCCGAATCGGGGTTTCCCCCCAATGACTTGCGCCCGGCAGGCACCGAAGGCGCGAAACGTGACACGTTTTATGTTGTACGCATTGGCGAACATATAAGTTACGAACCGGACTTGAACTGCGTCCTAAGCCCTTGGATTTTGGTGCGACGGCTTATTTAAGTTATATTGCGGGCGGATTCAGTCTTGGGCCGGAAGTTTTGGCTCTAAGCATCTGTTTCGATAAAGAAATTACATAGCTGACGGTGTTTGTGGAGACGCGAATGATGCGTAATGGTCTCGCCCGGGGTCTGCTGGCGATACTGCTGTTGCCCGGAATCTCCCATGCACTGGGTCTCGGCGACGTTCACTTGAATTCGCCGCTCAATGCTCCGCTCGACGCGGAGATCGAGCTGGTCAACGCGACTCCCGAAGATCTCGCCACGCTCGACGCGAAGCTCGCGTCGAAGGAAACCTTCGCGCGCTACGGACTCGACTGGCCGCCATTCATGGCGAGCGTGACCGTCACGCGTGATCGCGCGGCAAATGGCGCGCAGGTGCTGCGCGTCCGTTCCAACGAGACCGTGACCGAACCTTTCCTCACGTTGCTCATCGAGGCGACGTGGGCCCGCGGCCGCCTGGTCCGCGAATACACCGTGTTGCTCGACCCGCCCGTGTTCGCGCCGAACGCCGTGGCGCAGGCGCCCGTGCCCGCTCCGAGCGTGGGTGCCGGTGAAGCCACCGGGCAGATCGAACGTGCGGTGCCGCAACAGCAGGCGCCGGCTCCCGAGACGCAGCAGTACGCATCCTTGGGCGGCGGCGACAGCTACGAAGTCCGCCGTGGCGACAGCCTCTCGGCGATCGCGCGACGCCTGTCGGCCGGCACCGGGGTCTCGACCGAACAACTCATGGTCGGCCTGTTCCGCAACAACAGCTCCGCGTTCGAAGGCGACATGAACCGCCTGCGCGCCGGCGCCGTGCTGCGTATTCCCGCCAGCGGCGAGCTCGCCGCGGTGTCGCCGTCCGAAGCGCGTGATGAAGTCCGGCGCGCCGCCGGCAGCTGGGTTGCCTCGGCAGGTGCCGCGGGCACCGGCCGCCTGCGCCTGGTGCCGCCGAGCGATTCGGCCAGCGCCGGGTCGGGCACCGACAACTCCGCCGAAGTGACCGCGCTGCAGGACCGCGTGCGCGAGCTCGAAGGCCAGCTGAACGAATCCAAGCGCATGCTCGAGCTGCGCAACACCGAGCTCGCCGACCTGCAGGCCAAGCTCGCCGCCTCACAACAGGCCGCGCAGCAGACCGCGCCGGCCACGCCGGAGCCGACGCCGGAACCGGCGCCGGAGACGGCCGCTCCCGAGTCGCCTGAAGCCACGACCCCGGAAGCCACGCCAGAGGCCGTTGCCCCGACGACCGAGCCCGCGGCGACGCCGGAGCCGGCGGCCGAGAAGCCGGCCAAGCCGAAGAAGGCGCCGAAGGCAGATACCGTCGAGGAGCCCGGGCTGCTCGACACGTTGATGGGTTACTGGCAGTGGATCCTGGGTGGCGTCGCCGTCATCGCCCTGCTGCTGCTGTTCGCGAAGTCGCGCGGCAAGCGCAAGAGCGCGGAGTTCGACGATCGCCTGGGCCGTCTCGCGGAGCAGGGCGGTGACCGCCTCTCGGAGCCGGTCGATTCACTCTCGGACACCGGCCGCATGCGTGCGCCCATGGCCGCGAGCGCCGTGCCCGACGACATCCTCGTCGAGGAATCCGGCACGCACCGCGCGCTGCAGGAGACGCAGGACATCCCGCTGTCGGCGCCCTCGGTGCGCACCGACGAAACCATCAGCAGCGAGACCGCGGTCAATCTCGACCAGGGCGATCCGCTGGCCGAGGCTGATTTCCACATGGCCTATGGCCTGTACGACCAGGCCGCCGACCTGGTGCGCATCGCCATCCAGCGCGAGCCGCAGCGCCGTGACCTCAAGCTCAAGCTCCTCGAAGTGGTCTTCGTCTGGGGCAACACGGAGCAGTTCCTCGCGACGGCGCGCGAACTCTCCGAGTCGCGCGGGGGGTCCGAGGCGGGCGAGTGGGAAAAGATCGTCATCATGGGCAAGCAGATCGCGCCCGAGGACCCGATGTTCGCCGAAGGCGGCGCCGCGGGTGCGGTGGGTGTCGACCTGAACCTGGACGCCGGCGGTGCCGGCCGTGTGGACTTCGATCCGTTCGACGTCAGCTCGCGCCTCGATGTCACGGGCGGCGGTACGCCGGACGCGGTGGACCTCGACCTCGGCAGCGCGCTGCGCGATCCCGACGCCACGGGCGAAGGCCTGCAACTGCCTGATCGCGACAGCAGCGGCCAGACCACGCGCGAGATGACGGTGAAGATGACGCCCGCCGGGTCGGAAGCCCCGACGGTCGAACAGCCGGCGCTGCGTCCGCTCGACGAACCGACCATCCGCGAGAAGGTCGAGGGCGCGATGCGCCGCAAGCTGAGCTCCGACCAGACCGCCGAGCTGGCGCTCGACGATCTCGGACTCGAGCTCGGCTCGCTCGAGCAGACGGATTCCTCGCTGGGCCTGAAGCCGGTCGACGCGCCGTCTCACGGCCCCGATTCCAACGCGCCCACCATGGTTGCTGGCCTCGACGAGAACTCGCAGCGGCTGCTGCGCGCGGCCGCGGCCCGCCAGGCGGGCAATGGCAATGCCGACGATTCGCAGCTCACCGAACACGGCGCGAGCGGCACCTGGTTCCTCACCGAGCGCGAGCTGGGTGGCGACGTGGACCTGACCAAGGGCCGTTCCATCGACCCGGGTGCCACGGCCTCCATGAAGTTCGACATGCCGGAAGAGGGCTACGACGTTTCGTCGACGTCGCGCCTCGCCGCCATCGATCGCAACAACCTCGACTTCCCGGTCGAACCCACCCGCGAGCAGCCCGCCATGGGCGGTGCGCGCGGCGTGGACCTAGACCTCGGCGGCGGCAACATCCAGATGCCGGGCAATGCCACGGAAGAACTCGCCGTGCCGGACCTCGAGCCGGTGACGCTCTCCGAAGTGGGCACCAAGCTCGACCTGGCCCGCGCCTACGTCGACATGGGTGATCCGGACGGCGCGCGCAACATCCTCAACGAAGTGCTGTCGGAAGGCTCCGCCTCGCAGAAGCAGGAAGCGCAGCGCTTGTTAGAGTCGCTGCCCGGCTGACGCCGCAGCCCTGATGGCACGCATCGCCGCCGGCGTGGAATACGACGGCCGCGCCTACTCGGGCTGGCAGAGCCAGCCCGGCCTCAATACCGTGCAGGACCAGGTGCAACGTGCCTTCGGGCGCGTGGCCGATTCACCCGTCGATTGCGTGTGCGCCGGCCGCACCGACGCCGGCGTGCACGCGCTGGCGCAGGTGGTGCATTTCGACAGCGACGCGGCGCGCAGCGAACGCGCCTGGCGCCTGGGCGCCAATACCTATCTACCGGCCGACGTGAGCATCGCCTGGGTGCGCGAGGTGCCCGGGCACTTCCACGCGCGTTACAGCGCGCTGGCGCGCAGCTACCGGTACCTCATCCTAAACCGTGATTCGCGCGCCGCGCTGGCCAGCGGCCGCGCCACCTGGGAGCGCCGCCCGCTCGACGCCGCGCGCATGCACCAGTGCGCCCAGGTGCTGGTGGGCGAGCACGACTTCAGCGCGTTCCGCGCGGTCGAGTGCCAGTCGAAGACCCCGGTGCGGCGCGTGGACGCGGTCGCGGTCGCGCGCCAGGACTGCTGGGTGGTGCTGGAGATCACCGCCAATGCCTTCCTGCATCACATGGTGAGGAATATCGCCGGCCTGCTGATGTCGGTGGGCCACGGGGAATCGCCGCCGGAGCGGGTGCCGGAGGTCCTGGCCGCGCGCGACCGGCGCATCAACGCTCCCACGGCGCCGCCGGACGGGCTGTACCTTGCTGCCGTGCGTTACCCGGCCGAGTTCGGCTTGCCGGGGGCGGCCGGTTCCGGGCACGCGGGAATTCCCGCCGCTGCTATGATCGCTGCCCATTCGGCCGGCACGTTGCCGTAGCCGGTTCATTCGGGGGATCGCGGCCAAACATGTCCTGGTTCGAGAAAATCATGCCCTCGCGCATCAAGACCGAGCGCCGCACGCGTTCGGTCCCCGAGGGGCTGTGGATCAAGTGTTCGGCCTGCGACGCGGTGCTGTACCGCGCGGAGCTCGAGCGCAACCTGAACGTGTGCCCGAAGTGCAGCCACCACATGCGCATCGGCGGGCGCGAGCGGCTGAACCGTTTCCTCGACGAGGGCGGCCGCATGGAAATCGGCGCCAACATCTCGCCCGAGGATCCGCTCAAGTTCCGCGACAGCAAGCGTTACCGCGACCGCCTCGCGGCCGCGCAGAAGGCCACGGGCGAACGTGACGCGCTGATCGCGCTGGCCGGAACGCTCGAAGGCCTGCCGATCGTCGCCTGCGCCTTCGAGTTCAAGTTCCTCGGCGGCTCGATGGGCTCGGTGGTGGGTGAACGCTTCAAGCGCTCGGTCGACCATTGCATCGAGACGGGTTCGCCGCTGGTGTGTTTCTCCTCGAGCGGTGGCGCGCGCATGCAGGAGGCCCTGTTCTCGCTGCTGCAGATGGCCAAGACCAGCGCCGCGCTGGCGCGCCTTTCGCAGGCGCACCTGCCGTTCATTTCGGTGATGACGGATCCGACCACCGGCGGCGTGTCCGCCAGTCTCGCCATGCTGGGCGATCTCAACGTGGCCGAGCCGCGCGCGCTCATCGGCTTCGCCGGCCCGCGCGTCATCCAGCAGACCGTGCGCGAGACGCTGCCGGAAGGCTTCCAGCGCAGCGAGTTCCTGCTCGACCACGGCGCACTGGACCTCATCATCGATCGCCGCGACATGCGCGAGAAACTCTCGGCGCTGCTGCGGCTGCTGATGCGCAAGCCGGCCGCCGCTCCTGCCTCCGCCGAATCTGCCACAGCCTAGATGCGCTCGCTTGCCGAGTGGCTCGAGCGGCAGCAGAAGTCCCACCCGAGCGCCATCGACCTCGACCTCACGCGGGTTCGCGGTGTCGCGCAACGGCTCGGACTGCTGCCGCCGGCGTACCGCGTGGTCACGGTGGCCGGCACCAACGGCAAGGGATCCACGGTCGCGTGCCTCGATGCGCTGTTTCGCGCCGCGGGCAAACGCACCGGCCGTTTCACCTCGCCACACCTGGTGCGCTACAACGAACGCATCTGCATCGACGGCCAGGAAGCCGGCGATGACGCGCTGATCGCCTCGTTCGAACGCATCGAGGCCGTGCGCGGCGCCACCACGCTCACCTTTTTCGAATACAACGCGCTGGCGGCGCTCGACCTGTTCGCGCGCGCGCGCGTGGACGTGGCCGTGCTCGAGGTGGGCCTCGGCGGCCGGCTCGACGCCACCAACATCGTGGATGCTGACGTCGGCGTGGTGTGCTCCATTGGTGTCGACCACGTCGAATGGCTGGGGGATTCGCTGGAGCAGATCGGCCGCGAGAAGGCGGGCATCTTTCGCGCCGGCCGCCCCGCGGTGCTGGGCAGCGCCCAGATGCCGGCGTCGGTGAGGCAGGTCATCGAGGACATCGGCGCCCGGCTCGTGGCTCCGGGACAGCAGTACCGGACTCGGGTCCACGGTGACCTCTGGGATTTCGAAATGGGCGCGTTGGCGCTGCGCGACCTTCCGTTGCCGGCCCTGCCGGGTGCCCACCAGGTGCCCAACGCGGCCACGGCGCTGGCGGCCGTTGCCTCGGGCGGCTTCGGCGTAAGCCTGTCGCACGCGCTGGTGTCGCAGGCGCTGCGCGAGGTGCGCATCGCCGGGCGCTTCCAGCGCGTCGCGGGCGAGGTGGAGTGGATCCTAGACGTCGCGCACAACGTGCCGGCGGCCGAAACCCTGCGCGACAACCTGCGGCAGCTGCCGCGCGCCCGCCGCACCGTGGCAGTCTGCGGCATCCTCGGCGACAAGGACATCCACGGCATCACCGCCACGCTGGCCGCGGATATCGACGCCTGGATCCTGGTGGCGCTGGACGGACCGCGCGCCGTGAACACCCGGCAGCTCGCCGCGCAGCTGCCGCCCAACGCGCCGGTGATCCACCACGCGATCGACGTCGCCGATGGCTGCCGCGAGGCGCGCACCGTCACCCGGCCCGGAGATCGCGTGCTGGTGTTCGGCTCGTTTCTCACCGTCGGGCCGGCGCTCGAATTCCTTGGGCTATAGTTCGCGCCATGGATTCCAAGGCCAAGCAAAGACTCACCGGCGCGGTGATCCTCGTGGCGCTGTTCGTGCTGCTGGTGCCGGAATTGCTCACCGGTCCCGGTGAGTCGCATGCGCCCGCGAATCCGGACAATGCCGAGGGCCTGCGCGAATACACCATCGACATCGATACGCAGGACCGCGCGCCGCAGGCGGGAGTGACGCCACCCGCAGACAGCAGCGTTGCGTTGCCGCCGGTGACGGCGCCCGCGGCGCCGGCGCCGGAACGCGCACAGCCGGGCGAGACCGCGGCGCCCGAACCCGCGCAAGCGCCTGCCACCAATCCCATGGCGCCCGCGAGTCCCAACAACCTCGAGGCGGCGCCTGCGAAGCCCACGCCCGCGCAGCCCACACCTGCCAAGCCGGCGCCGGTGACCGCGCCTAACCAGAAGCCGGCGAGCGGCACCTTTGTCGTGCAACTCGGCAGCTTCGGCAGCAAGGAAAACGCCGAGCGGCTGGCGCGCGATATGACAGGCAAGGGATTCGCCGCTTTTGTCGCACCGCCGGTGACCAGCAACGGGCGCGTGCTGTATCGCGTGCGGGTCGGACCGACGCGCGATCGCGCCTCCGCCGAGGCGCTGGCCGCCCAGCTCAAACGCGCCGGCCAGGACGGCAGCATCGTCCCGATTCCCTAGTGGTGT
>DASUGK010000145.1:0-14118 GCA_036274075.1 Steroidobacteraceae bacterium | reverse complement strand
CCGCGCATCCAGGCGCGCACCGCGCCCTTCAGCTACCTGCGCGTCATGGGCACGAAGGCCGGCGCGAAGAACGGCTACACGCCTGCCGCGCTCGCCCGCTGGAAGGAGCACGCGCAGGCGCTGGCCCGCGACGGCGACGTCTTCTTCTACTTCATCAGCGGCGCCAAGGAGCGCAATCCGCAGGCGGCGCTCGCGCTGCTGGCAGCTCTCGATTAGTCTCCTGCCGATGAAAATGCACTCCGCCTTCTGCTGCCTGCTGCTGGCAGCGCTCACCCCGTGTGCGGCCGCGGACCTGCTGGTTCATGGCGGCACCATCCATACCGGCGACGCCAAGCACCCGCAGGTGGAAGCGCTGCTGATCCGCGACGACAAGATCGCTTTCGCCGGTTCGCTCGATGAAGCCAATCAACAGGCCAAAGACGCGAAGCTTATCGACCTGAAAGGTGGCGCCGCCTACCCCGGCTTCACCGACTCCCACGCGCACCTCACCGGCATCGGCCTGCGTGAGCTCGAACTGAATCTCGAGGGCGTCGCGTCCATCGACGCCCTCTTGGACGCGCTGAAAGCCTGGGCCAAGTCCCACCCGGGCACCGAGCCGATCACCGGCCGTGGCTGGATCGAGACCCACTGGCCGGAGAAGCGTTTCCCGACGCGTGCCGACATCGACCGCGCTGTCTCCGACAGGCCGGTGTTCCTCGAACGTGCCGATGGGCACGCCGCGATCGCCAACAGCCGCGCGCTCGCGCTGGGCGGCGTCGACGCGAAGACTGCCGACCCCGCCGGCGGCCAGATCCTGCGCGACGAGTCCGGCCAGCCCACCGGCATGCTCATCGACGGCGCGATGGATCTGATCTACGCCAGGCTTCCGGCGCTCACCCTCGAGCGCCGGCGTGAAGCCCTGGAGCGAGCCGTCGCGCTGTACGCCGCGCGCGGCTGGACGGCCGTCCACAACATGAGCGCCACGCGCGAAGACGTCGCCGTCCTCGAGGCACTCGCGAAGGCCGGCAAGCTGCCGCTCCGCGTCGACAACTACCTCGACGTGCAGTACGCCGATGACGTCCTGGCAAGAGGCCCGAGCCACGATGCCACCGGCCTGGTGCATGTCCGCGGCGTCAAGCTCTACATCGACGGCGCGCTCGGCTCGCGCGGCGCCGCGCTGCTGGCAAACTACTCGGACGCGCCGGGCGACGGTCTGCTGCTGACGCAGCCGGATGCCTTCGCCCGCGTGCTGAAACGCGCCAGGGCTTCGAATTGCCAGGTGGCCACGCACGCCATTGGCGACCGTGGCAATCGCCTGGTGCTCGATGCGTATGCCGCCGCCTTCGGCACGGATACCGATGCCCTGGCCCGCGCGCGCTGGCGTATCGAACATGCGCAGGTCATCCATCCCATCGACATCTCGCGCTTTGCAAAGCTGGGCGTCATTGCCTCGATGCAACCTTCGCACGCGATCGGCGACCTGTACTTCGCGCCGGCGCGGCTCGGCCCGGATCGGCTCCTCGGCGCGTACGCCTGGCGATGGCTGCTCGACACCGGCGCCACCCTCGTGGCCGGCAGCGACGCGCCGGTGGAACAAGGCGACCCGCGGATCGAGTTCTACGCGGCAACGTATCGACACGACCTGAAAGGCCGCGCCGGTCCGGACTGGCACCTCGAACAGGCCATTTCACGCGCCGAAGCCCTGCGCATGCTCACCGCCGCGCCGGCCTACGCGGTGTTTCGCGAATCCTCGCTCGGCACGCTGGAAGCGGGAAAGCTGGCGGACCTCACCCTCTTCTCGGCGGACATCATGAAGGCCGAGCCGGCGCAGATCCTGCAAGCCCGCCCCGTCATGACCATCGTGGGCGGCAAGGCTATTTCGCCCCCGTAGAAATCGCCAGCTCCCGTCCCTGTCTCTTGCGCGGGTAGATGGCGAGCCCGGAAAGCTTGAGCCATTCCGGAAACTTGCGCGTGAGCGAGGGCGGACCGAGAACCTCGATACGCCCCGCACGGATCTCGTTGCGGATATCGCGAATCCCACGCCACGCCTCTATGAAGCGTCGCAGGTCTGCCCGTACACAGATGTCGACCTCGTAGCCCGGATCCTTCAGGCACATGTCGACGTCACCGTCCTCGTTCACGAGCCAGAACCTTCGGCAATCGCGCGGTGCGCCGCTGAACTCGAAGCCCAGCACGGTGCGCCCCGCGGGCATGCGCGCGGTGTCGAGTGACATGTGCATGCTCCACGCCAGGAACCCCGGATCCAGGTCGTCGAAGCACATGTCGCGCGCCCAGTGCTGGCCCCAGATGGCGAGGCTGTCGATGAGCGGCGCCAATTCCTCCCCGGCCGGCGTCAGTAGATAGGTACGCGGCGAGCCACGCCTTGCGGGTGAACTGCGGATCAGGCCGGCGTGTTCCAGCTCGCGCAGGCGCTTGCTCAACATGGCCGGTGAGATCCGCGGGACTCCGCGGTGAATCGCGTTGAACTGCGTGCAGCCGTCGATGATCCGGCTGATGACGAGCAGCGTCCATCGCTCGCAGAGCACTTCCGCTGCGAGGGCCAAGGGACAGTACTGGCCGTAACCGCGTTTCAATGCCGGGATTCTTGCAGCGTAATGCCGTGCTGACTACTACAAATTCTGTAGTAGTCGCGGTGAATGCGGGAGCGCAGCCTGCGCGCCATGAAAACGCTCACCTGCCTGCTCCTGTTGCTAACCGTGCTGCCCTGCAGCGCGCATGAGAACCGCCGCGCGGCCGACACCGAACTGCTCGTCGCCTGGAACGCCCAGCTGCTCGCGACCGCGGAGGCCGAGGATCGCTTCCTCACGCTGAAGGGCGTGCGCACCGCGGCCATGATGCATCTCGCCATCCACGATGCGCTCAACGCCGTCGATCCGCGCTTCGGCGCGTACGCCTACGAAGGCGACGGCGGCGGCGCAGACCCATTGGCCGCCGCGTCCCAGGCGGCCTTCGTCATCGCCAACGACCAGTACCCCGCGCAACACGATGCCTGGGAGACGCTGCGCCAACGCGGCATGAAAGCGTCGAAAGATCGGCAGGCGCGCGAGGCGGGCATTGCTCTCGGTGAAGCCGCGGCCCAGGCCGTGCTGGAAAAACGCGCCGGCGATCGTTGGGATGGCACGGCGACGTACAAGTTCCATCCCATGGCGCCCGGCGTGTACGCCGAGTTCCCCGAGCACAGCGGTACACCGCAGGGTTTCGTGTTCGGCGCCGGCTGGGCGCAGGTCGAACCATTCACGTTGAAGTCGCCCGGCCAATTCAGGTCGCCGCCGCCGCCGGCGATCAACAGCCGCGAATACACGCGTGCCTTCGAAGAGGTGCGCGGCGTCGGCCGCTTCGAAAGCCGCACCCGCACCGCCGACCAGACACACCTCGCCTTCTGGTGGAAGGACTTCGCCGAGAATTCGCACAACCGCCTGGCGCGCCAGCTGGTACTCGAGGAGCGGCCGGATCTCTGGACCACGGCGCGCCTGCTCGCGTTGCTCAACATGAGCATCATGGATGCTTACATCGGCGTCTTCGACAACAAGTTCTTCTACAACCACTGGCGGCCCTTCACCGCGATCCGCTGGGCGGATCACGACGGCAACCCGCGCACGCGCGCAGAGCCGGACTGGAACAACACCCACCGGCACACGTACGCATTTCCGTCATACCCCTCCGCGCACGGCACCGCGTGCGCCGCCGCGATGACCGTGCTCGCCGACACCTTCGGCGACGACCGCTGGTTCCGCATGACGACTCCGCAGGTGGACGCCGCCGGGCCGCTGTCCGGGAAGATTCCGATGAAGCCCGCCACCCGATCCTTCGACAGCTTCAGCGCCGCGGCGCGAGAATGCGCCTGGTCGCGTGTCTATCTCGGCATCCACTTCCGCTACGACTCCATCGAGGGCAATCGGCTCGGAAAGCGCATCGGACGCCACGTCCTGAACGCGTTGCCACCACTGATGCCGCACCAGGCGTGGCAGCGCGCTTCTCTTCCCGACGTCACGCTCGAATATCGCCTGAGGGGCAGAGGTGATGCCGTGGTCCTCATCCACGGCGGATTGTTTTCCCAGGGGCTGGCGCCGCTGGCCCGCGCGCAAGGTCTCGCGAACAGGTACCGCGTACTCGAATGGAATCGCGTCGGATACGGTGGCAGCGGCCCGGCCGCAGGCCACGCCGACATCGCCTCGCAGGCCGGGCAACTCGCCGGGCTCATGCAACGGCTCGGCCTCCGCCGCGCACACGTCGTAGGACATTCCTCGGGTGGCCTGGTCGCACTGCAGCTCGCGCTGGCCCACCCGGAGCGGGTGACCTCGCTCGTCCTGCTCGAGCCGGCACTGTCAGTGCCCGGGGTCTCGAGTCCGGGCATCGCACAGGCGGTGCAGGCTCATTCGCGTGGCGACGTCGCCGGCGCGATCGACCTTTTCATGCGCGCCGTCGCGGGCGAGTGGTGGCGCGAGGACATCCGGCGCGAGATTCCGCAGCCGTTCCGCGAGGCCCGCGCCGTTGCGCCCGCGTTCTTCGAACAGGAACTGCCCGCGGTTCGCGCGTGGCATTTCGATGAAGCTGCCGCGCGCAGAATCTCCCTGCCGGTGCTCGCGGTCATGGGAGAAGGCAGTCCGCGGGTATCCGCGAACTGGCCGACGAGACAGGAGTTCCTGCTGGCGCACCTGCCGGACGTCGAAGCCTACGTGCTGCCCGGCGCCCGGCACATGATGGCTCTGCAGGGGGCAGCCATGCTGGCGCGACGCCTCGAAGAATTCTGGAAAGCGTCGCCGTCCGATGCATCCAGTGACGGGCGCTGACAGAGACAAGGCCGACGCCCCTCAGCCACGGGTCTAACATCGGATGGTGGAAACCACCGTCCCGGCAAACTCATCCGAAACGGTCACGCTGCTCGCGCATTACTACCGCGGCGAGCTGTCGCGCATGATCAGCTGGCGCGACCGCCTCGACCGCACCACCAACTGGTCGATCGGCGCGCTGGCGGCGATGTTGTCCATCTCGCTGTCATCGGACGAAACGCACCAGTCCGTGCTGCTGTTCGCGATGCTGCTGATCCACGTGCTGCTGGTCATCGAGGCGCGGCGTTATCGCTTCTTCCACGTGTACCGCGCGCGCGTGCGGCTGCTGGAGAGTGAATTCTTCGCGCCGCTGTTTTCGCCCGAGCCCGATGGCCGCCGCGGGGACCTGGCCATTCTGGGCGACGACCTGCGGCTGCCGCGCTTCTCCCTCTCGCTGTTGCAGGCCATGTCGCGGCGGCTCAAGCGCAACTACTGCTGGATCTTCCTCGTGGTGTTGCTGGCGTGGCTGGTGAAGACACGGCTTTCGCTGGACAACGCGGCGATCGGCTCGCTGCCCGGATCTGTCGTCGCACTGGGTGTCGCCGCGTTCTATGCCTGGCTGGCGTTCGTGATGCTCCGCTTCGACATCGGCGAGGATCATCTCGGCCCGGGACAGGTGCACGTGTGAGCACCTTCGGGCGTCTGCCTACTTCGCGGCGACTTCCCTGACGCCGGCGACCGTCGGCTTGTCCCCTCCTTCCATCCAGCGCCGCACGCGGCGCGCATCGGCGGTGCGCGTGAGCTTGCCGAAGGAATTCATGAGCACCATGTTGACCGCGCGCTCGCCGATCATGGCCTGCATCACCAGGCATTCACCGGCGTCGCTGGTATAGCCCGTCTTCTGGACCAGGATGTCCCAGTCGGGTTTGCCGACGAGCAGGTTGGTGTTGCGATAGACGAGCGAGCCCTTGCCGATGCGCACTTCGTGGCTCTCGAGCGTGGAGAACTCGCGGATGCGCGTATCGCGCGACACGGCGTTCAGCAGCCTTGCGAGATCACGCGGGCTGGAGACGTTGTGGCTCGACAGGCCCGACGGTTCGTCGAAGTGCGTCTTCGTCATCCCGAGGGCCTTCGCTTTCTGGTTCATGGTGCGCACGAAGGCTTTCATGCCGCCCGGGTAGTTGCGCCCCAGCACATGCGCGGCGCGGTTCTCGGATGCCATCAGCGCGAGCTTCAGCAGGTCGCCGCGCGTGATCTTGGCGCCGACGGGCAGCCGCGAGAACGCCCCCTTGCCCTTCCACTTGTCCTCGGCCGTGATGGTGATCACCTCGTCGAGCGGCTGCTGGCCGTCGATCACCACCAGCGCGGTCATGAGCTTGGTGATGGAGGCAATGGGCACCACGTGCCCGGCATCGTGTTCGTAGATCACTTCCCCACTGTTGGCGTCGACGATCAGCGCATGGGCCGAGCGGAGTCCGGGGCCGGCGGCGGGGGTGGGCTTCTTGTCGGCGGCTTGTACGCCCAGGGCGGACCAAAAAAACAACGCTAGCAGCGCGGACGCCACAACCGACTTCTTCATGGTCGCGAATCGTAGCCGTTGGCATCGAATCGCGATACCGCTTTTTCCCGATGGCGGCGAATGTTCCCGGCGCGCAAGATGGCGGCCAATGCGCAAATCTCTCCGGCTCCTGGCCTGTCTCCTGCCGCTGTTCTCACTCCCGGCCGCCGCAGACGATAACGACATTTCCAATCCCAATGCCGTCAGTTTCTACCTCGGGCGAATCTCCGCCGAGGAAACCTGGCACGACGTGTTGCTCAAGCCGTACAGCAGCAACTACACCGACGCTTATCTCGCCACGGTGGCCTATTCACGCGCCTGGCGGGAATCCCACGAGGGTGCGCTGCGCTCGGAGTCCGAGGTCAATGCCACGTTCAACTTCGGCGACCAGAGCTACTGGGAGCTGAACGTGGTGCCGCTCACGCTGCGCTGGCAACGATTCCCCTGGAACGAGCACGTCTACACCACGCTGGCCTTCGGCGCGGGTTTCTCCTACGCCTTCAAGTTTCCCGAGATCGAGTACGAGCTCGAGAACGACACGAAGCAGTTCCTGGTGTTCTGGCTGCTGGAAATCACGGCGGGGCCGCGCGAAGGTCCCTGGCAGGCGTTCGTGCGCCTGCACCACCGCTCCCCGGCCTGGGGCGCGATGGGCGTCGCCGATGGCGGCATGAACGCGCCCTCGATCGGCTTCCGCTACTCCTTCTAGTCTTTCGGAGTCCACCGACTGCGCTTCGTGCAAAGCGCGCATAGCATCGCGGGCCACCATCGAGGAGGTAGCGCCATGAAATGCAAGGACATCATGAAGACCGATATCGAGTGCGTCTCGCCGCAGGCGTCGGTCCAGGAAGCTGCGCGCAAGATGCGCGACCAGAACATAGGCTTCCTGCCGGTGTGCGAAGCCAACATGAAAGTCATCGGCACGGTGACCGACCGCGACATCACCATCCGCGCGGTGGCCGAGGGGCTGCCGTCGAGCACGCCGGTGGACGCGCTGATGACGTCCGACGTGGTCGCCTGCAGCTCCGATGATGACCTGGAATCCGCGCGCGAGCTCATGGCCGAGCACCAGAAGTCGCGCATCATGTGCGTCAGCACCAGCGGCCGCCTCGAAGGCATCATCAGCCTGTCGGACCTCGCGCAGCTCGACGAGGGCTCGAGCATCGACACGCTGCGCCACGTGAGCAGCCGCGAGGCCCGCGGCGACGCCGATTGGGCACGTAGTTAGGGAAGGACCCCCACTGCGGCCGGCCCGTGCGCGTTGAAACTCAACGGCCGCCCGCAGGCCAGCGTGTGCTTGAACTCCGGCTCCAGGTCATGGAACGCTGCATCGGGCTCGACGCCCAGCGACTCCAATAGCTTGGTCCAGAAGGACCGCGCGGCTGCGACCGCGGCGACGTCGAAGATTTCGCCGTCGGCCAGTCCGTGGTCGCGCAGCCGCGCGATGTCCGCGGCCGTCACGTCCGAGGCGTTGCGCGACATCTTGCGCGTGAACATCACGATGGCGACTTCGGCCACGCTCAGCGAGGCCGGGAACTCGCCGCGCGCCAGCTTCAGCACGTCTTCCTTCGACAGGTATTTCGCCAGCGCCTTGCCATGCGCCAGCGAGCACAACGTGCTGCGCAGCGTGTGTGCCGCGACGAAGGTGATGATCTCGAAGCGCCGCCGGTCCATGTGCTTGCGCACGCCGTTCTGCAGGTCGGCCCAGAGTCTCATGACTTCGGGCCGGTGCGAGAACACGCGCGCGTAGTTGGGCAGGTAGCCGAAGAAACTGGATTGCCGCTCGTACATGGCGAGAACGTCGGCGCCGGCGTGCTGCTCGGGAATGGTCTCGATGAATGACATCCGCTGTCCTCTCAGGCGCTCTTGCGCGGCTGCAGCCAGCGCGGCAGCAGCGTGTAGGGATCCAGGTCCACGTCCCTGCGGTACGCGATGCCCTGCTCGTCCATGAGCTTCCTCAGCGAGCCATCGCGCCAGGCGTCGAAGAGATCCGTGCAGCCGCCGATGTGTTTGCCGGCCACGAAGATCTGCGGGATGGTGCGCGTACTGGTCTTGCTGCCGACCGCCGCGCGGATGCGGCCGCCCAGGTCGTTCTCCTGGTAACGCACCGAGTCGATGTCCACGCTGTGGTAGTCGATGCCGAGGCGGCGGAACAACTTGCGCGCCGACCAGCAGAATTCGCACCACTCCAGCGCGAACATCAGCACCGGCTTTTCGCCGACCATGGCCTCGACGAAGCGCGCCGCTTCGGCGTCGACTTCGATGGGCTTCACGTCCGCCTTCACGGGCTGCGGCGCGGGCGCCGGCGCCGGCACGTCGAAGCGGCACGACGGCGTCGAGCGCGAGATGGCGAGTTCCTCGGCGGTCATCTCCTCGCCGATCTCCTCGAACAGCGGCGTAGATAGATAGCGCTCGCCGGTGTCGGGCAGCATGCAGACGATGTTGGTGCCCCTGGGCGAACGGCGCGCGATGGTCAGCGCCGCGGCCAGCGTGGCACCGCTCGAGGTGCCGACGAAGATGCCTTCCTGGCACGCGAGCTGGCGCGCCAGCAGCAGCGCATCGGACCCGGCCACCGGCACGATCTCGTCGATGAGTTTCTGGTCGACGGCCGACTCGGTGAGATGCGAGACGAAGTCCGGCGCCCAGCCCTGCATCAGATGCGGACGGAATCGCGGATGGCTCTCGCTGGCAGTGCCGTCCGCGCGGCGCGGCTGGCGGATGCCGCTGGCGAGCAACGCGGAGTTGTCCGGCTCGGCGGCGATGATCTTCGTGCCGGGTCGCACGCGCTTGAGCTCGCGTGCCACCCCCAGCAACGTGCCACCGGTGCCGAAGCCGCTCACCCAGTAATCGAGGTTCTCGCCGGCGAAGTCCGCGAGGATTTCCTGCGCAGTGGTGCGCGTGTGCACGTCGGCGTTCGCCGGGTTCTCGAACTGGCGGCACAGGAACCAGCCGTTTTTCTCCGCCAACTCGACCGCCTTCTTCAGCATGCCCGAGCCCTTCTCGGCCGCGGGCGTCAGCACCACCTTGGCGCCGAGGAAACGCAGCAGCTTGCGGCGCTCGACGCTGAAACTCTCCGCCATGGTGACCACCAGCGGGTAGCCCTTCTGCGCGCACACCATGGCGAGGCCGATGCCGGTGTTGCCGCTGGTGGCTTCGATGACGGTCTGGCCGGGCTCGAGCGCGCCGGATTTCTCGGCGTCCTCGATGATGGCGCGCGCCATGCGGTCCTTGACCGAACCCATGGGGTTGAAGGCCTCCACCTTCACGTAGACGTTCACGCCCTCGGGCGTGAGGCGGTTGAGCCTGACCAGCGGCGTGTTGCCGATGGTCTGCAAAATGTTGGCGAAACGGGCCACGGGAGCCTCCCTCGATGCAGATCTGATGGGCGAATCCTGCGCCGACGCCGTGGCATCCACCGTGGAAATTTCCGTGGATTTTTTCCCACGCTGGGTCAAACGGACGCCTGCCAATCTGTCGACAACCCGGCATTTCGCCGGACTGAGTCTAAACAGAGAGGAAATCCCCATGCTTCAGAACGGATCCGCGGTCAACAACGGTGTCAACGTGGCGGCGCTGCTCGATGCGCGCCAGGCGCTCACCAACGCCCCCGAGGCCGCGCGCTTCAAGTGGCGCGCCACCTGCAACTGGGTGAACGGCACGCACAGCCGCTCCACGGTCAGCAGCTTCTACGGCCTCGGCGGCGAGCAGATGCGCAAGGTCGAGTTCAAGTACGACTGCGACCACCCCGAGGTGTTCGCCTCCGAAGACAACGGCGCGACGCCGGTGGAAATGGTGCTGGTCGGCCTCGCCTCCTGCCTCACGGCCGGCGTGGCTGCCGTGGCGCAGCATCGCAAGATCCAGCTGCGCAAAGTCACCGCCCACCTCGAGGGCAGCATGAACATCCAGGGCATCCTCGGCATCGACGCCGACGTGCGCAATGGCTACGACGGCATCAAGGTGATCTTCGACATCGACGCCGATGCCACGAAGGAAGAGATCGCCGCGCTGGTGGCGCAATCGCAGCGCCGCTCGGCGGTGTTCGACATCATCACCAACCCGACGGACGTGGCGGTCGAAGTCCGCTGATGTACGCCGATGTCGTCATCATCGGCGCGGGGCATTCCGGCCTCGCGATGAGCGCCTTCCTCTCGCAGCACTGCGTGGACCACGTGGTGCTCGAGAGGGGCCAGGTGGCGAACTCCTGGCGCCGCGAGCGCTGGGAGTCGCTGCGGCTGCTCACGCCGAACTGGCTGAGCCGGCTGCCGGGGCATCGCTACGACGGCGACGATCCGCACGGCTTCATGGCGCTGCCGGAGGTGATCGCGTTCATCGAGCACTATGCGCGGCTCATCGCGGCGCCGGTCCGCACCGGCGTCACGGTGATGTCGGTGACGGAACGCGACGATCGCTACCACGTGATCACCGACGCCGACGACTGGTTCTGCCGCTGCCTGGTGATCGCGAACGGCGCGCATGGCGTCGCCAACGTGCCGCCGGCCGCGGCGCGGCTGCCGCCCTTCGTGCGCAGCCTCACCGCGAAGGAATACCGCCGGCCGCAGGATCTCGACGATCGCGGCGTGCTGGTGGTGGGCGCGTCGGCGACCGGCGTGCAGCTCGCCGACGAAATCCAGCGCTCGGGCCGGCAGGTCACGCTGGCCGTGGGCGAGCACATCCGGCTGCCGCGGCGTTATCGCGGCCGCGACATCCAGGCCTGGATGGAAACGCTCGGCCTCCTCGACCAGCGCATCGATCACGTCGACGACCTGGTGCGCGTGCGGCGCCTGCCCTCGCCGCAACTGGTCGGCGCGCCGGCCACGCTCGATCTCAACGCGCTGACCGAGCGGGGCGTCGAGCTTGTAGGCCGTCTCGAAGCCGTGCGCGACGGCCGCGCGCTGTTCTCCGGATCGCTGCGCAATCAGTGCGCCATGGCCGATCTCAAGCAGCAACGCCTGCTCGCCAGCATCGATCGCTGGCTGGAACAGAATCCCTATCGCCTCGAAGTGCCGGAACCTGACAGGCCCGTCGCCACGCGAGTGCCGGAGCGGCCGCGTCTGTGGCTCGACTTCAAACGCATCGGCACCGTGCTCTGGGCCACGGGCTTCAGGCCTGACTACTCCTGGCTGCACCTGCCGGTGCTGGATGCCAAGGGCCACCTGCAGCACGAGGGCGGCATCGTCGGTGCGCCGGGCGTGTATGCGCTCGGGCTCAATTTCATGCGCCGGCGCAAGTCCAGTTTCATCCACGGCGCCGAGGACGACGTGCGGGAACTGGGCTACGAACTGCTGGCACACCTCGATGCGCTGGATGTCTGCGACCAGCCGCCGAGTCGCCTCGAGGCGACAGGATGGAACCTGGTGGAGGCCTCGTTCGTGTCTCCCTGAAGAACTTCGTTTCTTCCAGGAGAAGCCATGAACAAATCGTCCCCCTTCGTCGCCGTAGGCAAGGTCCTGGGCGCGGTAGCGTGCATTGCAGTGCTCGGCTATCTCGCCGCCTGCGGCGGCGAAGGCTCCGGTTCCGATGAAACCCAGCAGTTCGGCCGATTGACATTGCGGGTCACCGACTCGCCCGTCACTTCCGCCAGGCGCGTCGTCGTCGAATTCACCGGGGTCGAGATCAAGGCGCGGGATGGTGGGGACACCGAGGTCTTCGACTTCGCCCCAAGGCAGATCGACCTGCTGGCGCTTGACGGCGGCGGCAGCGAGATCCTGCTGTCGGAAGAGGTTTTGCCCGCGGGGGAATACGAGTGGATCCGTCTCAAAGTCAATGCCGGTCGAAATGCATCGGACTCGTTCATCGAGCTCGATGATGGTTCGATCCATCCGCTGTTCATCCCCAGCGGGAACCAGACCGGCCTCAAATTGATCCGCGGTTTCACCATCGGCGCGGGCAGCACCAGCAACTTCACCATCGATTTCGACCTGCGCAAATCCGTGATCCATCCGCCCGGCCTCGGTGAGCCCTATCTCCTGAAGCCGGTGCTGCGCCTGGTGAACAACCTGGAAGTCGGCACCCTCGACGGCACCGTGGCGCCCGGACTCATCGTGGAAGGCTGCGTGCCCGCGGTCTATCTATACACGGGCGCCGACGTGGTGCCGGATGACATCGGCAGCGCCACGCCGCCGCTCGCCACTACCGCCGTCAACCTGGACAACACCACGGGCGCGTACAAGTTCCGTCTCGGCTTCGTGCCCACGGGCACGCACACGGTGGCCTTCACCTGCGGCGCCGACGATGACGGCGCCGAGAGCGACGACGCGATTGTCTTTTCCGCGCCCCAGAATGTGGACATCTTGGCCGGGCAGACCACCACGGTGGAGTTCGCCGCGACACCGTGACCTGGCCCGCCGGCGCGGCGGGCCTGGGGCCCGGCGCGCCGGGGTTAGGTTATGTTTGCAAGGAGATGGAAACGACTCCAGCCGCGGAATTCGACCTGCTGCTGCGTGGGCATGTCCGCCCGCTGTATCGCTACGCCTATCGATGGACCGGCGATCCCGATCATGCCGAAGACCTGGTCCAGGAAACACTGACGCGCCTCTTCACCGAGCTCGATCAGCTCAGGCAGATCGAGCGCATCCGCCCCTGGGCAACGCGCGTGATGTACCGGCTGTTCATCGACGGTTTGCGGCGCATGCGCCGCTCGCCGGTGACTTACGTGGGGCGCAGCGGCAGCACCGGCGCGATGCTCGAGGAAGAACACGAGGAAATCGAGGCCCCGGACGAGACCTGGGACCCGGCCGCGCTCACCGAGCAGGCGCTGCAGCAGGAACGGATCGAAGCAGCGTGGCCCCGGCTGCACGAGTTGCACCGCGTCGTGCTGTCGCTGCACGAAATCGAGGGGTACAGTCTGGAAGAAGTGGCCACCATTGTGGATGTGCCGCTGGGAACGGCCAAATCGCGCCTGAATCGCGCGCGCCAGCGCCTGCGCACATTGTTAACCGAGGGAACGAATTCCGACTCCGGGGCGTGTAAGTCTCATGATTGACGATCTCGAAAAGCTGCGCGAGCGCCTCAAGGCCATGCCGGTGCCGGAACCGCGGCCGGGATTCGTCGATCGCGCGCTGGCCACGGCCTCGGGCACCGGGTCCACGCACATGCGCGGCATTCGGGCGACGCTGGCGCGGCCTGCCATCTGGTGGGCGGCGGGTGCCGGCGCGGTGATGGCTTCGATCGCGTGGCTGGTGGTGATGGGCATGCATGGCAGCGCGCCGCGCGAAGCGGCCGTGTCGCTGGCCCTGAACGAGAGCCGCGAGATCTCGCTGGTCATCGACTCGGAGCGGGTTCTCGAGGGCGCCACCATCCGGCTGTATGTCAGCGGTGGCGTGGCGCTCGAAGGTTACGAAGATCAACACGAGATCGAATGGATGGCCTCGCTCAACCAGGGTGCGAACCTGCTGTCGCTGCCCGTGGTTGCGCGTGCGCCGGGAGATGGCGAGGTGGTCGCCGAGATCGAGCATGATGGCAGGACGCGGCGGGTAAGCGTGGCGATGCACGTGTCGGCAAGGCCGACGTCAACTACACCGGTGCGTGGATGAACAGGCAATGGCATAAGTTGTTGGCTCTGGGCATGATGGCGCTCTTCGCTTCGGCGGTGTCGGCGCAGACACCGCCCGCAGGCAATCGCGACGACCTCGACGTCACGATGCGCGTCATCGTGGATCCGGATGCCAAGGTACCCGACGAAATCGTTCACAAGATTCCGCTGCCGAAGCCGGGAAAACCGGCAAGCGCTCCTGCGCCCAAGGAAAAGAACGACAAGTCGAACAACGCTGGCGGGAACGGCAAGGGAAATTCTGC
>DASUGK010000144.1:0-18906 GCA_036274075.1 Steroidobacteraceae bacterium | reverse complement strand
CGGCCGGACGGATCCTTGCAGGCGCGCGGGAATTCCGTGGCCTTCTGGAAATCCTTCACGGTGATCATGCCGCGCAGTTCCTGGTCGCCGTTGACCACCAGCACCTTCTCGATGCGGTGCTTGTGCAGCAGCAGGAGCACTTCTTCCTTGGGAGCGCCCTCGCGCACCGTGACCAGGCGTTCCTTCGGCGTCATGACCGTGGAGACCGGCGCATCGAGCCGTTCCTCGAAGCGCAGGTCACGGTGCGTGACGATGCCGACCACCTTGCTTCCCTGCACCACCGGCACGCCGGAGATGCCCTTGGACCTGGTCAGGTCGATGACCTGACGGATGGTCATCTCGGGATTGACGGTGATCGGGTCGCGGATCACGCCGCTTTCGAATTTCTTGACCCGGGCGACCTCGGCGGCCTGTCCCTCGATGGTCATGGACTTGTGGATGATGCCGATGCCGCCTTCCTGCGCCATGGTGATGGCGAGGCGCGCCTCGGTGACGGTATCCATGGCGGCGGATACCAGGGGAACGTTCAGCTTGATGCCCTTGGTGAGGCGGGTGCCGAGATCGACTTCGCGGGGCAGGATTTCCGAGTAAGCCGGGACTAAAAGAACGTCGTCGAAGGTCAACGCTTCTTCAAGAATTCGCATGGAGGTGTTCGGGGGGTAGCGAACGATGCGGGAGTTTAATGGGGACATTCCTGATTTGCCAGCAAATGGGGATTCAGAAAATGGGGACATTCCTGATTTGCCCCGGAGGGACAAATGGGGACGCGCCTCTCCGGCGGTCCCGGGAGCTTTGTATTCGCAGGCGAGGCGCGTCCCCATTTGTTCAGCAAATCAGGAATGTCCCCATTTTCTGAATCCCCATTTGCCCCGAAGGGGCAAATCAGGAATGTCCCCATTAAACTCGCTGCGTGAGCGACCCGAGATTTCCCGACCTTTTTTCCTCCGCCACCGAGCGTAAGACCCCGTCGCCACGGCCCGAGCGCGACGTCTACACGGTTTCGCGGCTCAACAAGGAAGTCCGGCTGCTGCTCGAGTCCGGCATGCCCCTGCTGTGGCTCGAAGGAGAATTGTCGAACTTCGCCGCGCCCGCCTCCGGCCACTGGTATTTCTCCCTCAAGGACAGCCAGGCCCAGGTGCGCTGCGCGATGTGGCGCCAGCGGAATTCCACGGTGAAATTCCGGCCGAAGGACGGGCTGGCGGTGCTGGTTCGCGCGCGCGTGGGCCTGTACGAGCCGCGCGGCGAGTACCAGCTCATCGTCGAGCACCTGGAAGAAGCCGGCGAAGGCGCACTCAAGCGCGAATTCGAGAAGCTCAAGACCCGCCTGGCCGCCGAGGGCCTGTTCGCCGCGGAACGCAAGCGCGCGTTGCCCGCCGTGCCGCGGCGCATCGGCGTGGTCACCTCGCCCACCGGCGCCGCCATACACGACATCCTCCGGGTGCTGCGCGCGCGGTTCCCGGTCGCACCGGTGCTGGTCTATCCCACCGCCGTGCAGGGCGCGGCCGCGGTGCCGGAAATCGTGCGCGCCATCGAGACGGCGTCGCGGCGCAACGAATGCGACGTGCTGATCGTCGCGCGCGGCGGCGGTTCGCTCGAGGACCTGTGGTGCTTCAACGACGAACGCGTGGCGCGCGCCATCGCCGCCTGCCGCATTCCCACCGTCTCGGGCGTGGGCCATGAAGTCGACGTGACCATCGCGGATTTCGTCGCCGACCTGCGCGCTCCCACGCCGTCGGCCGCGGCGCTGGCCGCCACGCCGGACAAGGCCACCTGGCTCGAGTCGCTCGCGCTCATGGCCACGCGTTTCGGCGGGGCCATGGGGCGCTACCTGCGCGCGCGCGGCCTGGATCTCGGCGCGCTCGTGCAGCGCCTGCAGGTCTCGCAGCCGGGCGCGAAGCTCGCGCAGCATGCGCAGCGGCTCGACGATCTCGAGCAGCGGCTGCGCCTGTCACTGCGCGCCACCGTGCTCAAGGACCGCGAGCGCCTGCAGGTGTTGAGCACCCGCCTCTGGCGCGAGAACCCGCGCCACCGGCTGGAGGCGCTGTGTGCCCGGGCCGCCGCGGTTCGCCAACGCCTGGGTGCGGCCATCGGCTCGCGACTCGGCGGCCTCGAACAGCGCCTGGCGCTGGCCTCCCGCACGCTCGATGCGGTGAGCCCGCTCGCGACCCTGGGCCGCGGCTTCGCGGTGGTCTCCCGCGCCGACGACGGCACGTTGCTGCGCGACGCCGCGCAGGCGCCCGAGGGAACCGAGATCGAGGCCCGGCTGTCGAAAGGACGATTACGTGCCCGCGTCACCGCCAGGAAAGATGACTAACTACCTCGCCGCCTCGTGCGCCGCCCTGCTGCTCGGCGCCACGCCATCCCTTGCCGCGCAGGCGTTCATTGCCCCGCGGGCCGAGGGGGTGCCGGGCGGCGTGGTCACGTTCAAGTTGCCCGGCGGTCCCGACGAGAGGCCGGTGGTCAGTTACGCCGGGAAATCCGTGCTGGTGGCGCGCGAGGCCTCGGGCTGGCTGGCCGTGGTGGGCATCGCGCTCGATACCGAACCCGGCGAATACCACGTCACCGTGGAGCAGCCGGGCGCGGACGCGCGGCAGATCGCCTTCAAGGTGACCGGCAAGAAATACGCCGTGCAGCAGCTCAAGGTGGCGCCCGGCATGGTGAATCTCTCGCCGGAGAACGAAGAACGCGTCACGCGCGAAAGCGCCAGGGTGCGGGAGGTGCTCGATTCATTCACGCCGGACGCGCCTGCCACGATGCGGCTGGCGCAACCCGTCCCCGGCCGGCGCTCCAGCTCCTTCGGACTGCGGCGCGAGTTCAACGGCGAAGCGCGCCGCCCGCACGCCGGCATGGACATCGCCGCGCCCACGGGCACGCCCATCAAGGCGCCGCTGGCCGGCAAGGTGGTGGACGTGGGCGAGTACTACTTCAACGGCGGCAACGTGATGATCGATCACGGCCAGGGCCTGGTCACGATGTACTGCCACCTGTCGAAGGCGCGCGTCGAGGTGGGCCAGCAGGTGAAGCTGGGCGATGTCATCGGGGATGTGGGCGCGACGGGCCGCGTGACGGGTCCTCACCTGCACTGGGCCGTGTCGTTGAACGGTGCGATGGTGGATCCGGCCCTGTTCCTGCCACCGCCGCCGAAGCCCAAGCCGGCCGCACCGCCGGCGCCGAAACCGGCAGAAAAGAAACCCTGAAAAAAGAGGGGACAGGCTTGGAGTCTGTCCCCTGAGTGGCTCACTCCGCTACCAATTCAGGTTCAGCGTGTAGGTGCCGTTCGTCGCGCCGGTACCGCCGCTCCAGTACACCACGCGGATGTAACGCGTGAATGCGCTGGTGCCGGTGTTCCTGACCGAACAGGTGTCCACCAGCCCGGACGCGCGTTCGCTGCGGCAGATCAGCGCCCCGTTGCTGTTGTAGACGTACAGGTCGTAGTCGGACGACGCATTCGGCGTCAGCGTCGCGACCAGCGTGGCGCCCGCGGCCAGCGTCATGCGGTAGTAGTCCGTATCGCTGCTGCTCGCCATGGTGCCGTTGATGGTGGTGTTGTCGGTCGGGACCAGTTGCGAAGTCGCGCGCGAATTGTTGGGCTCGACTTCGTTGCTGCCCGGCGGTGGCGTGGTGCCACCGATGGCCGCATCCACCGCGGCGCTGGCGTTCACGATGCCCGAGCCGCACTGCGAGCAGGTGGCCGGGAAGGCGCGCGCCGTGCTCTGCAGGATCTGCGTCACCTGGTCGGGTGTCAGCGACGGCTTCACCGACAACATCAGCGCGACCACCCCGCTCACGTGCGGCGTGGCCATCGAGGTGCCGTTGTACAGCGCGTAGCTGTCCGCGACCGGACCCTGCTGGCCGGTGTTGAGCGTGGACAACACGCTGTTGGCGCCCCCGCTGCCGCCCGGCGCCGCGATCTCGACGGTGGCACCGAAGTTGGAGTACGAGGCCTTGCCGCCGTTGCGGCCCACCGCCCCGACCGTCACCACGCCACTGCAATTGGCCGGCGAGAAGTTGGCCGCATTGGCGTTGCTGTTGCCCGCCGCGACGATGACCGACGCGCCGCGGGAACGCGCCGAGTTGATGGCGCTCTGCGTGGTCGTGCCGCAGCTGCCGCCGCCACCCAGCGAAATGCTGACCACCTTGGCCGGATTGGCGTTGGCCGGCACGTTGTTCACGTTGCCGCCCGTCACCCAGATGATGGCGTCGGCAATGTCCGAGGTGAATCCGCCGCACTTGCCGAGCACGCGCGCCGGGACCACCTTGGCGTTGAACGCGACGCCGGCCACGCCGTTCGAATTGTTGGTAAGCGCGGCGATCGTGCCGGCCACGTGGGTGCCGTGCCAGCTCGAGGCTTCGAAGCTAGACGGGTCGCCCGGCCCGCACTCGCCCGGGTTCACCCAGTCGCCCGGATCGCGCGCGTCGCTGTCACGGCCATTGCCGTCGTTGGCGACGAAGGTGTCCGAGATGAAGTCGTATCCCGGCAGGATGTTCGCGGCGAGATCGGCATGCGGGCGATAACCCGTGTCGACCACACCGACGACCACGCCCGAGCCGGTGGACTTGTCCCAGGCCGCCGGCGCGTTGATGCCGCCCGCCGCCTCGAAGTAGTGCCACTGCTCGTTGTAACGCGGATCGTTGGGCGTGAACACCTTGCGCATGATGCGGTCGGGCTCGGCGTATTCGACGTTCGGGTCGCTGGCGGCGATGTCGGCCGCGAGCCGCTCGGCCTCGGCCAACGACATCTTGCGGTCCACGCGCAACACCTGCGACCCCAGCGCCGTGGTGCGCACGCGGCTCATGGTGAGGCCGAAACGCTGCGCCGAGAGCGCGGCATTGGCGATCCGGTCGGCGCCGGCGGCGGCCTGCGCAGCCTGCGGCGTCTCACGGTACTTGACGATGATGCGATCGGTGAAGCCGGCGTCGGCCGCGGCGGCAGCCAGCGGCGCGAGCATCAGCAGACCGAGCGCGATCGAACGGAGGCCCAAGCCTCCCCTGCTAGTTAGGCGGATCATAAAACTCCCTTACGTGTTGGTATGGGGAGTCCCGTCAGAAGCGGGTTGAGTCATCGAATACGCGGACGGGCGTCCGCGTGCTTCCTGCGCGTAGCTAAGGTGCATCCTGCACTGCTCCCTGTCATGCGCCGCGGGCGTCCCCGCCGCGGTGCTCAACTGACTTCTGCGGGATCTCCCGGGTCGCGATGGCCATCCCTGGCAAGACCTGCGCGTGGCGCAAAACTACGCCCGTGTGACGGTGGAATTCAAGCTGTGTAAAACCGCGGGGTCGCGGATCGGGGAAAGTAGTTGGAAGAATTCCCGGGGGCTGGCGCCCCACGCCGGAAACGCCGCCCTGAAGGGGCGGCGTCCATTGAATTTCATTTCTTTTTGGCGGGGCGCTTGGCGCGATCCTTCTTCAGGCGGCGCTCGCGGCGTTCCTTGTTCGCGGTCTTGAGTCCGCGTTTTTCCTTGGGCTTGTCGCCGACGAAGGGATTGACGTCGCTGCGGAATTCCACGGTAACCGGTGTCGCGAACAGGTCGAAGCGCTCGCGGAACACGTTGGCGAGGTAGCGCTTGTAGGATTCGGGCACGTGGGATGCCTGGCTGCCGTGCACCACGATTCGCGGCGGATTGCGTCCGCCCTGGTGCGCGTAGCGCAGCCGGATACGCCGGCCGCGCACGATGGGCGGCTGGTGCTGCTCCATCGCCGCCTGCATGCAGCGCGTCAGATCCGGCGTCTTCATCTGCCGCATCGCCGCCTCGTAGGCGCGGATCATCGAGGCGACGAGCTCGCCGACGCCGGTGCCGTGCCGCGCGCTCACGAAGTGCAGCGGCGCGAACGGCACGAAGTCGATCTTGAGCGTGAGCAGCCGCTTGATCTCCTCGCGCCGCTCCATCGGGATGTTGTCCCACTTGTTCACGGCGAGGATCAGCGCGCGGCCGCGGTTCAGCGCCAGGCCCAGCACGCTCGCGTCCTGCTCGCCGATGGAATCCTGCGCGTCGACCACCATGACGACAACGTGCGCCTCGGCGATGGCCTGCAGCGTCTTGGACACCGAGAGCTGCTCGATCTCGTCGTCGATCCTGGCGCGCCGCCGCACGCCGGCGGTATCGATGAGCGTGAACTGGCGGCCGTCGCGTTCGAACGGCACGAGGATGCTGTCGCGCGTCGTGCCCGCGACATCACTGGTGATCACGCGCTCCTCGCCGATGAGGCGATTGATCAGCGTCGACTTGCCAACGTTGGGCCGGCCGATGACGCCGATGCGGATGCGGCCATCGGCGGGTTCCTCGTCCTGCGGCGGCGGCGCATCGAAGCCCTCGAGCACCAGCTCCATGAGGTCCTCGCAGCCATAGCCATGCGTGGCGGCAATGGCATGCGGCTCGCCGAGGCCGAGCGAGTGGAAATCCGAGGCGGCGATCGCGGCTTCCATGCCCTCGGCCTTGTTGACCGCGAGGAACACGGGCTTGCCGGACTTGCGCAGCTCGCGCGCGAAGAACTGGTCCTGCGGGGTGAGGCCGGCGCGTGCGTCCGCGACGAAGATGAGACGGTCGGCTTCCTTGATGGCGTGCTCCGTCTGGATGCGCATCAGCGCGTCCATGCCCACCGGATTTTCGACGAGTCCGCCGGTGTCGATGCAGACGTACTGCACCGGGCCGAGCTTGCCGTAGCCGTACTGGCGGTCGCGCGTCACGCCGGGCACGTCGGCGACGATGGCGTCGCGCGTCTGCGTCAGCGTGTTGAACAGCGTGGACTTGCCGACATTCGGCCGCCCGACGATCGCGATGACCGGCAGCATGCGTGCGTTACGGAGGACTGCCGGCGAGCGCGATCAGCCGCCCGGCGACGGGCCGGCGTCGGTGGAAGGCACGGCTTCCGATTCGGGCGCCGGCTCGGCCGGAGGATTCTTGACGCGCGCGGCGCGCGGCGTGATCGGCTGCGCGCGCAGCGCGGACACTTCGCCCCGGTCATTGATGAGATAGACCGTGTCGCTCACGGCCACCGGGGCATTGGTCACGCGATCGCCCGCGGCCTTGCTGCGGCCGGCAATCGTGCCCGTGGCGCGATCGAACCAGTGCACGTAGCCCTCGAGGTCCGCGACCACGACATGGTCACCCACCACCGCGGGAGCCGAAAGACTGCGGAACTTGAGCGAATCGTTGCGCCACACTTCGACGCCCGAGCGGCGCTTGAGCGCCACCAGCTCGCCGTTCGACGTCGAGACGTACATCTGGTCGTCGTCGACGTCCACGCCGCGGTAGCTGGACACTTCGCGCGTCCACCACACCTGGCCCGAATCGAGCGCCAGCATCGCGGCGCGGCCCTGGAAGCCGACCACGTAGACTTCTTCGCCGAGCACCTTCACCGCGGCGTCGATGTCGTTGAGCCGGTCGAGCTCGGTACGGCCATGCGCGGGCGACACCGGCGAATCCCACACCGTCGTGCCGTCGGCGACGTTCACCGCGAGCACGCGGCCATTGTCGAAACCCGAGATGGCAAGTTCGCCGGCGATGACCGGCGTGGCCGCGCCGCGCAGCGTGAGACGCGGGATCTGCTGCTCGGCGGTCCAGATCTCGGCGCCGTCGACGGCCGCGAGGGCCCGCAGCTTGCCGTCCACCGTGCGCACCACGACTTCCTTCTCGCCGACCGCGGGTGCCGAGAGGATTTCGCCGTGCACGTCGGAGCGCCAGCGTTCGGTGCCGTCGGCAGCCGACAGCGCCAGCACCAGGCCGTCCGACGAACCCACCACGACGAGGTCGCTGCTGGCGCCCGTGCCGCCGGTGAGTTCCAGCTTGGTCTTGGTGCGCCACACCGGGCGGCCGTTCTTGATGTCGAAGGCCGCGATTTCGCCGTCCATGCCGGCGGCGTACAGGCGATCGCCCGACACTGCCACGCCCAGGCCGAGCCGCAATTTCTTGCCGCCGCCGCCCACGCTGGCGCCCCACACCTTGTCGACGCGCACCGTCGGGGATGCGATGTCGGTGAGCTCGGCGGGCTCGTCGACCTTCTTGTCCTTCTTGTCGCAGGCCGACAGCGCGAGCGCCGCGGCGGCCACCAACAACATTGCAGGCAAAGGGCTGCGGAATTTCATCGTGTGTTCCTTCAGGAGGATTCTTCGGCCGTCACGGGCGGAGTGCCACCGAGATCGCGGATCTTCATGTCCAGCAGCTCCACGTCGAGCCGTCCCTTGTTTTCGCCCTGGCGGGCGGCGAGATACTCGCGCAACGCGCCGGCACGATCGCCCTTGGCGAGCAGCACGTCACCGCGTGCATCGGCGATGCGCGTGTCGAATTCACCCGGCTCTTCGATCTTGAGCGTGGCCAGCGCCTCGTCGTACTTGCCCTGCGCGGCCTGCACGCGGGCCAGCCGGATGCGGGCGATGAGCGCCACTTCGTCGTCTGAAGCCGTGTCCATGACGGACTTGAGACTGGCGGCGGCCTTGTCGAGTTCATTCGCCTCGACCTGGAATTTCGCCGCCATGAGCGTCGACAGCGCCGCGTACGGGGTCCACGAATATTCCCGGTTGAGGTCATCGACGATGGTCTGGCCGCGCGCGCGGTCGTTGCGCGCGAAGGCCTCGATCATCTCCTCGTAGCGCGCGGCGGCGGTTTCCGCCTGCGTGATACGGCGCTCCTGGTACCAGCGCCAACCGGCCAGGCCCAGTGCACCGATCGCGATGCCCGCGACGATCCACAATCCGTTGGTCTTGATCCAGTCCTTGGCACGTTCGTATTGTTCGGCTTCGCTGTAATCGCTCACTTCGATCTCCTGAAGAACTCGTCGACCCGCGCGGCGAGTTCCGCGACCGGGTATTCAACCTGCGTGGATTCGGCGCCGCGCAGCGGCTTGAGCGCGATCACTCCACGTGCCAGCTCATCGTCCCCGACGATGAGCGCCAATGGGGCGCCGGACTCGTCGGCGCGGCGGAACTGTGTCTTGAACTTGGCCGTTCCGCAATGGACCACGATGCTGCGGCCCGGAAAGGCGTCGCGCAGCTGCTCGGCGAGCCGCAGCGCGGTGCGCTGCGCGGTCGCTCCCTGGGCCATCACGAACACGTCGGGCACCGGGTCGGCCGGCAACCCTCCCGACTGGCGGACCAGCTCGACCACACGCTCGACGCCCATGGCGAAGCCGATGGCGGGCGTCGGCTCGCCGCCGAGCTGCGCAATCAGCCCGTCGTAGCGCCCGCCCGAACAGACCGCATCCTGAGAGCCGAGCGCATCGGTGATCCACTCGAACACCGTGCGGGAGTAGTAATCGAGGCCGCGCACCAGGCGCGGGTTCACGGTGTACGGGATACCCAGCGCGTCGAGGCCGGCGCGCAGCTCGGCGAAATGCGCCTGCGATTCGGGGTCCAGGTGCTCGGTGAGCACCGGCGCGTTCTTCACGATTTCCTGCGTCGGCGGATGCTTGCTGTCGAGGATGCGCAGCGGGTTGCCCTCGAGCCGGCGGCGGCCGTCGGCGTCCAGCGCGTCCAGATGCCGGCGAAAATAGTCCTGCAGCAGCGCGCGATACGCCTTGCGCGAGTCCGGCGTGCCCAGCGAATTGATCTGCAGCTTCACGCGCGAGATGCCCAGCTGCTTCCACAGGCGCGCGGCGAGCGCGATCAACTCCACGTCGACATCCGGCCCGGCGAAGCCGATGGCTTCGACGTCGACCTGATTGAACTGGCGGTAGCGGCCCTTCTGCGGCTTCTCGTGCCGGAACATCGGGCCCTGGCACCACAGCTTGAGGCGTGCGCCGCGCAGCAGGCCGTTGGAAATCGTCGCGCGCACCATGCCGGCCGTGGCCTCGGGGCGCAGCGTGAGACTGTCGCCGCCCTGGTCGGTGAAGGTGTACATCTCCTTCTCGACCACGTCGGTGAACTCACCGATGGCGCGCTTGAAGAGCTCGGTGTGCTCGACGATGGGCACGCGGAATTCCTGGTAGCCGTAGGCGGCGAGCACCTGCGCGGCCGTGCGCTCGACGAATTGCCACGCCCCGATTTCGGTGGCGAGGACGTCTTTCATGCCGGTGACCGGCTGCAGGTTGCGGGACATCTGGATTACTGGCGGGAGCGGGAAAGGGAGCCGGAACGATTCACCACGAAGCGCGCGCCCTCGCCGTCGATGGCGCCCGCGGGTATCTGCCGCGACTGGCCGTCGACCTGCACGGCGACCGCCGCCGCGTTGCCGAGCACCACGCGCAGCGGCGGGCGGCCTTCGAAGCTTTGCACGCTGCCGGCGCTGGCCACGTCGTAGAACAGCCGTTCGCCGCGGGAGTCGTAGACCTCGACCCAGCTCTCACCGGTGAGTTCCAGCCGCAGCGTGGTCGATCGTGCCGGGCGCTCTTCGACTGGCGCCGGTGCGGGCGTCGTCGCCTCGGCGGCAGCGGCCTTCGCCGCCGGCGCGGGAGCCGGGGTCACCGGGGCATTGGCCACCTGCATCGCCGGCGCCTGCGCGGCAGGCGGCGGCGCTTCGACCACGGGCGTGCCCGACGCGGCGCTGTCGCCGGCCGATGCGGCCACGTCCGCGCCGGAGGTACCCGGGCGCGAACCCGCCAGCACCCACCAGATGGCCAGGGCCAGCACCAGCGCGCAGCCGAGGCCGACCATCGGAGTGACCAGGCGGCGCGGATCGGCACGGCGTTCAGGATGCGGCACCTGCGTGAGATCCGGCGGCGGCGGCTTCGCCTCGCGCTCGAGGTAGCTGTTGACCATCTCGGCGCCGGCTTCGCCGACGAAATCGGCATAACGGCGCAGGTGGCCACGCACGTAGACGGAGGCACCGAGTTCGGCGAAGCGGTCGGCCTCGAGCGCCTCGATGACCTTGTTGTCGAGATGCAGTTTCTCGGCAGCCGCGGCCACGCTGAGGCCGGCGCGTTCACGGCCGGCGCGCAGTCGTTCGCCGATGGATCGCGGCGCTGGGGCAGGTGCTGCCGTATCGGACATCGATCAGGGTCGCTTGAGCGCTCGCGCCTGCGCCGAATCCGGAAACTCCAGGCGCAGGGCACGCGAATACTTTTCCTCGGACATCTTGTCCTTGGCGGCGCGCGCCACGGTGACCGCGGCGAGCAATACATCGGGATTGGGCTTGAAGGCGTTCAGGTAGGTGTCGACCACCTTGCGGGCCTCCGGCAGCTCACCTTTCTCGACGTGCAGGCTGGCGAGCTGCACGGTGGCCTCGGCGTAGTTAGGCCGCGCCTTGACGGCGCCGACGAACTTCTCCTTGGCTTCGTCGAGGCGCCTGGCGGTGCGCAGGCACACTCCCGCGTTGGTGAGCGCCACCTCCGGCGTACGGTAGTAGCGGTTGCTCGCCACCGCCATGAAGCGGTCGACACCCTCGTCCACGCGGCCGTTCTTGCACAGGTAGATCGCGTAGTTGTTCGACAGGTCCGGCTTCTCCGGCGCGAGGCGCAGCGCTTCCTTGTAGTGTTTTTCGGCGAGCTTGTTGTCGCCGGTGCGGTCGTACAGCAGCCCGAGGCTTGTGTGCACGTCCGGGTCCTTTGGATTCTGCTTGAGCGAACGCTCCAACTTTTCGCGGGCCAGCGCGTAGTTGCCCTGCTGCAAATAGGCGGTGCCGAGCTGGATGTTGTACTTGGCAGCCGCTTCCTGCGGGTTGTCCTGCTTGAGCGGCTTGCCGCCCGAGCCGTCGGTGGTGACACACCCGGCCAGTGCCCACGCGGCGATTCCGGCCAGCAACCCGATCGAGTACTTCATGCGCGCACCTGCAATCCGAAGGTTTTCGAACCCAACCGCACGGTGATGCGGTCGGTGACCTGGCCGGCGAGCTGTCCGCACGCGGCGTCGATGTCGTCGCCGCGGGTCTTCCGGATCGTCACGATGATGTCTCGCTGCATGAGCTCATCCCGGAAGCGTTCAATGACAGCCTGCGGAGAACGGCGATACGTAGTTCCTGGAAACGGGTTGAATGGAATCAGGTTGAGCTTGGCGGGTTTGCCGCGCAGCAGCTTCGCGAGCTCGCGCGCGTGTTCCGGCTGGTCGTTCACGCCGTCGAGCATGACGTATTCGAACGTCACGCTGCGGCCGTTCTGTTCGTCGAGGTAGTGCCAGCAGGCTTCCAGCAGCTCGGCGATGTTGTGCTTGCGGTTGATGGGCACGATCTGGCTGCGCAGCTCGTCGTTGGGCGCGTGCAGCGACACGGCCAGCGCGCAGTTCACTTCCTCGGCCAGCCTGTAGATCTGAGGCACGAGGCCCGACGTGCTCAGCGTCACGCGGCGGCGCGAGATGTCGAAACCCAGGTCGTCGAGGAAGATGCGGATCGCCGGCACCACGTTGCGGAAGTTGGCCAGCGGCTCGCCCATGCCCATGAGCACGATGTTGGTGATGATGCGATCGTCGCCGGTCTTCCAGCCGGTTTCGGCCGAAAGCTCGTGGATGGCGAGCCACACCTGGCCGACGATCTCGGCGGTGGTCAGGTTGCGGTTGAAGCCCTGCTGCGCCGTCGAGCAGAACGTGCAGTCGAGCACGCAGCCCACCTGCGAGGAGATGCACAGGGTGCCGCGATCCTCCTCGGGGATGAACACGGTCTCGAACGCCTGGCCGTTGCCGGCGGACAGCAGCCACTTGCGCGTGCCGTCGGTCGCGACCTGGGTCTTCACGATCTCGGGCAGCCGGACCTCGGCGCGCTCTCGCAACGTCGCGCGGAAATCCTTGGCGAGGTCGGTCATCTGCGAGATGTCGCCCTCGCCGCGCTTGTACAGCCAGTTCATGAGCTGCCGCGCGCGGAAGGGCTTGCTGCCCAGCTCGCCCACGAACGCTTCCAGCTCGGCCTTGGGCAGGCCGAGCAGGTTGACGCGTTCGTTGGCGACTGCGGCGTCCATGGAATCACCCGCGGGGGCAGATCTCCGTCTCGCGGAAGAAGTAGGCGATTTCCTTCGCGGCCGTTTCCGGCGCGTCCGAACCGTGGACCGTGTTCGCTTCGATGCTCTCGGCGAAGTCGGCGCGGATGGTGCCCGGCGCGGCCTTCTTCGGATCCGTGGCGCCCATGATCTCGCGGTTCTTCGCGATCGCGTTCTCGCCCTCGAGCACCTGCAGCAGCACCGGGCCCGAGGTCATGTATTTCACGAGGTCCTTGAAGAACGGGCGCGCGGCGTGCACGGCATAGAAACCCTCGGCATCGCGCTGCGACAGATGCTGCATGCGCGCGGCCACGACTCGCAGGCCGGCCTTCTCGAAGCGGCTCAGGACCTGGCCGATGAGGTTACGGGCGACGCCGTCGGGTTTGATGATGGAGAAAGTGCGCTCCTGCGCCATGAATCGATTCCTATTGTTTGAAAGAATTGGGGGGGTCTAACAGGCGCGCGATTGTACCGGGCGGGGCCCCGGTTCGCGAGATAAACCTATGAAATACAACGGGTGGGGACTGACTTACAGTCTGTCCCCGCTCCATTTTTTAGACGCTAAAGGACTCCCCGCACCCACATTCCCCCTTGATGTTCGGGTTATGGAAGCGGAAGGCCTCGTTGAGGCCCTGTTTCACGAAGTCGACCGTGGTCCCGTTGATGAGCGGCAGGCTCTCCGGGTCCACGAACACCTTGACGCCCCGGTCCTCGAACTCCAGGTCGCTGGCGGCCCGGTCGTCGGCGTAGTTCACGACATAGGCAAACCCCGAGCAGCCGGTCTTGCGAACCCCGAGGCGCAGGCCGATGCCCTTGCCGCGGGCGGCGAGGAAGGTTTTCACGCGTTCGGCGGCTGCCGGTGTCAACGAAATGGACATGTCATCAATCCTGTCGCGCGTATCCCAACGCCGCGCGTAAAGCGTCTTCGACGATCAGCAGCCGCCCGAGTTTCTCGGCCGGGACTGCGAACTTGTCGGCCCAGGAAGCGGGATCCCCGGGGGCTCCCGCCGCGAGCGGCGCGCCTTCCAGGACCTCACATAACCAGGCACACACGGCCACAGTATGGGGGCATCCGTAGGCACTGAAACGGGCACTTTTCACAGTCCCACGGGCGATTCTCAGCTCGAAGCACACCTCGGTGCCGTCTGTCCGTCTTCCGGCACGGCCCCGGCGCACGTCGTCGGGCGCCGACCCTTCCGGGAACTCCAGGATCCGCGGCCGGGCGAGGAAATACCGCCTCGCCAGCGGGTTCAGCATCCGGCCGAGCAGCGTGTTGCCCGTGGCCAACGACGAATCCGGGCCAATCACGCGCCCGCCAGCGCCTTCGATGGCCTCGCCTCCCGCCAGCACGCGCAGCCGCGACACTTCGCCGCGGATCGCGGTGGCGGCCACGTCGATGTCGGCCGCCGAGCTGAACCGTCCCAGCGAAATCCGCAGCGAGCTCTGCGCGAGCTCGGTACTGCGGCCCAGCGCGCGCAACACGTAGCTGGGTTCGCGCGTGGCCGAGCTGCAGGCCGAGCCCGTGGAGACGGCGATCTCGGGCAAGCCCGTCACCAGACTCTCGCCCTCGACGCCCTCGAAGGACACGTTGAGCAGGCCGGGGACGCCGTCGGTGCGATGGTTGAAGCTGACACCCGGGATGGATTCGAGCTCGCGGGCCAGGCGCTGCGCGAGGTCGCGCGCATGGGCCGCGTCGGCGGCGCCCTGGGTTCGCGCCAGCGCCGCCGCCGCCGCAAAACCCACCACCTGGTGCGTGGGCAACGTGCCCGACCGCAAGCCCCGTTCGTGACCGCCGCCGAAGGTGACGGCGCCAATCCGCGGACGCGACCCCTCGCGCACGTACAACGCACCGATGCCCTTGGGCCCGTAGAACTTGTGCGCCGTGAATGACAGGAAGTCGACGCCGAGCTCGCGCACGTCCACCGGGATCTTGCCCACGGCCTGCGATGCATCGCTGTGCATGAGGACGCCACGTTCGCGCGCCAGCCGCGCGATCTGCGCCACATCGCTCACGACGCCGGTTTCATTGTTCGCCAGCATCACCGACACCAGCAACGTGTCCGGCCGCAGCGCCGTCTCGATGGCTTCATGCGGCACGCGTCCGGTTTCGTCGGGCTCGACCAGCGTCACGGCAAAGCCTTCGCGCTCGAGCTGCCTGAGCGCATCGAGCACCGACTTGTGCTCGGTGCGCGCCGACACCAGGTGAACGCGCGCTCCCGCGCGGCCGGCCTGCCCGCCGCGCAGCGCGGCACGCGCCACGCCGAGCAACGCCAGGTTGTTGGCCTCGGTGGCACCGGAAGTGAAGATGATCTCGCGCGGATCCGCGCCGACCAGGGCGGCGATTTGCGCGCGGGCGTCCTCGACCCGTTGCTGCGCGGCGAGCCCCGCGCCGTGCGTGGACGACGCCGGGTTCGCCTGCGCTTCCGGACCCGTGAGGCACTCGATCATGGCGGCCGCGACGCGCGGGTCGACCGGCGTCGTGGCGGCGTGGTCGAGGTAGATAGTCGTCACGGCTTCGGCGGCGTACCTGCCGGCCGCCGTTTCTGCTGCACGGAGGTCAGGATGCCGCGCAGGATGTTGACTTCGTTCTGGTCCATTTCGCAGCGCTGGAACAGCCGCCGCAGCCGCGTCATGAGGTGCGTGCCGCCGGTGGTGCGGTCCTTGAAATCCACCTCGTCCATGACCTGCTGCAGGTGGACGTAGAAACGCTCCATTTCCGCGCCCGGCGCCAGTGGCACGGCCGGCTCCGACAGTGGCCGCGAACTCGCGGGACTGCCGGCAGCGCGAAACAGTTCATAGGCGGCGAGTTGCACCGCCATCGCGAGGTTCAGCGACGGGTATTCCGGGTTGGCCGGGATGCGGATCAACAGGTGCGCGAGCGCCAGTTCCTCGTTGGTGAGGCCGGTTCGTTCCGCGCCAAACAGGACGGCGGCCGGGCCGCGTTCGCTCATGTCGAAGATGCGGATCGCGGCGTCGTGCAGGTCCAGTGCCCGGAAGTTCTGGTCGCGCGGACGCGAGGTGGTGGCGGCCACGAAGCCGCAGTCGGCGACCGCTTCGGTGACGCTGCCGGTCACGCGTGCGCGCGCCAGCAGGTCGTCGGCGCCCGACGCGCGCGCCGCGGCTTCCGGGTGCGGAAAGGCCTTGGGGCGGACGAGGACCAGGTCCGACAGGGCCATGTTCTTCATGGCGCGCGCCACGGCCCCGATGTTTCCGGGGTGAGACGGTTCCACGAGCACGATGCGAATGGCGGCGAGCGACACGGCCTGTATCATAGCGGCCCTTTTTGGCTCCCCCGCTAACCGATGCAGCCCCTACTCAATATTGCCGTCAAGGCCGCGCGCCGCGCCGGCGACGTGATCGTTCGCGCCATGCCCCGGCTCGAATCCATCGAGATCCACAGCAAGGGCCGGAACGACTACGTGACCGAGGTGGATCGCGCGGCGGAAGCCGACATCATCGAGACGATCCGGCGGCTGCATCCCGACCACGCCTTCCTCGCCGAGGAAAGCGGCGAGACCGGCAAGGGCGACGTGGTGTGGATCATCGATCCACTCGATGGCACCACCAATTTCATGCACGGCTTCCCGACCTTCGCCGTGTCGATCGCCTGCCAGATCAAGGGGCGGCTGGAACACGCGGTGGTGTTCGACGTCATGCGCCAGGAGCTGTTCACCGCCTCGCGGGGCGATGGCGCGCAACTCGACGGCCGCAGGATCCGCGTCAGCAAACAGGCGACGCTCGAGGGCTCGCTGATCGCCACCGGCTTTCCGTACCGCGCGGATTCACCGTGGCTGGATGAGTACCTCGCGATGCTGAAGGTCGTGATGACCCGGGCCGCCGGCCTGCGCCGCCCCGGCGCGGCCGCACTCGATCTCGCCTACGTTGCCGCGGGCCGCGTCGACGGCTTCTGGGAAATGGGCCTCAAGCCCTGGGACACGGCGGCCGGCACGTTGCTCATCACCGAAGCGGGCGGACGCGTCGGCACGCTCACCGGCGAAGAGTACCGGCAGGGCGGCCACATCATCGGCGGCACGCCCAAGGTCTTCAGCGCGCTGGTCGCGACCCTCGCCCCCCACGTCACCGACGCCCTGAAGTAAATGGGGACATTCCTCGTTTCCTAGCAAACGGGGACAGACTTGGCCGGCCCGCATCGTTCCCCGGCCCGTCCCCTTTTGCTAGGAAACGAGGAATGTCCCCATTTCCGTTCAACCGGCGTATGGGTTCGGCTTGGGCTCCTCGGCAGGATTGTTGCGCAGCGGGCTCGCCCAGAAGGCGTAGACGAAGTAGAGCAACACCGCGCACAGCAGGAACCAGAAGAACCACCAGCGAATCTTGATCGTCGCGCCATCCCACGCGAGCCAGAAGCAGATGGCCACGCCGATGCCCGGGATCACCGGGAATCCCCACACCTTGAAGGGCCGCGGCAGGTCCGGCCGCTTGTAGCGCAGCCAGATCACCGAGAAACACACGAGGCCGAAGGCGAACAGCGTTCCGACGGACGTAAGATCGCCGAGCGCGTTGATGTCAAATACCGCGGCGGCCAGCGCGACCAGGACGCCGACGATCAGCGTGTTGATCCACGGCGTCTTGAACTTCGGATGCACTTTGGCGAGCACTTTCGGCATCAATCCGTCGCGCGACATCGAATAGAACACGCGCGTCTGGCCGAACATCAGCACCAGCACCACCGAGGACAGTCCGGCGATGGCGCCGATCTTGATGCACTTGGCGAGCCATCCCCATTCCGGCCCGAACGAGTCGACCGCCGTCGCCACGGGCGCCGCCACGTTGAGCTTCGTGAACGAGATGACGCCGGTCAGCACCGCCGCGGTCGCCATGTAGAGCACCGTGCAGATGATCAGCGAGCCGAGGATGCCGATGGGCATGTCGCGCCGTGGATTGCGCGCCTCCTGGCCGGCGGTCGACACCGCCTCGAAGCCGATGTACGCGAAGAACACGATCATCGCTGCGCGGATGATGCCGTCGACGCCGTATTGATCCTCGACGCCCGTCGGCGTCGGAATGAACGGATGCCAGTTGTCCGTGTTCACGAAGAACGCGCCCACCGCGACGAAGGCCAGGATCACCGTCACCTTGATCGCGACGATGATGTTGTTGACGGTGGCCGATTCGGAAACACCCAGCACCAGCAACACCGTGACGGCAAGGACGATGAACACCGCCGGCAGGTTGAACATCGACGTGACGACGGACGCCGCCGGGATCGAGACCACCGTCGCCGACGGCAGGTGCACGATGGATTCGGCGGGCACGGTCAGCACCGTTCCAGCCGCGAGTTCACGCAGGTCACCGGTGGCGGGATCGAGCACATTGGTGACTGCCGCGAGCGTCGCCTGCGTATCGGCCGCGATCGGGACGTCCACCGCGTTGATGAGGGCGAAGCCATGCTCCGCGGCCTTGACCACGTCGTACTGGGCGATCTGGGTGGTGAAGTCGCCAACCACGGCGGCGGCGGCCTCGGTGACGAATTGCACGTTGGAACCGTCCGCGAGGGCCGCGGTCACGCCGTTCAGGCTGACCGAGGGGTCGGTCACCGAAATCGTCGACAGCGCCGCGACCACGAGCTCGCCATACGGCTGCGTGAGCGCCGCGGGGAGATCCAGTCCTATGTCATGCAAGAGACTCACCGCGTAGCCCGACCAGCCGACCGCGACCACCGACGCGGCGAGTGCATATTCGAGCAACAGCAGCGCGCCCATG
Source organism: Steroidobacteraceae bacterium (assembly GCA_036274075.1). Classification (GTDB taxonomy): domain Bacteria; phylum Pseudomonadota; class Gammaproteobacteria; order Steroidobacterales; family Steroidobacteraceae; genus CADEED01. The sequence continues at coordinate 354 of DASUGK010000144.1, read as the reverse complement.
ATCCAGGCGCCGAATTCACCCACTGTCGTATACGCGTACGTGTACGCCGATCCGGATACCGGCAGCATCGATGCGAGTTCCGCGTAGCACAGTCCCGCGAAAGCGCACACGATGCCGGCGAGCACGAACGACAGCATCACCGCGGGACCCGCATATTGCGCGGCCGCCGTGCCGGTTCGCACGAAGATACCGGCGCCGATGATGCAGCCGATGCCGAACAGGACCAGGTGAACAGGGCCGAGAGTTCGCTTGAGCTCTCCGCGATCGAACTCGGTCTGGACCTGAGCAATGGACTTGGTACGCCAACCCATCGGGCACCCCACGAAGTTGTAATGGCCGGATTGTAGGGACGCG
>DASUGK010000143.1:0-32496 GCA_036274075.1 Steroidobacteraceae bacterium | reverse complement strand
TGCGAATTCGGTAGTCCCGGCCCGCGCGCTCACTGCATACCCATGGATCGGGCGCCGGGACTCCCACCCACGGCGGTGCGTCCCCGTTTGCCAGCAAATGGGAAATTTCCCTGGCTCGGCTGGGAAAAGAATCGCGACCTCAACGCCGCGCTCTTCTCTTCCCACCCCGTGGGCCGACACACCCGTCTGCCAGTGCGCGGAACCGGACTTGCCGTGACAGTGGGGCGGACGGCATATGCACCTATCATGAGTGCGCGGGCCGGGACACCAAATTCGCAAGGCACGAAGCCGTCCCCGACCGAGTGATGGCAAGTGCCAACGATCAGCCGAACCTGCGCCCGAATCATGGACCAAAGAGCGGCGGCCCTAACCTTGCGCAACAACCATCGAAGGGCCCGGCGAAAAGCGCACTCATGATAGGTGCATGTGCCGTCCGCATCACCGCCACCGCACCCCGTCCCCGTTTGCCAGGAAACGAGGAATGTCCCCATTTTTGCCAAACGAGCCGGGGACGTTTAAGGTCGCCGCCACATGAAGACCCTCGAAGATCTCTTCCGCAACAACCGTGAATGGTCCGAAAGCATTCACCGCCAGGATCCGGAATTCTTCGCCAAGCTGTCGCGGCAGCAGTCCCCCAACTACCTGTGGATCGGTTGCGCCGACAGCCGCGTGCCGGCGAACCAGATCGTGGGGTTGATGCCTGGTGACGTCTTCGTCCACCGCAACATCGCCAACATGGTGGTGCACACCGACCTCAACTGCCTGTCGGTCATGCAGTTCGCCGTCGACATCCTCAAGATCAAACACATTATTGTCGTGGGCCACTACGGCTGCAGCGGCGTGCAGGCGGCGATGCGCCGCACGCGCGTCGGCCTCGCCGACAACTGGCTGCGCCACGTGCAGGACGTGCACGAGAAGCATGAGCATTCGCTGCGCGGCTGCGGCAGCGAGGCGCAGGTGCACGATCGCCTGTGCGAGCTCAACGTCGTCGAGCAGGTGCAGAACGTCTGCCAGACCACCATCGCCCGCGATGCCTGGGAACGCGGCCAGGAACTCAACGTGCACGGCTGGATCTACGGCATCGCCGACGGCCTGGTGCGCGACCTGCACACCACGGTCACGGAGTTCCGCGAAGCGCCAGCTGTCTACCAGGCGGCCGTAGCCAAGCTCGCGGGTCCGCGCCGCGTGAAGGAAGCCTGAAGCGGATGGCGGCCGGCGCGCCGCCTTACTTGACGACCTTGAGCTGCGGCCGGCGGCTGCCGTCTTCGGGCGGCGAAGGCTTGGTCGGCGGCTCGGGCCCGAGATCCTGCTCGGAGAACACCATGCCCTCGCCGGTCTCACGGGCGTATATGCCGAGCACGGTGCTCACCGGGATGCGCACATGGTGCACGACGCCGGCGAAGCGCGCCTCGAACTCTATCCAGTCGTTGCCGATGACCAGCCGCTGCGTCGCGGTCGACGAAAGATTGAGCACCACCTTGCCGTCCTTGACGTAGGCGCGCGGAACTTCCACCCCGGGTTTCTCGGCATCGACGATGACATGCGGCGTCTCGCCGTTGTCCATCATCCAGCTGTGCATGGCGCGTATCAGGTAAGGGCGCTTCGAGTTGCGCGCGCGCTCGTTCATGCCAGGCGCATCTCCCGCTCGGACTCCGACAGGCTCGCGCGAAACGCGGGGCGCGAGAAGATCGTTCCGGCGTACTTGAGGATGGGCTGCGCCTGCGGCGGCAAGTCGATCTCGTAGCGCGGCAGCCGCCACAGGATGGGCGCGATGGTCGCATCCACCATCGAGAACTCGTCGGACAGGAAATACGGCTTGAGCTTGAACAGGTCGGCGCTGGCCAGCACGTTGTCGCGCAGCACCTTGCGGATCTGCGGCGCGTCCTTGGATTGCGGCTGGGCATCGAGCTTGCGAGCCAGGTCGTACCAGTCGTGTTCGATCTGGTAGAGCGCCAGCCGCGCGCGCGCGCGCGACACCGGGTCGACGGGCATCAGCGGCGGATGCGGGAAGCGCTCGTCGAGGTAATCCATGATGACGCGCGAGTCGTACAGCACCAGGTCGCGGTCGATGAGCGTCGGCGTGGTGTGGTACGGGTTCAGGTCGAGCAGGTCTTCCGGGTACTTGCCCGAATCCACGTCGACGACCTCGATCTCGATCGCCTTCTCGGCGATGACGATGCGCGTGCGGTGGCTCCAGGGATCATCCGGCGCCGAGAACAGGGTCATCGTGGCACGACGGCTGGACACTCACTGCCCTCCGCGAATGCCGGCAATGAGTGCAGGCCCGCTCAGGTGACGTCCTTCCAGTATTCCTTCTTCAGCAGGTACGCGATACCCGTGAACATCAGAAGGAACAGGACCACCCAGATTCCGAGGCCTTCGCGCTGGAGCTGCGTGGGATCACCCACGTACTGCAGGAAGTTCACCGTGTCGCGCACGAATTCGTCGTATTCCGCCTCGTTCAGGCTGCCGACCACGCCGGTCTCGAACTTCTCGAATACACGCTTGGTGACGGGCTTGCCGTCCGGGCCCGTCTGTTCTTCGTTGCGCCACACCACGTTCCTCACGCCCTGCACGCTCGACAACACGTGCGGCATGGCCGTGTCCGGCATCTGCAGGTTGTTCACGCCGGTCTGGCGGCTGGCCGGATCCGCGTAGAACGTGGTGAGGAAATTGAAGATCCAGTCGCTGCCGCGCGATCGCGCAACCAGTGACAGGTCCGGCGGTGGCTTGCCGAACCAGTCGCTGGCGTCCTTCGCCGGCATCGAGGTCTCGATGTAGTCGGTGAACTTCTTGCCGGCCGGTACCAGGAACTGGTCGCGCTGGTCGTCGGGGATCTTCAGATCCTGGGCGAGGCGCGAGTAGCGCATGAAGCGCAGCGAATGGCAGCCCGAGCAGTAGGCCAGGAAGTTGCGCGCGCCCCGCTGCAGGGACGGCAGGTTGCCGATTTCGTTGTCGGCCTTGCGCTCCCAGCCGGCATGGCCGCCCTCGTTGGCGCAAACGACGTCGGCGCCCAGGAACAGTGCGAATGCCGCAACGACGCTCAGGATCTTAGTGGGCATTGTAGGTCACTCTTTCCGGAACCGGGCCATTGCCGTCGGCCTTGGACACGAACGGCAGCAGTATGAAGAACGCGAAGTAGGTCGCCGTGCAGATGCGCGCCAGCGTCACGTACAGCGGATCCGCCGGCTTGAGGCCCAGCCACATCAACACCAGGAAGGAGACGAAGAACATGGCGAGCAGCAGCTTCGACAGGATGCCGCGGTAACGAATCGACTTGTTCTTCGCACGATCCAGCCAGGGCAGGAACAGGAATGCCGCGATCGACAGCGCCATCAGCAACGCGCCGATGCGCTGGTCCGGGACCGCGCGCAGGATCGCGTAGTAAGGCGTGAAGTACCACACGGGCGCGATGTGCTCCGGCGTCGACACCGGGTTGGCCGGTTCGAAGTTCGGCGACTCCATGAACAGGCCGCCGAAGGTCGGCACGAAGAACACCACGATGGCGAACAGCGTGAGGAATATGCCCACGCCCACGATGTCCTTGAGCGTGTAGTACGGGTGGAACGGAATGCCGTCGAGCGGCTTGCCGTCGGGGCCGAGCTTTTCCTTGATCTCGATGCCGTCGGGGTTGTTCGAGCCGACCTGGCGCAAGGCCACCAGGTGCAGCGCGATCAGCAGCGCGATGATGAACGGCAGCGCGACCACGTGCAGCGAGAAGAAGCGGTTCAGGGTGGCATCGCCGATGCCGTAGTCACCGCGGATCCACTCCACCAGGTCCGGGCCGATGCCCGGGATGGTGCCGAAGATGTTGATGATCACCTGTGCGCCCCAGTAGGACATGTTGCCGAACGGCAGCACATAGCCCATGAAGGCCTCGGCCATGAGCGCGAGGTAGATGAGCATGCCGATGACCCACAACAGCTCGCGCGGCGCCTTGTAACTGCCGTACAGGAAGGCGCGCGCCATGTGCAGGTACACGACGATGAAGAAGAACGACGCGCCGACGGCGTGCATGGGCTGGATCAGCCACATGTACGGAACCTCGCGCACCATCTTCTGCACCGAGTCCCAGGCGGTGGTGTCGCCCGGCTTGAAGTGCATGGTGACGAAGATGCCCGTCACGATCTGCATGACGAACATCAGCAGCGCCAGCGAGCCGAAGAAGTACCAGATGTTGAAATTCTTCGGCGCGTAGTAGCCGGTGAGCTGCGTGGCGACGAAGTCGTCGACCGGCAGCCGCTTGTTCAACCAGGTGCGGAAACCGCCCTTGGCTTCGATGACCGCGGACATCAGGCGGTTCCTTTCACGGCGTCGACGCCGATGATGAGCTTGTTGTCGCCCTCGAAGCTGTACGGCGGAACCACGAGGTTCACCGAGGCCGGCGAGCCTTCGAACACGCGGCCCGCGAGGTCGAACTTCGAACCGTGGCACGGACAGAAGAAGCCGCCCGGCCAGTTGGCCATCAACGTGGCGTCGCCCGGGGTGAACCGGGTCTTCGGCAGGCAGCCCAGGTGAGTGCAGGTGCCGATGAGCACCAGCACGTCCGGCCGCAGCGAACGGGCGTCGTTCTTGGCATAGGCCGGCTGCTCCGACGCTTCCGAGTCGGGATCCTTGAGTTCGGCGTCGTGCGACCCGAGCGAGGCCAGCATCTCGGGCGTACGCTTGACCACGTAGATCTGCTTCTTGCGCCAGAAATGCGTGGTCATCTGCCCGGGTTCCATCTTGGAAAGATCCACCTCGGTGGGCAGACCCGCGGCGCGGGCGCTCTCGGAGGGTTTCCAGGACGCCACGAAGGGCACCGCTGTCAGGACTGCGCCGACCGCGCCGGTACCGGCTGTGGCGGCAATCAGGAACTTGCGCCGACTCTCGTCGACTTCGGGGACGGCTGCGTCGGCCGCGTGATCGCTCATTCAGGACCTCTGGATCGTTCTTTCGCCCACCGCGTGAGTCCGGCGCAAAATGCGCCGCTGCGAGACCGCGGAAGGCGGCGCATTATACACAGGCGGATCAGCGCTAAAGCCTTCCCCGGACGAGGAATATCCCGAGGAATATAGAACCCATGTCGACGCGACCCTTCCTGAAGTTCCTGGCGTTCTTTGGCGCCTCGGCGATCGTTGGACTCGCCGCGGCCTTCATCGCCGTCATGCTGCGGCCGGAACTGATCACGCGCCGCATGCCGCCGGCCCCGGCTCCCGCGCCCGCGCCGCAGCCGGCTCCCGCCAGGGAGGCGCCGCCCCAGGCGACGCCGGCTTCCCTGACGCTGCCGCCCGCCATCGCCAACCCGCCGCGCACGGTGAACTCTTACGCGGAAGCCGTGGAGCGCGCCGCTCCGGCCGTGGTCAACATCTACACCGCCCGCGTGGTGACCGAGCGACGCCAGCCCAATCCCATCGAGGAGTTGTTTGGCGACGCCGGACCGCGTTACCGGCAGCGGGTCGAGCAGAGCCTGGGGTCCGGCGTCATCGTCGACGAGGCGGCGCACGTCATCACCAACTACCACGTGATCGCCAAGGCACAGCTCATCCGCGTGCAGCTCGCCGATGGCCGCGTCGCCGATGCGCGCATCGTCGGCCGCGACCCGGATACCGACCTCGCGGTGCTGCAGCTCGAGCTCAAGAAGGACATCCCGGTGATGCCCATGGGTCACTCCGACCGGCTGCGGGTGGGCGACGTGGTACTCGCCATCGGCAATCCCGTGGGCCTGTCCCAGACGGTGACCCAGGGCATCGTCAGCGCCACCGGCCGCGGGCAACTGGGCGTCGCGACCTTCGAGAATTTCATCCAGACCGACGCGCCCATCAACGTCGGCAACTCGGGCGGGGCGCTCATCAATACCAACGGCGAACTGGTCGGCATCAACACGGCGGTGCTGGCCAAGAACCTCGGCGTAGAAGGCATCGGCTTCGCCATCCCGGTAAACCTGGTGCGCGGCGTGATGAGCGAGATCCTGACCAAGGGACGGGTGGTGCGCGGCTGGATCGGCATCGTGCCGGTGGACGTCGACGCGGTCGAGGCGCGGCGCAACAACCTCGCGCAGCCCGGCGTGGTGGTGGCCAACCTTTACGTGGACAGCCCGGCGGTCGAGGCGGGACTGCAGCCTGGCGACATCATCCTGTCGGTCAACGGAGTCCCGGTACAGAGCTCGCAGGACACGCTGACGCGCATCGCCATCGCCAAGCCCGGCGGCAGGGTGAAGCTCACGGGGATCCGCGGGGTCGAGAAATTCGAGAGCGAAGTCCAGGTCAGCGAACGCCCCCGGAGTCGCTAGCTAGAGGCAGGAATCAATTGACGGACGACGGCGTTTCGCCGGCGTTTCTGTCGTGGGCGGCAGCCCTATTGAAGACAGACCACGACGTTCGCAGCGTAGCTGCGCCAGTTGATCGGGATGACGAAGGAACGTCCCGTCGTGGCGGCGGCAGTGGCGGCATTGGCGCGGTCGCAGATCGTCGGCGTGCTGATGATGAAGTTGCGGCCGAAGTCCCGGCGCGCGTTGCCCGAGATGGTGTTGGCGACTTCGCCCACCAGGTCGCGCACGTTCTGCTCGCCCGTGTCGGTTTCGTTCATGCACATGAGCATGACGGACAACATGCCGCGCGGCGCGGTGAAGTACACCTTGCCTTCGCGGTTGCCGGAGATGCCGATGACGCCGGCGTAGTCCTGCACCACGGCGGCCTTGTCGATGCAGAGGTACGGCGAACCCACCGTGGCGGGATGGCCCGTGGCGGTTTCGAAGAAGTGCACCGTGCCCTGCACGAAAGTCCGAACCTCTTCAGCGTCCAACATGTCTCTTACTCCCCGATCAACTCGGCGAGCGCTTCATTGAGCTGCTCGTCCGTAAACGGCTTGCACAGGAATCCATTCGCGCCCTTCTCGATCGCTTCCACCGCGGTGGCCTTATCGGCAAGGGCTGACACCACGAGTATAAGCACATCCGACTTGATTTTAAGGACGTGCTCGACGCATTCGATGCCGTCCATCTCCGGCATGGTCAGGTCGAGGGTCATGACGTCGGGCATCAGCTGCTTGAACTTGGTCACGGCGTCGAGGCCGTTCACGGCGGTCCCGACCACCTCGAGTCGTTCGTTCTGCTGGGAACGTTCGATGCGGCGCCGCATGACGTTCGAGTCGTCGACGATCATCATGCGCAGTTGTTCGCGCGGTTTGGGCACGGCACTCATGGTCTGAAACTTCCTCCCTAGATCTTCAGGCCGCCACGACGCCGGCCGCGTTCTGCTGGGCCGGGAACGACAGGGACAGGCGCATGTTCTTGCCGATTTCTGAATTCAACGAGATGCGGCCGCCGAGCCGGGCGGCGATCTCCGCGATGACGTCCATGCCGACGCCGCGGCCGGCGTCCTTGGTGACGTCCTTGGCCGTGGAGAAGCCCGAGCGGAACACCAGCATCATGGCTTCCTGGTCGGACAATGCGGACGCATCGGCCTGCGAGATGATGCCCTTGGCCACCGCGGTCTTGCGCAGCTTGTCGGGCGTCAGGCCGCGGCCGTCGTCCTCGCACTGCATGCGGAAGGCGCGGCCGTTCTCGACCATCTCGAACTGGATGCGGATGTGGCCCTCGGGCGACTTGCCCATGGACTGGCGCTCGGCCGGCGTCTCGATGCCGTGCACCACGGCATTGCGGATGAGCTGGATCAGCACGTCCTTGACCGGGCGGCGATACGTCTCGGGCACCTGGTCGTGGCCGCGGCAGGTGACCACGACTTTCTTGCCGTGGTCGTTGGCGATGCGGTCGGCGAGCTGCTGGGCCGAGGCGACGAAGCCCTCTCGCGCCGAGCGCTGCAGCGTCGCTTCGGCGGCGACGGCGTCCTCGGTCAGCTTGGGCGTGCGCGTGGTGCTGTCGCCGGTGCTGGCGCTGCTGCGCGCCGCGGCCGGCGCCGGGGCCTGCTTGCCGAAGCTGTCGCGGAAGCTCGCCAGCTTGGTGACCATGTCGCGAACCGACTGCGAGTGCGACACGAGGTCGTCGAACTTGGTGAGCAGCGGCAGGAAGTCGTCACCGGTGAGGTCGGTGCGTTCACGCAGCGCGGCGAGATCGTTCTCGAGGGCGTGCGCGCGGGCTTCCATGCTGCCGAGGCCGATGGCCGCAGCTTCGCCCTTGATGCTGTGGATCTGGCGGAACAGCGCATCGATCTTGCGGCGGAACGTGGCGCTGTCGCGCGCCGGGTCGCGCAACGTGGCGTTGATCATCTTGAACGCGACGTCCGAGTCGTCGAGGAACGACGACAGCTGCGTCGGGTCGACGTGCAGGATCGAAAGGAACGCGTCCATCTGGCTCTGCGCCGATTCCTGCGCGCCCTTGAGCTGGGCGGCCAGGGCGACGCGCGCCGTGACGTCGGCCACGGCCACCAGCACGTGCGTGATCGCGCCTTCGCGGCGCACGCGGTGGAAGTTGAACTCGAGGTAGCGGGTCTCGGCGTCCTTGCTGCCCTTCTCGCCGACCAGGATTTCCACTTCGTTGAGCGGGTTGATCGAGCGGATCAGGTTTTCCTTGGTGCGCTCGCTCCACAGCACCTTGACGAACTTGGTGGCGATGGCGAGCGTCTTGGGCGTCACCAGGTCGCGCAGCAGGTCTTCGAAGGTGATGCCGGACACCGACTCGCGCTGGAACAACTGCGCGGTCGCGTCCGAATGAATGGTTCCGATCTTGAGGTCGGCGTCGAGCAGGAACAGACCTTCGCGCACCGTCGAGAGGATGTCTTCCGTCTGCTGGCGTGCGGCGGCCGCGGCGGCCGCCTGCTTGCCGCGGGCGAGGGAGAGGTAACCGACGAGCGCGGCCAGCGCGGCCGCGAGGCCTACGCCGATGAGCACCACCGAACGCAGCGCGGTAGCCAGCGAATCGGACGAGCTCTGCAGGCCGGTGATGATCTGCGCGAGGTTCTTCTCGAGCGCGGGCGTATAGGCGCGCGCCTGGGTCACGGCGGCCGTCACGCTGCGCTGCAGTTCGCGGCCGTCCATGTTGAGCTGCGTGCCTTCACGCTCGCTGTCCGAGTACGGGATCGCGGTGAAGTTGGCCACCGGGTCGAGCGCCGGCTTGTACTTCTTCCACGCCGCGGTCATTTCCCTGATCGTGTTCTGCACGTCGTCGTCGGAGCCGAAGCCACCGATGGAGACGCTGTCGTCGCCGGCCGAGAGCTTGTTCGTCTCGGCCTCGAACTGCACCGTGGCGCGCTTCAGCTGCTCGATCGAGTCGCGCACGAATCCACGGGCACGCAGGCGGTCCTGGATCGAATTGAGGGCGGCCTGCATGCGCGAAGGCTGCTGCTGCAGTTCGCCGATGGCGCGGACCGCGGTGTTGTTCTCCACCAGCCGGCCGGCGAAGTACCAGGCCGGCGCCAGCACGCCGACGAGGAATGCGAGGGCCAGGATGCCCACGGCCACCCACACGGCGCGGGCGCCCTGCATCTTCTTCGAAATCTTCTTACCGGACTTGTTGACAGCGGCTTTACTCACTTCGTTCTCCCTCCATCACTCCGGCTTGAAGACGATGCGCTGGACCGCGAGACGCGAATCGGGCGAGTCGAATTCCTCGAAGCGCGCATTTTCCATGGCCGAAATAGCCGCCGCGTCGAACAGACCGGCAGGCTCACTCGCCAGAACGCGCACCCGCTCGGTGTGGCCTTCCGGCGTCACGTAGAACTCGACGCGCACCCAGCCTTCGACGCCCTTGGCGGCGGTGGGGTACTTCGGACGCGGCGGGCGCGTCATCTTGAGCGGCGGCAGCTTCGGAGCGGCGGCGGCCTTCGCGGCATCAGCCTGCGCGCTCGCCAGCGCGGTGCGCAGCTCGCCCAGGTCCGCATCGCCGCCGAGGCCTTCCGCGGCATCGAGGAACTGGGCCGCTTCGGACGGCTTGTTGGCGCCGAGGCGCGCACGGGCTTCGGACACCAGGCGCGTGCGCACTTCCTTCACGACCTGCACGGTGGTGGGATTGCGGACGTCGAGCAGTCGCAGGCGCTCGGCGTGCGACACGGCCGAATCGTTCGCCGGGGTCAGCAGCTGGCCCGAGGCGAGGCGATCTCTTGCGGCCTGCGCGTAGCGCGCGATGTCGTCGTTGGTGCGCTGCTGCTTCTGCGCGGCGGCGGTGATGTCGCGCTGCGCGGCATTGATGGCGGCGGCCGAGGCGCCGTTGTCGCGCGCCGCGCCGAGGTTGAACGCCACGGCCTGCTGGTCACCCTTGGTGGCAGCGTCACGCGCGGCAGCCAGCAGCCGCGAGTTGAGGTCGGCATTGAGCCGCGCGATGGTTTCGTTCGAGGCACCGGCCTCGCGCAGGTCCTTGATCGCGTCCTTGGCGGAATCGCCCGCAGGCGTCACGAGGCGTCCGCTCGCGAGGCGCGCCTCGGCATTGGCGACGCCGCGATTGACGGCCACGGAACGCCGCTTCGCCTCGAGTTCCTTGGAGAGCTGCGCGATCTGCGCGGGCGGCAGCAGGGCGTCCTTCTGCGCGGCTTCGAGCAGCGAGGCGGCGCGGTCGAAATTCTGCGCGGCCAGCGTGGCCTGGATCTGCGCCAGCGCGGTCTGGGCGCGCATCGAGTCGAGGCGCGCGTCGACCTCGGCCAGGCGCGGGTCATTGGCGTCGATGCTGCGCGCGGCTTCCAGTTCGGCCAGCGCGTTGTCGAAGCGGCGCTCGTCGAGCGCGGTGCGCGCGCGGGCGATCAGCAGGCCGCCGAGGCGCTTCAGGCCCTCGGTGGCTTCGGCGTTCTTCGGGTCGAGCACCAGCACCTGGCGGAAATGCTCCAGCGCGTTGTTCTTGGCGGGCTCGATGTAACGGCGCTCGTCCATGGCGAGTCGCGCCTTCTCGAGCACTTCGTCGAGCGAGGCAGCGGGCTGCGCGGAAGCAGCGGCGGGCTTGGACGTGGCCGCCGGCGCGGTTTCCGCGGGGGTGGCATCCGTCGTGGGGGCGGGTTCGGAGGAACCCTTGTTCATGAAGTACCAGCCGCCGCCCGCGAGCGCGAGCACGGCCACGGCGACGCCGATCAGCATCGCCGGCGATTTGCCGGACTTCTCTTCACCGCCGCTGCTGCCGCTCGACGGCGTGGTGACGGCGCTGAGCGCCTCGGCGGTGGCGGAGATGCGCGCGGCGTCGTTGACGGCGCGCAGGATCGCGGCCGGTTCCACCGGCGAGTCGACGAGCGCGTGGATCGCGCCCTCGAGCATCAGCTGGTCGACCATGCCGGCCGAACCACCGTCGCGGATCGCGATGACGACGGGGTTGTGAGGACTGCCGGAGATTGGCGCGAAGTCGTCGGGGCTCAGCCCGCGCAGGTCGGCCACGAGGATCGTGCGCGCACCCGGCTTGAGCATGCTGGCGGCGGTAGAGAGGCTGTCGGCGTGCCGCAGCGAGCAAGTCGCTTCGAGCATCGGGCCGAGTTGCCCCCAGAGGTCGAGGTCAGGCGTCGCGATGAGCGCGAGCGGCTTCTTCGACTTGAATGTGCTGGTCCCGGGATTTCCCCGGCCCGCGGTCTCAGATTGCGCGGCGGCGCCGAATTCACGTGCTTGCATGGAGCCCTCGACCTCTCATCGAACTGGTTTTGTCGCGATCGATGTTCCTCGGGACATGCCTCCATGGCCCGTCTCCGGGGAACGACAATGAGGGCGAGTATTAAGTCCGCGCTTTGCCGTTGAACGGCAATGCGTCACATCCGGCACATGCGATTTCCCCGGGAAAGCCCGGATCGCCAACTGGTTCACAAATGGTGCAGGGACCCGCGCTGTCCACGCGGGACATTCGGGGAAACAGCGGAATTTCAGTTGGGAACGCGGCGGATCTGGGCCCCGAGCTGGGCGAGTTTTTCTTCCAGCGCCTCGTAGCCGCGATCGATGTGGTAGATGCGTTCGATCTCGGTGCGCCCTTCGGCCACCAGGCCTGCCAGCACCAGGCTGGCCGAGGCCCGCAGGTCGGTCGCCATGACCGGCGCGCCATTCAGCTTCGGCACACCCTTGATGATGGCGGTGTTGCCCTCGAGGCGGATCTCCGCCCCGAGCCGGCGCATTTCGAGCATGTGCATGAAGCGGTTTTCGAAGATGGTCTCGACGATGGTCCCGACGCCGTCGGCGATGGTGTTGAGCGCCGCGAACTGCGCCTGCATGTCGGTGGGGAACGCCGGGTACGGCGCGGTTCGGATGTCGACCGACTTCGGGCGACGCCCTTTCATGTCGACCTCGATCCAGCTCGGGCCGATGCCCACCTTAGCGCCCGCCTCGCGCAGCTTGGCGGTCACGGCGTCGAGATGCTCGGGGTCCACGTTCTTGGCGCGCACCAGGCCGGAGGTGATCGCGCCGGCCACGAGATAGGTGCCGGCCTCGATGCGATCGGGCTGCACTTCGTAGCTGGTGGCGCGCAGTTTCTCCACGCCCTGGATGACGATCTTGTCGCTGCCCGCGCCCTGGATTTTCGCGCCCATCGAGATGAGGAATTTCGCGAGGTCCACCACCTCGGGTTCGCGTGCCGCGTTCTCGATGATGGTTTCACCGTCGGCCAGCGTCGCCGCCATCATGAGGTTCTCGGTGCCCGTGACCGTCACGGTCTCCAGCACCAGGCGCGCGCCCTTCAGCCGGTCGGCGCGCGCGCGGATGTAGCCGCTGTCGATGTTGATCTCGGCACCCATGGCCTGCAGGCCCGCGACGTGGATGTTCACCGGGCGCGCACCGATGGCGCAGCCGCCCGGCAGCGACACGTCGGCCTTGCCGAAGCGCGCCAGCAACGGGCCCAGCACCAGGATGGACGCACGCATGGTCTTGACCAGCTCGTAGGGCGCGAAGCACTCGCGCGTGGTGGTCGGGTCGATCTCGATGCGCATCTTCTCGTCGATGGTCACCGACACGCCCATGCGGCCTAACAACTCGATCATGGTCGTGACGTCCTGCAGGTGCGGGACGTTGCGGATGGTCACCGGGCCGTCGGCGAGCAGCGCGCCGGCGACGATGGGCAGGGTGGCGTTCTTGGCGCCCGAGATGCGCACCTCTCCCTCGAGGGCGATACCACCATTGATTTGCAGCTTGTCCACGAAGCGTCCCCGGCCGGAAGGGCCGCTAGTGTAGTGGTTTGGGGCGCGGGATGGTGCCCGGCGCATCCCCAGGGATGGCGGCCCCGCTGCCTTTCCTATCGACCTTTCGCCGCCAGTTCCTCGGGTGTCAGGGCGTCGATGGACAGCGCATGGATCTCGCGCCCGACGAGTTCACCCAGCGTGGCGTACACCATTTGATGCCGTGCGATGGGACGCTTGCCGGCGAACTGCGCGGCGACCACCTGCGAGGCGAAGTGGGTGTTGTCGTCGGACTCGACGCGTACCTTGGCGCCGGGCAGTCCGGCGCGGATCAGGTCGGCGATGTGTTCGGGGGTCATGACGGTGTTCATGGCGCGAGTTTAGCGACCCAAGGCGTATGATTCCCGCATGAATGCCCCCCGCGCGACCCTCGACCCGAAGACCGATGCGGCCAGCCTGATCGCGGCCGGGCGCCGCGCCATCGAGATCGAAGGCCGGGCGCTGGCCGCGCTGTTGCCGAGGCTCGACGCCTCGTTCGCGCGCGCCTGCACGCTGTGCCTGGCCTGCACCGGGCGGGTCATCGTCACCGGCATGGGCAAGTCCGGGCATATCGGCAGCAAGATCGCCGCCACCCTCGCCTCGACCGGCACGCCCTCCTTCTTCATGCACGCCGCGGAAGCCAGCCACGGCGACATCGGCATGATCACGCGCGAGGACCTGTTGCTCGCCATTTCCAATTCCGGCGAGACCGCCGAGGTGCTGATGCTGATCCCGCATGCCTCGCGGCTCGGCGTGCCGCTGATCGCGGTCACCGGCAGTCCCAAGTCGTCGCTGGCGCGCGCCGCCAGCGTGCACCTCGACGTGACGGTGGAGGAGGAAGCCTGCCCGCTCAACCTCGCGCCCACCGCGAGCACCACGGTGACGCTGGCGCTGGGTGATGCGCTGGCCGTCGCGTTGCTGGAGGCGCGCGGCTTCACCTCGCAGGACTTCGCGCGTTCGCATCCCGGCGGCGCCCTCGGCCGCAAGCTGCTGCTGCACGTCGCCGACGTCATGCGCACCGGCGGCGACCTGCCGGTAGTTAGCCCGGATGCGCGGCTCGCCGAGGGCCTGGTCATCATGTCGAAGAAAGGCCTGGGCATGTGCGTCGTCACCGAGGGCGGACGCAAGCTCGGCGTGTTCACCGACGGCGACCTGCGCCGCGCGCTGGACCGGCGCATCGACGTGCACCAGACGACCATGCGCGAGGTGATGATCGCGCCCGGCAAGTCCGTGCAGCCCCAGGAACTGGCGGCCGAGGCCGCGCATCTCATGGAGAAACACAGCATCACCGCGCTGCCGGTGGTGGATGCCGCCGGCACGCTGGTCGGTGCGCTCAACGTCCACGACCTGCTGCGCGCCGGGGTGCTGTGAGCGCAGCCAACCTGGCCAGCTTCCTGCCGGCCCTGGGCCGCGTGCAGCTGCTGGTTCTCGACGTCGACGGCGTGCTCACCGACGGGCGCCTCTACTACGGCGCGCGCGGCGAGTCGCTCAAGGTCTTCAACGTGAAGGACGGGCACGGCATCAAGCAGGTGGCCGCCGCCGGCGTCACCGTGGCCATCATCTCCGGGCGCAAGTCCGCCATCGTTTCCCGCCGCGCGCGCGAGCTCGGCATCCGCCATGTCGCCCAGGGCGTCAGCGACAAGCTGGCGGCGCTGGAGAAACTCGCCCGCTCGCGCTCCATTGCGCTGGAGCACACCGCCTGCGTCGGCGACGACACGCCCGACGCGCCCATGCTGCAGGCCGCGGGCCTCGCCATCGCGGTGGCCGACGCGCACGCCGATGCGATGTCCGTGGCCGACCTCGTGACCACGCGCCCCGGCGGCCAGGGCGCGGTGCGCGAGGTCTGCGACTGGCTCATCGACGCGAGGCGCCGGCGCGCATGAGTGCCATGCGCAACTGGTCGCGTCCGCTGGGCTTCGTCGCATTGATCGTGGTCATCGCGGCGGCCTACTACATCGGCCGCATCGGCCGCGGCGGTGAAGATTCGGACGCCATGGCGGTAAACGTGCCGGATCCGGGCTACGCCGCGCGCGACGCCGAAATCATCGAGACCGGCTACGACGGGCGCGAACGTTACCGGCTCAAGGCCGCGGTCATCCGCCAGCAGCTCGACGCCAACGTGATCGAACTCGAACGGCTGGAGATGGACTACCACCCGGGATCGCAGGCGGCCGTTCCCGGCGAGGCGCCGGTCAGCGCCGCGGCCGCCCGTGAGAACTGGCATGTCACCTCCGACCACGGGCGGGTGCGCGCCAACGGCGACGACGTGATGCTCAGCGGCAACGTGGTGGTCACGGGCGCGGAGCCCGCCAGTGGCGACCCGCTGACACTGATGACCCGCAGCCTGCGGATCAACACGCCCACCGAGTACATCGAGACCAGGGACCCCGTGACGGTGCGCTGGTCGGGACACGAACTCACCGCCGTCGGCATGAAATACGATTTGAAGACCGGGAAGCTGCGTCTAGAATCCGACGTACATGGCGAATTCTTCCCCCGCTGACCGGTTCGTCCGGCTGCTCGCCGCCGGCTGCGCCGGCTTGTTAGGCGTGGCGGCGGCACAGTCGCCGCGCAGCACCGAGAAGATCGTCATGGACGCCGTGCCGGTCGAGGTCGACACCCGCAACAACACCGCCGTGTTCCGCGACGTGGTCATCACGCAGGGCGACATCCGCATCGAGGCCAGCGAAGCCAACGTCAAGGGCGGCCTCGATTTCGAGAATGGCGAGTGGACCATCTCCGGCAACGTGCGCATCCGCGCCGACGGCGGCAATCTCAAGGCCGACAAGGCCGTGGTCTGGTTCAGGGACAACCTGATCTCGCGCGCGACCATCACCGGCGCGCCCGCGGAATTCGAGCAGAAGCGCGAGGACGGCAATCTCGCGCGCGGCCACGCGAACACCATGGATTACGAGACCTCCACGGGCACGGTGAGCTTCCGCGAGAACGCGTGGCTGACGCCCGACGGTTGCAACGAGATCACCGGCGACCAGATGGTCTACAACATCAAGACGCAGACCATGCAGGGCCAGCCCGGCGGCACCGCCACGCCGGGCGGCCGCGTGCGCATCGTGATCCAGCCCGGCTCCCCCCAGGGCAAGCCGTGCAACGTGCCGGGGCCGAAACCATGAGCGTGCTGCGGGCCACGCATCTCGCCAAGAGTTACCGCCGCCGCCAAGTCATCACCGACCTCTCCCTCGAGGTGGAGAGCGGGCAGATCGTCGGGTTGTTAGGACCGAACGGCGCCGGCAAGACCACGGCCTTCTACATGATCGTCGGACTGGTGCCGCCGGATGCGGGCCAGGTCACCATCGACGACCGCGACATAACCCACCTTGCGATGCATCAGCGCGCGCAGGCCGGCATCGGTTACCTGCCGCAGGAAGCCTCGGTCTTCCGCAAGCTCACGGTCGAAGACAACATCATGGCCATCCTGGAAACCCGTCCGCTCGACGAGACGGCGCGCCAGGAACGGCTCGAACAGATCCTCGGGGAGTTGCGAATTGCGCACGTGCGCAAGAGCTTGGGGTTGGCGCTGTCGGGCGGCGAGCGCCGGCGCGTCGAAATAGCGCGCGCCCTCGCGGCCGAGCCCCGTTTTGTGCTCCTCGACGAACCCTTTGCGGGCGTCGATCCGCTGTCGGTCATCGACATCCAGCGCATCATGACCGAGCTCACCGCCAAGGGCATCGGGGTGCTCATCACCGACCATAACGTCAGAGAAACCCTAGGTGTGTGTGGCCGTGCCTACATCGTTTCGGGGGGCACCGTAATGGCTTCAGGATCTTCGGAAGAAATCCTTGCCAACCCCCAAGTCCGTGAGGTGTACTTGGGTCAGTCTTTCCGCATGTAGCTTTCAGGGCCTGCCCGGAAAAGACCTTACCTTTCATAGCGTTGGGGACACCTGCGCCTGTGTCGATGATGAAGCCCTCATTGCAGCTGAAGCTGGGTCAGCAGCTCACCATGACCCCGCAGCTGCAGCAGGCCATCCGCCTCCTGCAAATGCCTGCACTGGAGCTGCAGGCGCACATCCGCGAGCAGCTCGAAACCAACGTGATGCTGGAGCCCGTCGACGAGTACGAGGCCACCGGCTCCTTCGAAACGCTCGAGCCGCATCCCATGCCGGAGGACAAGCGCGTCGACGCGCCGGCCCAGCCCGAGGTCACCGTCGAAGCCGAGGTCATCGAGGACTCGTGGAACGAACGCAGCGCCGGTTCCGACTCGTGGCGCGATGACGACGAACGCGCCGCCGAGGTCGCCGACGACGCGCAGCTCTCGCTGCAGGACCACCTGCTGGCGCAGCTCGAATACGCCAACCTCGCGCCGCGCGACCTCGCCATCGCGCGCGCCATTGTCGATGCCATCAACGACGATGGTTACGTCACCGACACGCTCGAAGACATCGCGGCCACGTTGCTGCCCGAGGTCACCGCCGACACCAGCGAAGTCGAGCGCGTGCTCAAGCTGGTTCAGACGCTCGATCCTCCCGGGGTCGCGGCGCGCAACCTCAGCGAATCGCTGACGCTGCAGCTGCGCATGCTTCACCCGGAGACGCCGGGCCTCAAGCTGGCGCTGGCCATCGCCGAGAAACACCTCGACCTGCTCGCCGACCGCGAGCTCACCCTGCTGCGCCGCGAACTTGCCGCCTCGGACGACGAGCTCGCGCAGGCGGTGGCGCTGGTGCGCGGCTGTCATCCGCGGCCGGGCGCCACGGTGTCGAGCGCCAAGGCCGAGTACGTGGTGCCCGACGTGTTCGTGCGCCGCACCGATCGCGGCTGGACCGTCGAGGTCAACAGTTCCACCCTGCCCCGCGTGCGGCTCAACCAGAGCTACGCCGACATGCTGGGCCGCGGCGCCGGCCATTCCTCGATGCGCGCCCAGTTGCAGGAGGCCCGCTGGCTGCTCAAGAGCCTGGAAATCCGCAACGAAACCCTCATGAAAGTGGCCAGGAGCATCGTCGAGCGCCAGACCGCCTTCCTGGAACACGGCGAAGAGTCCATGCGCCCGATGATCCTCAAGGACATCGCCCAGGCCATCGACATGCACGAATCCACGATCTCCCGCGTCACTTCCAGCAAGTACATGCACACGCCGCGCGGGGTGTTCGAACTCAAGTATTTCTTTTCCAGCCAGGTCGAGGCCGCGGACGGCGGCGGCGCTTCGTCGACGGCGGTGCGCGCCAAGATCCGCAAGCTCATAAAGGAAGAGGATCCGGGCAACCCGCTGTCGGACAGCCGCATCGCGGAGCTGCTCTCGGGCGAAGGCATCGCCGTGGCGCGCCGCACGGTCGCCAAGTACCGCGAGGCCCTCGGGCTCGCGCCCTCCAACGAACGCAAGGCCAGGGCCGCGGCCAGGTAAGGATTCATCAGGTTAACTAGACAGGCAGAACAAGGAGACGGATCATGCAATTGTCGCTTTCCGGTCATCATGTCGAAGTCACCCCGTCGATGCGCTCGTACGTGGAGAAGAAACTCGAGCGGATTTCGCGCCATTTCGACCACGTCATCGACGTGCACTGCGTGCTCACGGTCGAGAAACTCCGACAGAAAGCCGAAGCCACCTTGCATGTGCGCGGCAACTCCATCCATGCCGACGCCACCCAGGAAGACATGTACGCCGCCATAGACCTGCTGGCCGACAAGCTCGACCGCAGCGTCCTCAAGCACAAGGAAAAGAAAGCGGACAAACACGCCGCCGAAGCGCGCAAGGCGCACGGCAGGTGACGCGGAGGCGCCACTGAACTCCATGAGGCTGATCCTCGTCAGCGGGCTGTCGGGGTCCGGCAAGAGCGTGGCCCTGCACATGCTCGAAGACGCCGGTTTCTATTGCGTCGACAACATCCCGGCGGCCCTGCTGAAGCCCTTCATCTCGCACACGCTGCGCAACAACGAGGCGCAGTACAGCCGCGCGGCCGTGGGCGTCGACGCCCGCAACGCCGCGGCGGAGATCGAGACCGTCCCGCACCTCATCGACGAGCTCAAGAAGAGCGGCATCCAGTGCGAAATCGTGTTCCTGCTGGCCAATGACGAGGAACTGCTGCGCCGCTTCGCCGAGACGCGCCGCAAGCACCCGATCAGCACCGACCACGTCTCGCTCAAGGAAGCCATCGCCATCGAGCGGCGGCTGCTGGAACCCATCCTCAACGCCGCCGACCTGGTGATCGACACCTCGCGCATGGGTGTGCACGACCTGCGCGATCTCATCAGCCAGCGCGTGGAGAAACGCAGCGCGGGCCGGCTGTCGCTGCTGGTGGAGTCCTTCGGCTTCAAGAACGGCATCCCGGGCGACGCCGACTTCGTGTTCGACGCGCGCGCGCTGCCGAATCCGTACTGGGATCCTTCGCTGCGCGCCCTGACCGGCCGCGACGCCGACGTGATCCGCTTCCTCGAGGCGCAACGCAGCGTGCCGCGCCTGCTGGAAGACATCCTGCAGTTCGTCTCGGCCCGCATCCCCGAGCACCAGGCCGCGAATCGCCGTTACCTGACCATCGCCATCGGCTGCACCGGCGGCCGGCATCGTTCCGTGTACCTCGCCGAACGCATGGCCGAACGCCTCGCGCAGACCTACCCGGTGGTCGCCATCCGCCACAACTCGCTCGGCGAGATGCGCTCCATCACGCGCGCCCCCGCCCTCGCCGGCGCACAGTCGGCGTAGAAAAAGCGGACAGATCTATTTTTCGCGAGCGCGGCTGATTTCGATCAGCTGCCGGCCCCGCGAAAAATAGATCTGTCCCCTTTTTTCCCAATACACTCCGCGGCGTCATGGAATCGACCCGCACACCCACGAAAGAACGCCGGCTCGCCGCGCTGCGTGGCGCGCTGCGTGAAGGTTCGTGGCGTGGTGCGGCCCGCATGGTCGCTTCCATGCACCCGGCCGAGGTCGCGAACCTGATCGAATCCCTGCCGCCCGCGCAGCGCGAGGTGGTGTGGAATTTCGTCGAGCCTGAAGTCGAGGGCGACGTGCTGGTGGAGCTCAGCGACGACGTACGCCAGGCCTTCATCGAAGGCATGGACGCCGAGGAGTTGCTGGCCGCCTCCGAAGACCTGGAGCTCGACGACCTGGCCGACCTGGTCGGTGACCTGCCCGAGGCCGTCGGCGCACAGCTCATCAAGTCGATGGACGCCCAGGACCGCGAGCGGCTGAACTCGGTCCTGTCGTACGAGCCGGACACCGCCGGCGGCCTCATGAACACGGACACCGTGAGCGTGCGCGCCGACGTCACGGTCGAAGTGGTGCTGCGTTACCTGCGCATGCGCGGCGAGTTGCCCGACAAGACCGACCGCCTGTTCGTGGTGGATCGCAACGACCACTACCTGGGCACGGTCGCGCTCACGCGGTTGCTCACCGAGGACCCCGAAAAACCCGTCGGCGACATCCTCGACGCCGAGGCGCCGCGCATCACGCCCGACACGACCGCCAACGAGGTGTCGCGCCTGTTCCAGGACCACGACCTGGTGTCGGCCGCGGTGGTCGACCCCGCCGGCAAGCTGCTGGGCCGCATCACCGTCGACGACGTGGTCGACGTCATCCGCGAGGAAGCCGCGCACGAAGTCATGGCCGCCTCGGGCCTGCGCGACGAAGAAGACGTGTTCGCCGGCGTATTCCCCTCGACTCGCCGGCGCCTGCTCTGGCTCGGCATCAACCTGGTCACGGCTTTCCTGGCGGCCGCGGTGGTGCGCCGCTTCGAAGGCACGATCGAGAAGGTCGCGGCGCTGGCCGCCCTCATGCCCATCGTCGCCTCGATGGGCGGCATCGCCGGCACCCAGACCGTCACGCTCATCATCCGCGGCATCGCGCTCGGCCAGGTCGAGTGGGTGAACGCGAGATGGCTGCTGTGGAAGGAGATCGCGGTCGGCGGCCTCAACGGCCTCATCTGGGCCGTCATCGTCGGCAGTGTCACGGTCGTCTGGTACGGCACCTGGAAGATCTCGGTGATCATCGCGGCAGCGACGCTCATCAACCTGCTGTGCGCCGCCACCGTGGGCGTCGTCGTGCCGCTGCTGCTGAAGCGCATGCGCATCGACCCGGCGCTCTCGGCCGGCGTGATCCTCACCACGTTCACCGACTGCATCGGCTTCGCAACCTTGCTGGGCCTGGGAGCGTTGTTCCTCACCTGATGAGCAGGAGGCGCGACCTCACCAGGCTCACCGGCCGCTCCGCGCCCGCGAAGAACTCGCGCCATATCACACGAAACTCCCGCGGCCCCGCGGGGCAGGCCAGCGCCACCACGTGATCCGGGGCGAGCGCGTACTGCTGGAATTGCCAGCGCGAAGCATCCGGGTCCGCCGCACATTCGAACCGGCATTTGCCGCCGCCCTCGAAATGGAAGCTCACGGTCGCCAGGCCGGCGGCGATGCCCACGCCGGTGGCCTTCAGGTACGCCTCTTTCAGCGTCCACAGCCGCAGGAACCGTCCCGACTGTTCCTCGGCAGGAAGGGCTTCGAGCGCTGCGACTTCAGCGTCCGAAAAATGACGGCGCGCCGCCGCCAGCGGCGCCTGCTTCCCGAAGCTTTCGATGTCCACGCCCGGTTGCATGCCGGCGCACACCGCCATCACGACCATGCCCTCGGTGTGCGCGATATTGAATTCGATGCCGCTCGCATCGAAGGGCGGCGCGAGCGCGGGACGGCCGTGCGCGTTCTTCACGAAAGCGAGCGCCGCGGGTTCCGCACCCGGCAGGCAGGACGCCAGCACCGTTCGCTGCAGGCCACGGGCCAGCACGTGCAGGCGGCGCGCGCCCTCGACCAGGAAGCGTTGCTCGCTCTCGCGCTCTTCCGCCGACATCAGCTGGCGGTATCGGGCTTCGACGGATGCATCGAGCTGCCATTCCGGCGCAATCCAGAGGTGCACCACCCCGGCCCCGGGGCGCAGTGAAGCCGGGTTCATCCTGCGAGGAAGGCCGTGAGTTCGTCGCGCCTCGCCAGCGTGTCGCGAAACCCGAGCTCGATGAGCTCGCGCGTGTATTCCGATTCGAACATCAGGTAGCTGGCGAGCAATCCACCCGCGGCACCGCGCGCCCCGATGATCGCCATCAGCGCGCGCAGGCTCATGGGCAGCGAATGGGTGAAGCGCACGGCGAGCTCCGACGGATCGAGGCTGGGCGCGATCATCATGGTGCTGATGTGGCGCGCAGCCGTGGAAGCGCCGGCCACGGAACTCAGGCGATTGATGCGATTCAGGTTCTCGAGATCCGCGGAGATCTGGTCGCTGAACAGGGTGTCCAGCATGTAGCCGAAGATCTGGCCCGGCGTCGGCGGCGCGTCGGAAGCGATGAACCTCGGCACGGCATCCAGGTGCGTGGGCCGCACGCCCACGATCAGCAGGCGGTCCGCACCCAGGTGGATGGCCGGTGACAGCGGCGCCGTCTGGCGCATGGCGCCGTCGCCGAAGTATTCACCCTGCAGGCAGGTGGGCGGGAACAGAAACGGGATGCTGAGGCTGGCCATCAGGTAGTCGAGATTCAGCGGCACGCGTTCGCCATGCCGCTGGGCACGCGACCATTCACTGACCGTGGTCTCGGCTTCGAAGAACGACACCGAGCGCGCGGTGAAGTAGCTGGTGGCGCACAGCGCCAGGGCACGCAGGTGGCCATTGGCGACGTTCCTGCGGATGGCATCGAAGTCGGTGACACGCGAGAGCAGGGAACGCAGCGGCGAGTTGTCGAGCAGTGACTTCGGCGGGCCCAGCGCACCACCCGTCATCAGCGAACCCAACCAGCGGCCGCCGGCACCGAGCATGGCGCGGGCGTCGGCCCGGAACACCTGCTGGACGCGGAAATTGGCCCAGACTTTTTCGATTTCCGAAACGGACTGCTGCCAGCGCTCGACGTTCCCGGCCAGGATGCTGGCTGACACGGCGCCGGCCGACGTTCCCACGATGATGGGAAAAGGCCAGTCGGGACGCGGATATATTTGCGTCAGGGCCTTCAGGACACCAACTTGGTAGGCGGCGCGGGCGCCACCTCCCGTGAGGATGAGACCCGCTCGCGTCACGCTGCTAATATCCGGCTCCCCCACGACCCATTCCATTCCACGGAGAACACCATGCTCGCACTTCGACGGACTTTGGTCACCGCCCTGCTGGCGGCGACCGCAAGTGTATGCGCTCTGGCGGGGGACACGGCGCCTGCCGCCGGTTCCGCCGCGCCGGATTTCAAACTACAGGACCAGAAGGGCGAGTGGCACACGCTCTCGCAGTACAAGGGCAAGTGGGTGGTGCTCTACTTCTACCCGAAGGACGAGACGCCCGGCTGCACCACCCAGGCCTGCGAACTGCGTGACAACATCTTCGCGTTCCGCAAGGCCGACGCCGTCATCCTCGGCGTCAGCGCCGACGACGTCGAGTCGCACAAGAAGTTTGCCGAGAACCACAGCCTGCCCTTCGACATCCTCGCCGATCCCAACAAGGAGGCGATCAAGAAGTACAGTGTGTTGTGGAGCCCGAAGGAAGGCCTCGAGCTCGCCAGCCGCCAGACCTTCCTGATCGGACCCGACGGCAAGATCGTCAAGCACTGGGACAAGGTGGACCCGAAGGGCCACTCGGACATGGTGCTCGCGGAGATCAAGGCGCACACGCCCGCCACCAAGGGCTGATCGCGAAGCAACGCTGAATGTATGCGCCCGGCCGTGCGCGAGCATGGCCGGGCGTTTCTGTTCTGGACCTGGCTATTTCTTCTTGCTGCTCTTCGAGCCGCCCGAACCTTCGGTCTTGTACTGGCCGACGACCTCGTCGGCGAACGCATCGTAGAGATAGCCGGTGCGCGTATCGTCCTCTCCGCCGGCGAATCCGCCCAGCGCGTACGACACTTTCACCACGAACTTGTCGAGCACCTTGCCGGTGACGTCCTTGACCACCACTTCGCCCTCCACGGCGTCATTGCCGGCCATCGGGCCCCACATCACGGCATTGAACGACGAACGCACACGCACCCGTGTCACGGTCACGTCCATCACCAGTCCACCCTCGCCGGGCTTCGCGTACATCTTGTCGAAGTTGAGGGCGTACTCGATCGCGCTCCTCAACCGGTCCGGGTCGAATTTTTTCTTGGCTTCCTGGATCTTGGCCAGGGCCTCGGGTGTCGCGGACACGTTGACCGCACCGATCGGATATTCCGCCGACACCTTGAAGGTCGCGGCCCGGTGTTCCTCCGAGCGCTGCACGCTCGACGCGCAGCCCGCCAGCGCCAGGGCTGCCCACAAGGCCAGCCCCATTTTCAGGGCCTTGCCTGCCTGCAAAGTCATCTTGTTTCTCCCTGACCAACGACGTCGGTGACTGCCACCGTCGGCGCAGAAAAACGCCCGGCCGTGCCGACGCACGCCGGGCGTTCTTGTTTGCCGGTATTACTTCTTCTCTTTGGGCGGGTCGAGATCCTTGCCCGTGTTGTCCTTGAGCTTCGCCTTCATGCCTTCGAACGCTTCCTTGGTCGACGGCGCGAGATTGCCGTGGCCGGCCATGACGCCCATCGAGATGCTCGCCTGCACGTAGTAGGTCTCGCCGGACTCCACTTCCAGGTTCAGCACGTCCTTGGCTTCCGTCTGCGTGACGAACTCGTGCTTGCCGACGGGTACCGTCACGGTGCAGAACGAACCGCTGCCCAGTTTGCAGAGCTCCACGCCGTTCTCGCGCACTTTGAAGCTGATGGCCATGCCCATCATTTTCTTCTCGCGGAAGAACACCACGGTGCCGGTGCCACCGGCGGCCGCGTCGGCTGCCGGTGCCGCCGCCGCTGCCTCGGCAGGTGCGGCCGCGTTGTCCTGGGAAATCGCCGCGAACGGCGCGATCAATACGGCGGCCAGGGCCACCTTAGTCAGTCTTCGGAACATCGACTTCTCCCTCCGTTTCCTCTTCTGTGATCTGCTGCGGCGCCTCCGGCTGTGACGCCGGGGCCGCCGCCGCGGGCAACCGGAATTCGAGCGCGGTCTTGGCCATGCCCATCGTCTCGCGCGGGATGATCACGACTCCGCCTTTCTGGAACAGGGCGAATGGGCCCACGACGAAACTCGCCGCCAACGAATCGACCGACTTGTCCTTGCCCACCGCGCCCAGCGCGAAGGAGCGCAGCCGCACCTGGATGTCGCCGACCTGCACCCAGCGCGCCGCGACGATGAGTTCGCCGGCCTTGCCGCCCGCACCGGGTTTGGCGGCATGGATGACTTCACCGTCGCCCGTACTGCCCGCGGGGATCACGACGGCATCGCCGACGCGCACGTCTTCGGCCACGGTGATCCTGAAATGATCGCCTGTCCTGGCTGTCTTGCTGGAGATTTCGTCCTCGATGCGTACCAGCACCGGCGTGAGCCCGGGCACGGTCACGAGCGAATCGGAAGATGCCGCCGGAACGTCGGTGGGTGTCTGCGCGAGGCTCGCGGCCGCGAGAGTCACGGCAAATAGTGAGGCGGTTGACCTAGCTAACATCCGGCGCAGTATAGAGAGTCTTGCGCTTCAACTCACGCATGGCGCGGTCGAGTCCATCGAGGGTCAACGGAAACATGCGCTGATTTACCAATGCGCGGGTGATCTGGATGGACGCAGTCCAATCCCAGCGATCCTCCGGCTCCGGGTTGAGCCAGACCAGGTGCGGGAAGTGCGCGGTGATCCGTTGCATCCAGGTCCGTCCCGCCTCGTCGTTCCAGTGCTCGACGCTGCCGCCAGGCTGCTCGATCTCGTAAGGACTCATGGTGGCATCACCGACGAACACCACGCGGTAATCTGAATTGAAGGTGCGCAGCAGCGTCCAGGTATCGGTGATCGCGCTGAATCGCCGCCGGTTGTCCTTCCACACCCGCTCGTAGGGAAAGTTGTGGAAGTAGAAATACTCGAGGTGCTTGAACTCGGCACGCGCCGCCGAGAACAGCTCCTCGCAGATCTTCACGTGCGGGTCCATGGAGCCGCCGACGTCCAGCAGCAGCAACAGTTTCACCGCGTTGCGCCGCTCGGGCTGCATGCGGATGTCCAGCAGTCCGCCACTGCGCGCGGTGGAATCGATGGTGCCGTCGAGATCGAGCTCCTCGGGCGCACCCTCGCGTGCGAACCGCCGCAGCCTGCGCAGTGCCATCTTGATGTTGCGCGTGCCGAGCTCCACGGCGTCGTCGAGATTGCGGTAGTCGCGGGCCTCCCAGACCTTCACCGCGCGCCGCTCGCGCGAGCCGGCCTGGCCGACGCGCACGCCCTCGGGGTTGAAGCCCTGGTTGCCGAAAGGCGAGGTGCCGCCGGTCCCGATCCAGCGATTGCCGCCTTCGTGCCGGTCCTTCTGTTCGCGCAGCCGCTGCTGCAGGGTCTCGAGCAGCTGCTTCCAGCCGCCGAGCGCAGCCACGCGGCTCTTCTCTTCTTCCGTGAACAATTTTTCAGTGAGTGGCTTCAGCCACTCGGCCGGCAGCTCCGCCGCGAGTTTCTCGAACAGCTTTTCCGCGCCGGCGAAATGCTCGGCGAACACCCGGTCGAAGCGATCGAAGTGACGCTCGTCCTTCACCAGCGCCATGCGCGCCAGGTAGTAGAAATCCTCCGGCGACAGGGCCGCGAGGCGCGCCTCCAGCCCTTCGAGCAGGCCCAGGAATTCGGGCAGCGTGACCGGGACGCCGCCGGCGCGCAGATCATTGAAGAAGCGCACCAGCATGGGAGATGCGCGTCAGCGCCCTGCCCTGCGGTTGAGGAACACGAGCTGCTCGAACAGGTGCACGTCCTGCTCGTTCTTGAGCAGCGCGCCGTGCAGCACCGGGATGGTCTTCTTCGGGTCGTCGCTGCGCAGCGCCTCGGGCGGAATGTCCTCGGCCACGAGCAGCTTGATCCAGTCGAGCAGCTCGGAGGTCGATGGCTTTTTCTTGAGCCCGGGCGTATCGCGGACGCTGAAGAACGTGGCCAGTGCCTCGGCCAGCAGCTCTTTCTTGAGGCCCGGGAAGTGCACGCGCACGATCTTCTCCATGGTCTCGGTGTCCGGGAAACGGATGTAGTGGAAGAAGCAGCGCCGCAGGAAGGCGTCCGGCAATTCCTTCTCGTTGTTGCTGGTGATCAGCATGATGGGCCGGTGGCGCGCCTTCACCAGCTCGCGCGTCTCGTGCACGTAGAATTCCATGCGGTCGAGCTCGCGCAGCAGGTCGTTGGGGAATTCGATGTCCGCCTTGTCGATCTCGTCGATGAGCAGCACCGGCTGCACCTCCGACTCGAACGCCTCCCACAGGCGTCCCTTGACGATGTAATTGCGGATGTCGTGCACCTTCTGTTCGCCGAGCTGCGAGTCGCGCAGGCGCGAGACCGCGTCGTATTCGTAGAGCCCTTGCTGCGCCTTGCTGGTCGACTTGATGTGCCACTCGAAGAGCGGCCGCGACAGCGAGCGCGCGATTTCCTCGGCCAGCTGCGTCTTGCCGGTGCCGGGCTCGCCCTTGATGAGCAGGGGCCGGGCCAGTGTCACGGCCGCGTTCACGGCCATCATGAGATCGGGCGTGGCGACGTAGCGGTCGGTGCCCGCGAATCGTGTCTGGGTCATGGACGGCAGCTTATCGTGCCGGGCGGGGAAAGCGACCCGCTAGCGAGCGGCGGGCCGCAGGATCAGCCGGTGCGCGGCCGGCCCCGGGAGAAATGGCGTCGGGCGGCCGGCCGCCCAATCGTCGAAGCCGCTGCGATAGAACGGCGACAAGGGGTGGCCGGAAGGCCCTCCGGGCAGTTCGAGATAGCCCTGGTCTTCGCGCCCCGGAGACACGGCGAAACGCTCCGATGCGCCGAATGAGCCACTCTGGACGCGCGGCATGTTGTGGTCACCGGGCAGCTCCACCTCCGGCATGTCGAGCAGGCGCGAGAGCACGGGCACGGCGCGCGACAGCGGGTGGCGGATGGTCACGGATTCAGCGGCACCGAAGGTGCAGCTGGCCAACGCGTTGCATGTCTTCATCAACCCGTCGATGGTCGCGTCCAGCTGCTGCAGCAGGAATGCCCGCCAGTCGGGCGCGCCCGGCGGCGCAATGCCCTGCGGCTGCTCGGACACGAGCCGCCAGCCCGCGGCTTCGAACTGGCCGGGACGGCGCGCCTCGAACTTCGGGCCCGCAACCGCGGCGATGAGCCCGTTCCAGAGCGCGTTCAGCGTGTTCGTGCGGTAGCTGCGCACCAGCAGGTAGCCGACGGAATCGGGCGCGGCCTCCGCCTTCCAGTTGCTCACCAGTTCGCGGAACTCGCGGCGCGGCGCGGATTCGTTCATGGCCTGCTCGTCGAGCAGCGTGAGCAGCAGGTTGCGCCAGCGGCCCACGAACAGCGCCCGCGCGTCGAGCTGGATGGCCAGCATGTCGGCCTCGGTGGCGGGATGCGCGAGCGACAGCAGGTCGTCGCGGATCTGGCGTGCGCGGGCGCCGATGTCGTAGCCGCCGGCGCCGAGGTCCGCTTCGTCGTCACCCAGCACCGCTTCGAGCTCGCCGTCGACCACGCGCTGGTTGGCGGTCCACAGCCGCCCCACCGGCGGATCGGCGATGCGCGGGTGATCCATGGCATCGCGGAATTCGAGCTCTCCGAACAGGCGGTCCGGCCCGGTGCCGCGCGGCACCCGGCCTAACAAGGTCCAGGCGATGCGCCCGCCCATGTCGCCCACCACCAGGTTCTGGCCCGGGATGCCCACGCCGGGCGCCAGCGCCAGGACGTCGTTGACGCTGCGTGCGTTCTCCAGCTCGAGCAGGCCGAAGTTCGTGGCCTCGGGCCGCGTCGCCAGCCAGGCCGCCTGCAGGCACTCACCCCTCGGATTCAGGTCGGCGTATTCCCCGCCGTCGAGCACCACGCCGCCGCCGACGTCGCGATACTCGACTTCGGCGTGCGCGCGCCCGCGCACGGCGATGCGCTCGTGGCGCACGCGGTAGTCAGGGCTGCCGCACTTGCCGATGCGCACGTCCGAGAAGTCGCCGTAACTGTTGGTGAATCCCCAGGCGACCATGCCGTTGGAACCGGCGGCCACGGCCGGCGTGCCGGGAAGCGTCACGCCGGAGATGTCCAGCGCCGGGTTGCCCGTCGACACCAGCCGCGCCGGGTACCAGACCGACGGCACGGCGAGATCGAGGTGCATGTCGTTGGCGATGAGCGCGACGCCCGAGCGCGTGTGGATGCCGGCCACCGCCCAGCTGTTGCTGCCCGGCCTGGCCTCGTCGCCTTTCGCCGCCGCCTGCGGCGCGGCGAAGCGCAGCGCCGCGGGGAACGGCCGCGTGAGCACGCTGGCGGCATCCCCGCACGTGCCGCCGGGGCAGCGCGAATCCGCGGAATAGTTAGGCGTGTCCCAGTCGGAATGCCCGGCGTAGACGAAGCCGATGAGATCGCGCGCAGCCTCGGGGCCGGCGCCCTGCGCGGCGGCGCGCTGCAGTCGCAGGCGGTCGATCTCGGCGCGGATGCCGCTGTACTGCAGCTGCCACCACATCGAGTGCACCACGAGCACGGAGTCCTCCGGCGCCCAGGCGCGCGGCCTGGCGCGCAACAGCAGGTATTCCCACGGGCGCGTCGCCAGGCTCGCGAGCCCGGCGTTCACGCCGCGCGCATAGGCCTCGTTGACCTGCCGTTCTTCCGCCGGTGCGGCCTCGATCACGCGGCGCGCGACGGCGCGGAAGCCGAAACGGCGCGCGCGGATGTCCTGCTTGAGCGCGGCCTCGCCGAACAGTTCGGAAAGCTCGCCCGCCGCGAAGCGCCGCGACAGGTCCATCTGGAAGAACCGGTCCTGCGCGTGCGCGAAGCCGGTGGCATAGGCCAGGTCGGCGCGGGAGCGCGCGGTGATGACGGGAATGCCGCGCGCATCGCGATCGATGCCGGCCTGCGCGGCGAGGCCCGCGGCGTCGAGCGTGCCGTCGATCGGTGGCAGGCTGCGATGCAGCGCCCACCAGGCGGCGCCGAAAGCCGCGAGCGCGAGGACCACGACGCCGAGCAGGATCCGTCGCAGCCAGCGCAGCCACCTCATGGGTCGGTCGGCCGTCTACTCTTTGGGAACACGCAGGATGGTCATGGCATTGGTGCCGCCGGTGATGCCGGCGAGTTCACCCTTGGTCACGATGACCAGGTCGCCCCGCTCCACGAGATCGAGCTGCAGCATCATGGTGAGGATGGCGCGGAACAACTCGGAGGTGCGCACTTCGGGAATGTCGAAGGGCACGGGATAGACACCGCGGTACAGCGTGACGCGGCGGCGCGTGGATTCGTGGCGCGTGAACGCGTAGATAGGGATGTCGGCGCGCGAGCGCGACATCCACAGCGGCGTGGTGCCGGACTCGGTCAGCGCGACGATGGCGCGGACCTTCATGTGGTTGGCGGTGTACATCACCGCCATCGCGATGGCCTCTTCCGTGCGGTCGACGATGCCTTCCGAGCGGTGCCGGATGCGATTGTGCTTGAGCTGGTACTTCTCGGCCGCGTTGATGATCTCTTCCATGGCCTGCACGGCCTTGACCGGATACTTGCCCACGGCGCTTTCCGCCGAGAGCATCACCGCGTCGGTGCCGTCCATCACCGCGTTCGCGACGTCGGAGACTTCCGCGCGCGTCGGCACCGGCGCCGAGATCATGGACTCCATCATCTGCGTGGCCGTGATCACGACCTTATTGCGCGTGCGCGACTCGTGGATGATGGTCTTCTGCAGGCCGGTGATCTCGGCGTAGCCCATTTCCACGGCGAGATCGCCGCGCGCGACCATGATCGCGTCCGAGGCATCGATGATCTCGAACAGGTTGTGGATGGCCTCGTGGCGTTCGATCTTCGCGCACACGTGGCCATGGCCACCGGCTTCGCGCAGCAGCTTGCGCGCCAGTTCCATGTCGGCGGCGTCGCGCGCGAAGGACACGGCGATGTAGTCGGCGCCCTTGGAAGCGGCGAACTTGATGTCCTCGCGATCCTTGTCGGAGAGCGCCGGGGCCGAGATGCCGCCGCCCTTGAGGTTGACGCCCTTGCGGTTCGACAGCTCGCCGCCCGCGATCACCTTGGTGTCGATGCGCGTGCCCGAGACCTTGGTTACCTCGAGCTGGATCAGGCCGTCATTGAGCAGCAGGATGTTGCCCGGCTTCACGTCCTTGGGCAGGTCCTTGTAGGCACAGCCCACGACCGTCTCGTTGCCGGCGTTGATGTCGTGCGCCGTGTCGAGCGCGAAGGCCTGGCCGTCCTTGAGGTCGACCTTCTTGTTGACGAAGCTTTCGATGCGGATCTTGGGTCCGCCCAGGTCGGCGAGGATGCCGACGTAGCGGCCGGCACGGCGCGCGGCCTCGTGCACCATGTCGATGCGCCGGCCATGCTCCTCGTGTTTGCCGTGGGAGAAATTGACGCGCGCCACGTCGAGGCCGACGCGGACCATTTCGGTCAGGACTTCGAGGGAATCGGTGGACGGGCCGAGCGTCGCGACGATCTTCGTGCGCGAGTGCATCTGTCTTTCTTGCATAGGGCGCGCATTCTGCCATGTGAAAAAGCCACGTGGCGCATAATCAGGCGGCATTTGCCGCCGCAGGAGGCGTTGTGATGACGAAGCGATACTGGTGGCCGATCGTGGCCGGGCTGGCCCTGGGCATCGGGCTGCACGCGGCGCGGGCGGCGGATCCGCAGCCCGCGGCGCGGGTGTTCGAGATCCGGACGTATTACACCTTTCCCGGCCGCCTGGAGGCGCTCCACAAGCGTTTCCGCGAGCACACCATGAAGATGTTCGAGAAACACGGCATGACGAATGTCGCGTACTGGACACCGCAGGACAGTCCCGGGAAGGACGACACGCTCGTCTACGTCATCTCGCACGAAAGCCGCGAGGCCGCGAAGAGGAACTGGGCCGAGTTCTCCGCCGACCCTGAGTGGCAGAAGATCGCCGCCGATTCGCAGAAGGACGGCAAGATCGTGGAGAGGGTGGAATCCGTGTTCGTCGAAGCGACCGACTACTCGCCGCTCAAGTAATCATCCCGCGTGACCGGGCCGTATCCCGCGAACATGCCCGCGGATTTGCGGGACCTGCTCGAGAATGATCCGCGCGTCGCGGCACATGCCGCTGCGCCTGCCGGACATCCCTACCGGGCGGTGCTCGAAGCCCGGGCCCCGGAAGGCCCGGTCGATGGGCGCTTCGCAAAACTGTCGCTGTTTCACGAGGACCCGTTCGCGGATCGCAAGTGGCTCAACAAGCCGGCCGGCTTCAGGTCGTCCGATGCCGGCCGCGGCAAGGGCGTGGCCAGCATGGGTGACATGCCGGTCATCGAAGAGTACGGGCCATGCCCGGCTCGGCGCGCGGATATCTTCCGCGAGGGTAGTTGGATGGCCGTCTCGCAGGTGTTCCACGACATCGTGCGGCACTTCGATGCAGCCGCGATCGAAAGCATCCCGGTCGAATGGCGCTTCGGCGACGGTCACCTGCATGACGGCTTGCGGTTTCTCGACGTGACGCGAAAACTCGATGCATTCGACTACCTCCATTCGGAAGTCCGCCTGCACATCGGGCATGAAAGAAGGGACATCGACGGCCTCAACTTTCCACGCACGCTGAAACCCGGCA
>DASUGK010000142.1:0-100434 GCA_036274075.1 Steroidobacteraceae bacterium | reverse complement strand
CAACGACGGCGCGGTGGTCGAACGATCCGAGATGACCAAGGGCTACGAGTTCGCGAAGGGCCAGTACGTGATGTTCACGCCCGAGGAGTTGAAGGCGCTCGAGGACACCACGACGCACACCATCGACATCACGCAGTTCGTGCCGCTCGAGTCCGTCGATCCTGTCTACTTCGACGGGACTTACTACCTGGCGCCCGACAAGGGCGGTGCGAAGCCTTACTCGTTGCTGGCCACGGCACTCAAGAAGGCAAAGCAATGCGCGGTGGGCAGGTGGATCTCGCGCGGCAAGGAACACATCGTGATCCTGCGCCCGATGGACGATGGGCTCGCCATGCACCAGCTGCACTTCAAGGCCGAGGTGCGCTCGATCAAGGACCTGGGAGTCGAAGCGGCGCCGGTATCGGAGGCGGAGCTCAAGCTGGCGAACCAGTTGATCGAACAGCTGGCGGTGAAGCGATTCGATGCCAACGAATACGTTGACGAACACCGGGCGAGGGTGGAGGCTGCGATCCAGCGGAAAGTGGAAGGCAAGGAAGTGTCCTTTGCCGAGGCACCTCCCGCGGGTGGCGGCGCGACCAACGTGGTCGACCTGATGGAAGTGCTCAAGGCGAGCCTGAATGCGCGAGGCAAGCAAGAAACCAGGGAGCGCAAAGGCCCGAAGAAAGCGGCCGCGCCAGGGGAAGCCGCCGCGTCCCGAAAATCCCGCCGGTGAGATGCAGCAATATTCGCTGGCAGACCTGAAGAGACTGTTCGGTCTCCCTCCAGCGCTCATCCGCAAGCTGAGCCAGGCCGGATTCATCACGCAACCCGCGCCGCGCGGCAAGAGCAGCTACACGTTCCAGGAGCTGCTGGTGTTGCGCGTGGCCGGCGCGCTCAAGGCTGCGAAGATCTCCACGCCGAAAATCGCGGCGGCGCTGGAGCAGATCCGCAATGCGCTGCCAGCCGGCCGGATTTCCGTGACGCTGGCGGCGTCCGGCAGGGATCTCGCGGTACGCGAAGGTTCGCGCGAATGGGAGGCCTCCGGGCAGTACGCGTTGCCGCTGGTGAGCCGGCCGTTGGAGGGACAGGTCGCAAACCTGCGGCGTCCCGCGGAAGTCCCGGCGGCCGCTGTCGCGCATGATCATTTTCAGCGCGGCAACATGCTCGAAGAGACCGACGTGATGGCGGCCCGGGCGGCGTACCTCGCGGCATTGGAAGCGCAGGAGGATCACCTCGAGGCGCGGATCAACCTGGGGCGGCTGCTTCACCTGGACGGGCAACTCAAGGAGGCCGAACGCCTGTACCGCGACGCGAAGACCTCGAGCGCGCTGCTGTCGTTCAACCTGGCCATCCTGCTGGAGGATCTCGAGCGCGAAGAGGAGGCCGTGGCGGCGTATCGCGAAGCGCTGGCGCAGGACCCGCTGATGTGCGACGCGCATTTCAACCTGTCGCGCCTGCACGAGAAGGCCAACCGGCCGCGCGAGGCGCTGCGGCACTTGCTGGCCTATCGGCGGCATATCGATCGGTACGGCGAGTAGTTCCGCGCTCGGGCCGGCGTTCCGGCGGGAACGTCATGGTCCCGCCTTCGGGACGAATCGGTCTGCACTCTTCGCTCTCCTTGCGCGCAGTTGTACGCTGCGCCATCCCTCTCCGAGGAGTCATGCATGTCCCCCACGGCCCGGCGGTACGTTTTCCTCGGCGGATTCTTCGCCGGCCTCGCAGACTTCATCTACCCCACGGTCAGAACCCTGATGGCCGGCAAACCGTGGTTCGCGCCGTGGAAGGGCGTCGCCAGCGGCTTGTTAGGCCCGGCCGCGAGGGATGGCGGCATCGAGATGGCCCTCCTCGGAGTGCTGCTGCATTTCTTCATCTGCATCGGCGCCGCTTTCATCCTGTACTTCGTCGTGAGCCGCGTGAAATTCCTGCCGCGGCACTGGGTGCCGCTCGCCATCCTCCATGGCCTCGCGGTGCTGCTGGCGATGAACTACGTGATCGTGCCGCTGTCGCGGATCGGCATGGTGCTGTACCCGTTGAATGCGCTGCACATCCACGCCTTCTGGCACATCGTGCTCGTCGGCATTCCGACGGCGTTCTTCGTCTCGCGGGCGCTCGCGCGCAGCCCCGGGACACATCCGCACGCACCGGCGCCGCGGATGGCGACCTGACTACTGGATTCCTTCGTACACGGCGTCACGGAGGCCGTCGGGAAACGGCCCGGCCATTCCTTCCTGCGCGGTGTTCGTGAATGCGATCACGATGAGCTTCTTCGCGGGATCGACGAACCAGCTGTGCCCGTACACGCCGCCCCAGAACATCGTGCCCGGCGACTGCGGTGACTTGGCCGTCGCCGGATCGACTACCAGCCCACCGCCGAATCCGAACCCCATGCCGGGATCGAAGCCCGGAATGCCTTCGATCTGGTTGCGAAACATCTCTTCGACACTCGCTTTCTCGAGAACGGGGGCGCCGCCCGCGAGCATCGCCCCGAGCAGTTTCATCAGGTCCGGCGCGCTGCCGATCATGCCGGCGCCCGCCGAGGGAAAGGCCTTGGCGTCGAAGGCGCGCGAGGGCGAATACACCAGTGTCATCGGGCCGAAGGACACGGGTTGCGGTTCCGCCATCGGCTCCGCACCCGACGCGGTGTTCATGTAGGCCGTCGCGACCCTGCCGGCATGGGCGCGATCGACCACGAACCCGGTGCTTTTCATTCCGAGCGGCCTGGTGACGAGATTGGCGACCGCGGTGCCGAGCGGCTTCTTCGTCACGCGTTCGATGACCGCGCCCAGCACGTCGATGGACAGCGAATAGCGCCATTCTTTCCCGGGTGCGTTGTGCAGCGGCACTGCGCCCAGGCGTCGCACTTCCTCGGCCAGGTCGATACGGATGTCGTCGAACCCGTCGGAGACCTGCGCCTGGTGATAGGGGCCGTCCGCGTTCTCGGCGAACTTGTAGCCGAGGCCGGAGGTGTGGGTCAGGAGTTGCCGGACCGTGATCGCCGGCGCCCTGCCGTCCGCGAGTTTCGGCCTGAAGTCCGGCAGCCATTTCGTGACGGGATCGTCGAGCGAGAGTTGCTGGCGCTCCACGAGCTCGAGCGCTGCCACGGTCACGATCGGCTTCGAGACGGACGACAGGCGGAACTGCGTATCGAGCTGCATCGGCCGGCGCGCTTCGCGATCGGCAAATCCCGCGGCCCGCTGGTAAACGGGCTTGCCGTCGTGCGCGACCAGCACGACGGCGCCGACGATGCGCCCGTCCGCGATCGCCCGGTCGACGACCGCGTCGACCTTTTGCGTGAGCGTGCCCGGATCCGCGTGGACCGCGAGCGAACTGAACGCCCACGCGAGGATTGCGACGAGTGTCGTGCGCCACTGGATCATGCGAGCCGCTCCGTTGATGACGGGTTGCCGAACGGTAGGGCAGGCATTTGGCGATGTCATCCGATGGGAGCGTGCCAGTATGGAAAAGCGACGCTTATCTAGTCATGAAGGTCGCCAGGAAGTTAGTAAGTATTGATTTTTATTGAGATAATTGTCATAAAAAATAGTCAAATATCTAGTCAAAAAACTAGTATCCTGCCGGCATGCCACTCACTGCTGCCGAATCCATCCTGCGCAGGTTATCCGAAGGCACGGCGTCTTCCGCCGAGCTCGAGCGCGCCCTCGGCCAGTCGCAATCCACGGTGTCCCGACTGCTGCGGGACCTGATCAGCCGCGGGCAGGTCATCCGGCTCGGCACCACGCGCGGCTCCCGGTATGCGATGTCGCGCGCCGTCGATGGCATCGGCGCCTCCTGGCCGCTACGCCGCATCGACGAGCACGGCGCGCCGCACGAGCTGGGGACGCTGCACGCGCTGGCCGGCGCCGAATACTTCTTCCGCGCGACGGCAAGAGGCTTTCACTGGGGTGGATTGAGCGACGGATTGCCTTACTTCCTCCAGGACCAGCGGCCCGCGGGATTCCTCGGTCGCGCCGTCCCGCGCCGATATCCGGAGCTGGGTCTTCCACAGAGAGTCGTGGACTGGACCGACGATCACTATCTTCAATACCTCACGCAACGCGGTTCCGATCCCGTGGGCGACCTTTTGTTAGGCGATCCCGCGCTGGATCAGTATCTCGCCTCGGTACGCACGCGCGACGCCCTGCGCGCGGAGGATCGCGCCGCGCGGTACCCGCGTCTTGCCGACGAAGTGATGGAAGGCGGCCTGCCGGGATCTTCAGCTCACGGCGAACACCCGAAGTTCACCCTGCTGCTGGAAGAGCGCGGGCAGCCACGCCATGTGCTGGTCAAGTTCTCTCCGTCGGTCACGACGGCGGTCGGCCAGCGCTGGTCGGACTTGCTGATCGCGGAGCATCTCGCACACGAGACGCTGCGCGGCGCGGACATCGTGGCCGCGCAATCGCGCATCGAGCAGTTCGCGGACCGTACCTATCTGGAGACGGACCGATTCGACCGCGCAGGCCGCGACGGCCGCGTCGGTGTCACGTCGCTGTTTGCGATCGATTCGGTGCTCTACGGCAAGCTCGACAACTGGATCGCCGCGTCAGTTCGCCTGGCGCGCGACCGGAGGATCGACGAGAGCACGGTCGATACGGTGAGGCTGCTCGCCACGTTCGGCGCGCTGATCGGCAATACCGACCGGCATTTCGGCAACCTGGCGTTTTACGACCGCTATGACGGCCGATTCCGCCTCGCGCCGGTGTACGACATGCTGCCCATGTTGTACGCGCCCGAACATGACGAGTTGATTCTTCGTGACTTCGATCCCGCAGGCCCGACGGCCGATACCTTGCGGGCCTACGGACGCGCGCGCGTGCTCGCCGAACAGTACTGGCGTCGGTGTGCCGGTGATGAACGCATCAGCGGCGAGTTCAGGCGCATCGCTGCCGTGAATCTCGCGAAGCTGGAGGCCATGCCCGGATCCGGCGCTTATGCACGCGCCGAACCGGGCAGCAGCCTCGAGACGTGACCTTCATCAGCGCTTGTTTCGATCGTTCACCGACTGCTCGATCAGCGTCGCGACGCCACGCGGATCTTCCTGCTGCGCGACGTGGCCGCCGGGGAACGTGCGGATCGTCCAGCCGCGCGCTTCCGCACGCTGCCAGCTCTTGTCCGTCTTCGCGCGTTCTTCCGCCGTCTTGTCCTTCGGAATGAAGGCGACGTAAGTCACCGGCAATGCCAGCGCCGCCGGATTCTTGTACGACACCGGCTGGTCGAAGCACTTGATGGATTGCTTGACGCTGTGGGGTGGCGGCGTACCGGGCTTCACCCACGGAACCTGCATGAAGCCGTCCTTGAACCGTTCGGGATCCTGCGGGCCCGTGCCGCCGAAAAGTTGCCAGAGCGACATGCCGTCGTCCGGCACCGCCGCGTCGAGGAACACCACGTGGCGGATGCGATCGGGAATCCGGTCCATGACGCCCGTGATGACCATGCCGCCGTAACTGTGGCCGGTGAGCACGACGTCGTGCAGGTCCTCGTACAGGATCAGGTTCACCACGTCGTTGATGTGCATCTGCAGGTCGACGTCCGTGCTGTTGAGATGCTCGCGTTCGCCGAGGCCGGTGAGCGTGGCGCGATAGACGGTGTGGCCATCGTCGGTGAGGAACTTGCCGGTGCTCTTCCACTCCCAGGCGCCGGCGGTAGCACCGTGCACGAGCACGAAGGTGTATTTCTCGCCGGGCTGCGCGGCCTGCGCGGCGTGAATGCCGGGAGCCGCCAGCAGTACCAGGCTGGCCAGGAGCGTCATGAGACGTATCGTTTTCATGGGGAAATCACCTTGAGTCGCTGGATGGGCAAATCGTTCTCGTCGAGGAATCGTGCGCAGAAGTCCGTGGCGCCGCCGCCGTTGACGATGGCGGCGCGGATGACGTTGCGGCCCTTGCGCAGGGACAGGCGTTTCGACACGCCGTCGTCGATGACGCTCTGGCGGTCGTCGTTGAGTGCGATCACCGGCACGCCATTCAGCCACCATCGGGACGCGGCATTCGAGCCGATGGCGAGGCGCACGTTCTGCAGTTCCTCGGGCGCTTCGATGGTGGTTTCGACCCAGAACAGCACGTTGGACGTGGGCCTGGAGAGCGCCCACGCGAAGTGATAGAGATTCAGGTTGTAGTTAGTCGTATCGAGCGCATGCCAGGCACGCGGTGCGCCCTTGATGGTGACCGTGGCGCCGTGGGCAGGCTGCGAACCCTCGGGCAGTGCCGCCGCCGCGATCGCCTCCTGGACCGCCGGCTCCGTCAGCCGGCCTTCGACGGGCACGGGTTCGAGCACCAGCCAGCGATGGATGAATCCGCGGGCGTCCACGGCGGGAATCTTCGTGGTCCCCGCGCGGGCAAGAGTGGCGGCGGGTGCGCGCGGAGCGTCCTGCGCGGCCTGCGCCAGGCACAACTCGCCGGCGACACAGGACAAAAGAACGGCGAGCGCGATGCGTCTTGCAGCTCCACGCTTCATGGCGTCTCCAGGCGCCAGCGCTGGCGGTCGCTGGCAGGGTCGAATTTCGCGAGCGTCGGCATGCTGCTGCCGACCGCGGAGAGCGCGAGCATCTCCGTCGTCCCGGGAACCGTCTTCGGGCTGATGCGATAGCTGCCATCGGTGAGTTGATCGATTCGCCACAGCTGCTCCGTTGCGCCGGTGAATGGCATCGCGCCGAGCTCGCCGCCGGTGGTGGCGGTGAGTGCGCGCTCCGTGCCCGCGATCGTGATGCGGAAAAATGGCGCGCCGGGATAGCCGCCGGCGCCCGGGGCCGGCTCGATCCGCCATTTCTGCTGGGCCTGGAGCATGGCGGGTGCGAGACGCACGTCGCTGGTGGCCGGCCAGCGAGCCGCCACATCCGCAGGTTGCTGGTCGGGAATCGGTGGGCCTTCGCGTGGCTCGGGAGGTGGACCCGGCGGCGGCGCACCGGCATTCGGCGGACCTCCAGCAGCTGGCGGACCACCGCGTCGCGCACGAAATCCGCCGACGGGATATCCCTGCACGGCGAGCTCGAGCACCGTGCCGGTTCGCACCGACTCGATCGAATACACGCCCGCTGCGAGATTGTCGCCGGCCACGGGCCAGCCGTCGCGCCAGAGCAGGGGACGGATATCGAGCACGCTGACGCCGCCGCGATCGAGATCCGCCTCGTAGTGCAGCGAGAATTTCTCGACGCCCTGTCCGAGATCCAGCAATCCGAAGTGCCCC
Organism: Steroidobacteraceae bacterium; assembly: GCA_036274075.1. Classification (GTDB taxonomy): domain Bacteria; phylum Pseudomonadota; class Gammaproteobacteria; order Steroidobacterales; family Steroidobacteraceae; genus CADEED01. The sequence goes on along the minus strand of DASUGK010000142.1, from coordinate 93,276 downwards.
GGTCCCACGTGACGTCCGCGCGAGGCCGCGAACAACTTGCCGCCGCCCTCGATCATGTCGACGCCCATGTTGTCGAGATACGGGCCCGTCACCTTGCGCGAGCGGCCCATGCGGATGTTGTACGTCGAGTTCGCGCCCTGGCAGCAGGAGCCGTGCGTGACCAGCAGGTAGTACCAGCCGTCGCGGTAGATGAGGATCGATGCTTCTGAATTGATGGCGATGTCGACGGGCGCGCGATCCGGGTAGCGGCGCTTGCCCGTATTGCGGTCGAGCTCGACCAGCCGGATGTAACCGAAGTAGGAACCGTACGTGAGCCAGAGTTTTCCGTCGGGGCCCAGCAGTACACCCGGATCGATTGCATTGCTGTCCTCGATGCCGTCCGACCAAACTACCGGACCGGCGTCTTCCCAACGGTAGTCCGGCGAGGCGGGATCCAGAGTGCGCCCGACGAGCAGGCCGATCGCCGACTTCGGCTGCGTTGCGGGTGCGGAGTAGTACACGAAGAACCTGTCACCCAGCTGGATGACATCGGGCGCCCAGGTGTTGTTGCCGCCCTTGGCGAGCACTTCCGGCCCTGCCTTGCCACCGGGCACCGCCGACATCAGCGAACCCGCGCGGCGCCAGGTCCAGCCGTCGTCCGAAGTGAGGATGGGAATGCCGTTGCCAGTCCCGTACGTGTAGTAACGGCCGCCATCCCGGATCACGGTGGAGGGATCGTGGATCAGGATCTCGCCGTCGAGCGCGAGGGCGGGCATTGCGGCGGCTGCGGCGAGACAGACCAGGGTGACGTGCGCCAGCAAACGGCGCGTGTTGTGTTTCATGTATGGCTTTCTAGTGTGGGATACGCGCGCAGGCAATGCCGGCTGCGTGATGGCTTCATCATCGGTTTGGTATGTCGCGTGTGAAATCACGCGCGAGCATGTCGCGGATTTTCCGCGTGCGCTCGGCGGAAGGCGGGGCCAGCAGTCCGCGACGCTCGGGTGGAAGATGCGCCAGCGCAGTCTCCGGATCAGAGAACACCAGCTGCTGGAACAGCGCCTGCCACACCGCGCGTTGCGCCGGTGGCAGGTCGCGAATGGTGAGAGCGGCGTGCAGCAGAGCGCCATGCGGGAGCCCCGCTTCGGGAGCGTCGCTCCACCAGTAGTTCACCAGCACGTTGAACGGCGTGAGCGATTCGACGTGGTGCCACCATCCATACGGAATGAACAACGCGTCCCCCGGGCCGAGCTCGGCCTGCATGGCGTGGCGCAGGGCTTCGGCATACCGCGGAAACCGTGCGTGGTCCGGCGCCGTGAATTGCACCAGGCTCACGGGTGCGCCCGAGGGCGTGAAGTCCAGCGGTGCGAGATAGAGATTCTCGATCTGCTCCGGGGGAAACAGCGTGAAGCGGCGCCGGCCGCCGGCGACGCAGGCGATGTTGTGCGCGAGGTCGAAGTGCGTGTTCACCTTCACCGCGTTGCCGATCCAGATGCGCGGCTCGACTTTTTCGTCGAGCAGGGGCATCCGGTGGCGCTGCGCGAAGCCGGGCAGGTAGGAGCGCGTCGACGCCGACTCCAGGAACAACGCGGGTGCGTCCGGCTGATGCGCGAGCTGCAGCAGGCGCTCGAGCGTCGCGCTGATCGCGGCCGGGCGCCGCGTGAAATTGAACCCCGAAAGATCGTCGCGATAGAAGATGCGGCCACCCGCGTCCGCGGGAGCTTCGATGACGTGAGGCATCAGGCCCGCATCCAGCGCGCGGATCTCCCGCGCCAGCGCTTCGGGTGATTCGCGCGCGGCGCCGACCATGGGCCAGTCCGCGACCAGGCCCGGCATCAAGATGGGCCGGGACGATTCCGCGATCCAGGAATCGAACGCGGCGCGGTCGATTCCGCGGCGTTCCGGTATCGGGACGAATTGCGGCATGCGCACATGCTACAGCCGGAGCGCCTGCGGCGGTGTGGCCGCCCGGCAACGGAATTGCCGTTATAAAAGTCACTTGCATATGCAGTAATGCAATTTCTCGTATCCCTACCGATCACGAAGAGGCATCGACACATACGAGTACGCGGATGGTTGGCCTCGGTCCATCGGCGTACTGTCTCGTGGCGGACACCAATGGCCGACGAGACAGCGACATCCGTCGCTGCATCGACCGTCGGCGTTTCACGAAGGGGATTCAAAAATGCGAACGAAGAAGGCGCATCACGCGCTCGCTGGCACCTCCGGGTTGTTAGCGCTAACTATTGCGCAGATCCTGCACGCGCAGTCGGCAGATGAACCCAAGAGAGAGAACCTCGAGGAAATCGTCGTCACCGGACTCATCGGCTCCCTGCAGCGAAATCTCGACATGAAACGCGAGTCGGCCGGCGTGGTCGATGTGATCACGTCCGAGGACATCGGCAAGTTCCCGGACTCGAACGTCGCGGCTTCGCTGCAACGCGTTCCCGGTGTGTCGATCCAGCGCTCCGGCACGCGCGGCGAGCCCGAGGGCATCACGGTGCGCGGCTTCGGCGGCGACTTCAACGAAACGCTGTACGACGGGCGCCGCATCTCGACCGCGGCGGGCGGGCGATCCGTGGACTTCACCACGGTGGGCGCGGACTTCGTCGGCTCGCTGACGGTGATGAAGACGCCCGACATCACGCTGTCGGCCAGCTCGATCGGCGCGACCGTGAACGTGGCGTTCCCGAAGCCGTTCGATGCGCCGGGCATGCGCTTCGTGGCGAGCGCCGGCGCGTCCCAGCAGGACGAGGCGAGTTCGATTCAACCGACCGGAGGATTGCTGTTCAGCAACACGTTCTCCGACGACACGATGGGTGTTCTCGCCGACGTCATCTACACGAAGCGTGATACCGACACCAACCGCGTGTTCGTCTCGGGCTGGGAAGGCGGCATGTTCGCGCCGTGCCAGCTCACGCCCACCTGCAACCCCGGCGATCTCGACGCCGAGGACAAGACCATCGTCGGCTGGTGGCAGCAGCAGTTCGGCGCCGAGCAGTCGCAGGTCTCCGACGAGCGCATCGACGGCCGCATCGCGTTCCAGTGGCGGCCGTCGGACGCCACGCTGCTCACGATCGACGACAATTTCTCGCGCCAGCGCATCGAAACCGGCACCTACGGTTTCGGCCTGTGGTTCGGCATCAACGACCTGCGCAGCGTGCAGCTAGATGACAACGGCACCGTCGTCGACTATCGCCAGGCCGGCACGCCCATGGATCTCAACGGCGGCTTCGAATTCCGCGAGCGCCGCACCAACCAGATCGGCGTGAACCTCAAGCACGAGTTCAGCGATGCCTTCAGCATCGACGCCGACGCGTCGTATGCGAAGAGCGAGCAGAATCCGAGCGGCGGTGGTTTCGACGGCGCCGACATCGGTTATGGCGGCACGCTCGGCTTCAACATGGGCGTGCGCGTGGTGGGCGACAGCGCCGATCACCTGCCAGAGATGACCACGTACGGACCGAACGGCGACACGTCGCGATACCTCGACCCGTCGATCATCGGCTCGCACGTGCTGGTGAGGCTCAAGCAGGAGAACAGCGACACCCTCAAGCAGGCGCGTTTCAAGTTCACCTGGAAAGAAGAGAACGTGAAAGTCGACCTCGGGCTTTCCTATCTCGACGACAACTTCACGCTGCAGAACACCAACTCGTTCGCGAACAACTACTGGCAGGCCTACGCGGGCTACGGAGCCCCCTCGGGCCGTACCTCCGGCGTGCTCGTCCCATCGGAGATCTACTCGGGACGGATCAACACCTCGGGCTTCATCCCCGGGTTCGGTGGCGCTGGCGCGCTGCCGCCGGAGTTGCTGGTGTACAGCCCCTACGACCTGTACAACTACCTCGAAAGCCTGGGCAATCCGCAGACGCAGACCATCCCGGGCTTCAACTACGGTTGCTGCGACTACAGCGGTTCGCTCGACATCGCGCTCGATCCCGGCAGCATCCAGGACATCTCGGAAAAGACCTGGGCAGTGTTCCTCAGCACCCGCTTCGACACCGAGCTCGGCGGCAAACCCTTCCACCTGACCGCCGGCGTACGTCGCGAGAGCACGGACGTTTCTTCGTCGGGCGTTGGCCGGCTCCCCGTGGCGCTCACGGTGAATCCTGCCGATCCGACGCTGCTGACCACGACGTTCTCCGACACGCAGCCGATCACCACGGACAGCGACTACTCGTACCTGCTGCCCAGCCTCGACGCGAAGCTGGAAGTAACCGACGAGTTGCACCTGCGGTTCGATGCGTCGCGCACGCTGACGCGCCCGGCCATCAACTTCCTCTCGCCGGTGCTGAACGTGGGCTCGTTGCCACGCGTCGGCGCGCTCACGGCGACGGGCGGCAACCCGGCGCTCAAGCCCTACCTGTCCGACAATCTCGATCTCGCGGTCGAGTGGTACTACGCCCAGAACGCGTACTTCTCGGTGAACGCCTTCCTCAAGGACGTGAGCGGCTTCATCGTGCAGGGTACGCAGCGCCAGACCATCAACGACGTCATCGATCCGACCACGGGCCTGCCCGCCATCTACACGGTGTCGCAGCGCGTGAACGGTCCCGATGCGACGGTGAACGGCTGGGAAATCGCGTGGCAGCACGTGTTCGGCGATTCCGGCTTCGGCTTCAATGCGAATGCGACCTTCGTGGATACGGACAAGCCGTACGATCGCACCGACATTTCGCAGAGCGGATTCGCGGTAACGGGCCTGGCCGACTCGGCGAACCTGGTGGCGTTCTTCGACAAGTACGGCTTCGAGGCCCGTGTCGCGGCCAACTGGCGTGACGAGTACCTGTTGCAGTTCGGCCAGAACCAGAACAACTCTGCGTTCGGCGCCGAGCCGACGTTCGTGAACTCGAGCCTGCAGATCGACTTCTCGACGAGCTACCAGTTCAACGAGAAGTTCAACGTGTACTTCGAGGCGCTCAACGTCACGAACGAGACGCTGAGCACGCATGGCAGGTTCGACAACCAGCTCCTGGACGTCTTCGCGTACGGGCGGCGCTACGCGCTGGGGGCACGCGTCCGGCTGTAAGAAAGCGCGTGGCGGCGGAGAGGGGGTGTCCGAATACCCCTCTTGTTGACATCCTCTCTCCGCCGCCGTCCCATCGCATCATGGTCCAGCCCGTCAAAGACATCGTCGTGGTGGGCGGCGGCACCGCCGGGTGGCTCACCGCGGCGGTGATTGCCGCCAAGCATCGGGCCCGCATGGATGCGGGGTTCACGGTTACGCTGGTCGAGTCGCCCACGATGCCCATCATCGGCGTCGGTGAGGGCACCTGGCCGACGCTGCGCAGCACGCTGGCGCGCATCGGCGTGTCCGAGACGGAGTTCTTCCGGCACTGCGATGCAGCATTCAAACAGGGAGCACGGTTCGCGAAGTGGACCACCGGCGCGGCGGACGACTTCTACTACCACCCGCTGATGCTGCCGCAGAGCTTCGCGCAGCTGAACCTGGCGCCCCACTGGCTGGCGCGCGATGACGGCCGCAGCTTCTGCGACGCCGTGTGTCCGCAGGGCCGGCTCTGCGATGACGGTCTCGCGCCCAAGACCATCGCCACCGCCGAGTTCGAGGCCGTGGCCAATTACTCGTATCACCTGGACGCCGGCAAGTTCGCCACTTTCCTGCAGAAGCATTGCACCGAAAGACTCGGTGTACGCCACCTGCTCGCCGACGTGCAGACCGTGAATCTCACGCCCAGCGGCGACATCCGGAGCCTCACGACGCCGCAGGCAGGCGACATCGCGGGCGACCTGTTCGTCGATTGCACCGGCTTCAAGGCACTGCTGATCGGCGAGACGCTGGGCGTGCCTTTCCGCAAATGCGACGACGTGTTGTTCTGCGACCGCGCGCTGGCGATCCAGGTGCCGTACGCGAGCGACGCCGCGCCCATTGCCTCGCAGACGATTTCGACCGCGCAGTCCTCGGGCTGGATCTGGGACATCGGGCTGCCGGCCCGCCGCGGCGTCGGCCACGTCTACTCGAGCCGCCACATCTCCGACGATGAGGCGGAGCGCGAGCTGCGCGACTACCTGGGCGGGGTGGGCAAGGACCTGCCGGTACGCAAGCTGGTGATTCCCGCGGGCCACCGCGAAACCTTCTGGAAACGCAATTGCGTGGCCGTGGGCCTCGCGGCCGGATTCCTCGAGCCGCTCGAGGCATCGGCCATCGTTCTGATCGAGCTCTCCGCGAAGTTCATCGCCGAGCAGATGCCGGTGTGCCGCGAAGTGATGGACCTGATCGCCGCGCGCTTCAACTCCACCACTCAATATCGCTGGGGCCGCATCATCGATTTCCTCAAGCTTCACTACGTGCTCACGAAGCGCACCGATACGCCGTTCTGGCGCGACAACCTGTTGCCGGAGACCATCCCGGATCGCCTCCAGGACCTGCTGCTGCTCTGGAGCCACCAGTCGCCGTGGTTCCATGACGAGTTCGATCGCGTCGAAGAAGTGTTCCCGGCCGCGAGCTACCAGTACGTGCTCTACGGCATGGGGTTCCGCACGCAGGTCGAGCCCTCGATGCTGAGCGGCGATGCGAAGACCGCGGAGCGCGCCATGCGCGAAAACGCGATCCAGACCGAACGCCTGCGGGCCGGGTTGCCGCGGCACCGCGATCTCATCCGCAAGATCGTCGAACACGGCATGCAGGCGGTCTGAGACACGTGCCCACTCTCGAATTGTTGAATCCCCGGGAACACGGCCACCTGCGGCTCCGGGCGGCAGGCGGGCAAATACCGCACTTCGTGCAGATCCTCGCGCCGGAGTTCCTGGTCGCGGCCACGTGCTGTCCCGTGTTGTTCACCAAGAATCCGGAGACGGGCGTCTTCTACGCGGGCGCGATGTTCGGGTTCAAGCCCGGCGAGAACCTGCTCGGCTCGGAGGAAGAGCGCGGCGGCTTCCAGCCGCTGATGCTGCAGCGGGAGGGTTTCTTCCTGTCCGAGAAACACATCGCCATCGATCGCGAGAATGCGCGGTTCAGCGAGCAGGAAGGCGAGCCGCTGTTCGACGACGCGCGCGAGCCTGGCAAGTCCCTGCGCGCCATCCAGCGCACGCTGGGAGAGATCCACGCCGGGCTGGAGCGTACCGATGCGTTCATCGCGGAGATGAACGGTCTCAGGCTCATCGAGCCCATCGAAATCTCGCTGCGCTTCGACAGCGCCGAGCGTCTCACGCTGCAGGGACTCTACACCGTGAGCCTCGACCGCCTGCGCGACATCGACGACGCGGCCGCGCTGCGCCTGTTCCGCGCGGGCCACCTGCAGTTCGCCTACTCGATGGCGGCGTCACTGAAGCACATCCCGCGGTTGGCGCGGCTGCGTGAGCGCCGGCAGGCGATCGGCTAGGGCGACGGCGCGAGACGCGGAATCACCGGCAGCTCGATGAGCGAGGCGGCATCGCGGCCGTGCAGCACGCTGACTTCGGGTGCGGGTTCCAGCTTCGGCGTGGAACGAGGATCGGCAAACTGCAGCGTCAGCCGGATGCGGTGGCCGGCCTTGAAGATGTAGGACGTCGGCAGGAACTCGAACTGCGCCTCGACCGGCACGCCTGCCTGGAGCGGTTGCTGCGATTCCGCGGTGAAGGGATGCCACGGTAGCCCCATCGTGTCGTATGGCGCCGTGGCGGTGGCCCGCAGCGAGGCGCGCAGTTTTCCTTCCACGCCCACGTAGGTGTGCGTGCCGTCGGGCGACACGTCGTCCAGCCGCGCGATGATGTCGGCATCGCTCGAAGTCGATGCGATCCACAGCCGCGCGACCGGGTGACCGGTCACCTGCATGTCCTGCGCGAGCGGTTCAGTCGCAAAGCTCATGCCCGTGGACCAGAACGCCTCGCCTTCCGTGTCGTAGCGCACCTGCATGCGTGTCGCACTGGCGGCGTCGGCGGGCTTCGCGGTGCCCAGGACGCCCGGGGCCAGGTAGAACGCGGTGCGCTTTTCGCCGGCCAGGGGCCAGGTCTTCGAGGACTTCCACGCGTGCTCCGGCGTCTCGTTGTACGTGTAGTAGGTCACGGCGGGCTCACGCATCACGCCATTGTCGATGCCGCGCAGCCAGTAATCGAAAAAGCGCAATTCCTCGATGACGATGTCGAAGCCGGTGTCGGTGAGCACGGTGGCCCAGTCGCAGTGCCTGCCAGGCCCGAGGATGAGCTTCTTCGGCGTACGCAGGTTCCTGAAAGTGTACGGCGGTCCGTGGCCGGTGAATCCTTCCGCCCAGTTGGTCGCGGCATACACGGCGATGCCGGAACGATTGATCGTCGCGGCATGGGTGTGCGGGCTGCTGTGCAGCCACCAGGTATTGCCGAACTCCTTCGAGACGCTGTCGCGGAAAGGCACGACGCCCGCGGTTTCGAGGTTCCGGGCGTGCCCGGCGATCGCGGCGCCCAGCAGCTTGCCATCGGTATCGGCGTCCACGGCCACGGCGCTGCGATCGCGCTCCTCGCGCGATCCACCGCGCATCATCATGGTCGGAGAATCCCGCGGCGTGATGCCGCCGGGCGCCACGAAGGCATACACATCCCATTCGCAGCTCATGGGGAATATGGCTTTCAGGCTGGGCGGCGCAGTCGACAGCGCCTGCATCTGGCTGCCGCCCGTGGCGGAACAGCCCCACATGCCGACCTTGCCATTGCTCCACGGCTGCTTCGCCAGCCACTCGGTGATGTCGTAGGCGTCGAACCGGGCGTCTTCCTGCCATTCGCCGCGGTTGTAACCGGCATTGCGGCCGAACGAGGCATACAGTCCGCGGAAATCCGCCACCGCGACGGCGTAGCCGAACTTCACGAGCTGCAGCGCCTTGCCGGGATAGTTGGCCGCGGTGAGGCCGTTCTGCGTGTTGCGCCGGTTGTACGGCGTATGCATCCACACGACGGGTAGTTTGCCGCTCGCCGCCTTTCCGTCGCGGGTGGGCAGGAACACGTCGACCGCGAGCCGCGTGCCATCACGCACCGCGACGTACTGCGAACTCAACTGGTAGCCGTCGTACTGCGCACTCGTGTAGCCCGCGTACTGGCCCGGCTTCGAGACTTTCGGTTCCGCGGCCAGCGACGGACAGATGAACGATGCCAGCACCAGGGTGGCGACGGATTTGCAGTGCATGCGAATCATGGAGCCCTCAGGGTTGGTTCTGCGATCAGCGCTGGTTGCCGGCGAAGATTTCGCGCCGCTCGGCCGCGTCGAAGCCGAGCGATTCGAGGATGGCCTCGCCGTGTTCACCGAGCGTCGGCGGCGGCGCGTCGATGTGCGGCGAGTCCTGGCTGAACTGGAATCCCGCGTTGACGATGCCCACGCTCTCGCGCTCGGGAAGCCCGGGAATCTTCAGCGGGATGGTGACGCCGCGATCCTCGAGTCCCTCGAGGCTCACCGCCTCGCCCACGTCCCGCACCATGCCGCACGGCACGCCGGCGGCGCTCAGTTGCCGCTCCCATGCCGCGGCCGGTTGGGCGGCGAAAACCGTTGCGAGTTCCGCGCGCATGGCCTGGCTGTTGCGGCGGCGCAGGTCCGGGTTCGTGAAGCGCGGATCGGCGAGCCAGCGTTCGCACTTCAGCGCGCGCGCCAGTGTTTCGAACTGCGACTGTTGCACCACGCCCAGCGAGATCTGGCGGCCATCGCCCGCCTCGAACACCGCCGAGGTGGGCTGGCCGCTGTAACCGACGTTGCCGGTGCGCTCCAGCGTCTTGCCGGTGACGAGGTAGGGCACGACGGCCGAGGCCATGAAGGCGAGCGCCGCGTCGAACATGGCGACGTCGATGTATTCCCCGGCGCCCGTGCGTTCACGGCGCAACAGCGCCGCGACGATGGCGAACGCGGCGGTCTGGCCGGTCAGCGTGTCGACCACGGGAAAACCGACGCGCATCGGCCCGTCGCCGTTCTCGCCGCTCAGCGACATCATGCCGCTGGTGGCCTGGACGATGTTGTCGATGGCGGGCCAGTCGCGCCGCGGGCTGCATTGGCCGTAGCCCGACACGGAGCAGTAGACCAGGCGCGGCTGCAGTTCGCGCACGCTCTCGTAGTCGAGTCCGAGGCGCGCCATGACCCCCGGCCGGAAGTTTTCCAGCACCACGTCGGCACCCGCGATGAGCCGCCGGGCCGCGGCGAGCGCGGGCGGATGCTTGAGATTGAGGACGAGCGACTTCTTGCCGGCGTTGACGGCAATGAAGGCGGGCGCCATGCCGTCGTAGCGCCGGTCGGCGCCGTAGTTGCGCATGGCGTCACCGGTGCCCGGCGACTCGATCTTGATCACCTCGGCGCCGAGCAGGCGCAGCAGGTGCGACGCGTAAGGTCCCGCCATCACGTGACTGAAATCCACCACGCGCGTACCGGCCAGTGCGCTGCTCATTGCGTTTCTCCAGCACATTCGAGCTTGCCGGTCGCCGCCGTCCGCGACACCACCGAGCGCGCGTAGCGGAACAGTCCCAGCCCGTCGATTTCATATCGGCTCGCGAGTCGCGCCCTGTGCTCCGCGACTTCGTTGTAGACGGCAAGGAACCGCTCGACATCGGCCTCGGGCGGCGCGGTGAAGGTCATGCCGCTGTCGCGCCCGGCGGCCTCACCGGCGACTTCGGCCTGGCGCAATTGTTCCTCGAGCGCACGCTCCCAGACCGCGACGCCTTCCCGCAGGATGGCGCGCTCCTCGTCCGTCAGGGAGTTCCAGCGCTTCGCCCCGATGGCGCGTGCGGCATAGGCGCCGCGCGGCACGCGCAGCGTGTTGAAGTAATGCGCGACCTCGGCGAAGTGCAGCGAGCGCAGGGTGTCGGCCGGCGCGACCACGCCGTCGATCACGCCCTTCGCCAGCGCCGAGTAGACCTCGCCCATGGGCATCTCGACCGGGTCGGCGCCGAAGCGCCGCAGCACGTCGAGCAGTTCGGCCGGCGCGCGCAGCCGCAGGCCCTGCAGGTCATCCAGGGTGTCGACCTGTCGCGTGCGTGTCACGATGCCGGGCAGGTTGCCGCCCTGCACGGCGAGCACCACCAGTCCATGCAGCTCGCGCGAAAACTGCGGATCGGCACGCTCGAGGCAACGATACAGCGCGACCTGCTGCGCAAACGTGGTCAGCCCGGCGTAGTAGCCCGCCTGCACGTGGATCAGGTGCGCGCCGCCGCGCGCGTAGATAGGCGTGATCAATCCGACGTCGACGACGCCGTGGCGGATCTCGGTCATCGAGTGCTCGGAGGACAGCACGGCGCTCGACCAGTACGGCTGCACGCGCAGGCGCCCGCCGGAGCGCTCGGCGATCCAGTTCATCCAGGCGATGTCCGCGCGGCTGAACGGGTGGGCGGGACCGTACGGCGATGCGTAGGTCAGCACGGTCACGCCATCGTGGGCGCCCTGCGTGCATGCGGCCAGCAGCGCGGCCACGGTGAGGGCCACGGCGATGATCCTCATATCAGTCCCTTCGAGCGCAGGAACCCGGCCACGTGCTCGACCATGCGTTCGTGGTGCCATTCCTTCGCATCGACCATGTCCGCCGAAAGCCGCAGCACCGGCACCCCGGCGCTCTCGAGTGCCTGCTGCGTGAGCAGTGTTCCGGACTGGGACAACCGGTTGCCGGGCGGCACGAGCACGACCGCGGCATCGATGCCGCAGCGCCGCGCCTCGTGAACCATCCAGCCGTTCATCCACGGCGGAAGGTGCAGCACCTCGTTCATGGAACAGACGCGGCTCGCCAGCGCGTGCAAGGGCCGGTCCTTCAGTTCGCGGATGTACGCGGGTCCCGCGAACGGCATGTACATCGACCAGACGAAGACCGCGCCGTGCCGATCCTCGAGCGCACTGTAGAAGCCCGGGTCGTGCCAGAGACCTGCCCCTATCCACATGAGCCGTACGCGCTCCGAGCTCCCGGCGCCGGCGCCCTGCGCGATGCGCTCGGCCACCTCGTCGCGAAAACGGCGCGCATGCGCGATGGCCCACGGCGAGCCGCGGTGCCACTGGGGAATCATGGTGTTCGGCATCTGCTCGGCGATCGACACGGGACAGGGCCGCGCGTTGCCGATCAACTGCGCCGCTTCGGCGATGTAGGTTTCCTGCTCGTTGACGCCCTGCATCAGCGCCAGGAATTTCTCCTCGTCGAACCTGCGGCCGGTGCGCTGCTCGAGGAGCTCGATCAACGCGCGCATTTCCTTCACGAGCAGCTCGATGCGCCGCGGCTCATAGACCGTTTCCCAGTCATGGTTCGCGTGCTCGAACCAGGCCGGATCCTTGTGCAGCCAGCCCGGCGCTTCCAGTGGAAAGAACTCGCTGCCCAGCGCCTCCGCCCATTGCCCGAACACGTGCCGAATGCAGTCGCAGGTCAGCCTCGCGACCAGCACCGTCGGCCTGGGCAGGCCGCCCCATGGCGCCGCCGCCGGGTCGTTGTCGAGCGTGCACGCCAGTCCCAGCGAGCAGTAGCGGCAGCTGTTGCCGGGATAACCCAGCTTGTCCAGCACCGCGAAGTAGCGGGGCGAGAGCTGCTTGGCCGAAATGTACGCCGACCACCACTGGTTGCTGATCAGCGGGATGTCGAGCGTGTGGAAGATCTCGTGTGGCGTGTCGGCCTGCGCGATGGCGAAGGGCTCGCCTTCGTCGATGACGCGGCGGCGGAGATCGGCCACGAACTGGCGCTGGTGTGCCGTTGCGTCGGCCGTGCAGGCCAGGTCCTTGCGGCTGCGCTGCCCGCTCATTTGAAAACTCCGAGCTTTTCCAGCTCTTCCAGGCGTGATGGCGACAGGCCGCAGAGATCCGTGGCGACCTGCCGGTTGTGTTCACCCATGCTCGGCGCGCGGAAGCCCGAGGCGGCCGAACGCGAAAAATCGATCGGCGTGCGCATGTGGCCGAACTCGCCGAGCAACGGATGCGTGAGCGGCACCAGCGGCCGTCGCGCCTGCAGTTGCACGTCGTGCTCCATCAGGTCCGACATGTCCTGCACGACGCCCGCGGCGATCCCGAGCTGTTGCAGGCGCTCGGCCGCCTCCCGGTCCGAACGCAGGCCGCACCAGCGCGCCAACGCGGCTTCGCGCGCCGGCGCGTCGGCTGCCTCCATGTGCTCCGCGCTGGCGAACTGCTGCCATTGGCGCGGCGTTTCGAAGGTCACGGCCGTCCAGCGGTCCGTGCCTTGCGCCGCGTACACTCCCTGGTGGAACACGCGCGGGTCCGAATTTCCCGGACGGACCGCCGACGCGCCGGGCGCGATGGCGTCGCGCATCTGCTGCACGCAAACCTCGTACATGGATGCATCGATGTGGCAGCCGCGCCGGTGGTCCCGCCGGTGCTCCAGGCCGGCGATGACGGCGGCGGCCATGGCGAAAGGAAGCACCACGTCGCCGTAGGGCGCGGCGCTCGGGATGACGGGATTGCGATCCGGCCAACCCGTCAGGAACGTGCGGCCGCTGAGCGCGGCGCCGGTGCCATCGACGCCCCAGCTCCTGGCGAGCGGGCCGGTCTGTCCGTACACGCTGCCGGACACCATGACGATCCCCGGATTGCGCGCCGCCAGGCGCGGATAGTCCAGGCCTAACTTCTCGAGCGTGCCCGGGGAGAAGTTCTCCACCACCACGTCCGCCCAGTCGATGAGCGGCTCCAGCAACTCGCGGCTCTCGGGGCGCTTCAGGTCGAGCGCCAGGCTGAGCTTCGACGTGTTGAGATGCGCGAACCACGGCTTGTCGTCGAAGTTGCCCGGCCGCGAGGCGCTCACCTGCACGTCGAGCCGCGACAGGCAGGGACGGGTGCGCGATTCCACCTTGACCACCTCGGCGCCGAGATCACCCAGTGTCTTGGTGGTGATGGAACCCACCAGGGCCCACGAGAAATCCAGGACACGTACGCCGGACAACGGCCCGCGCGCGGGATTCGCACTCGCCGGTTCGCGTGGCACACAGGGCTGCTCCGCGGGAGTCACGAGGACGAAGCGGCAGGGCTCACGGCCCTGGGCCGTATCGCGCCAGAATTTCCGCGCTTCGAGGTGAGGGTCGTCGAGCACGTCGGCGGGCGCGGCAATGACCGTGGCATTGATTCCGCGCCGTCGCCCCTCGTCGGCGATTTCCTCGCGCGTGCGCGTCCTGAAGAAGGATTCGATGGCGGCTTCCCAGCGTGCGCGCGTGTTCGCGTCGAGCGTCGAGCGGTCGTAGCGCTCCCAGTCCACGCCGGCCAGGGGATTGTCCGCGCCGCACGCGTCCATCCAGTCGCTCAGCGCCTGGTTGGCGGGCGCGCCGAACCGGCCAGTCATCAGCGAATGAAAGCAAAAGCCATCGCGCAGCGCCCAGATGCAGCGCACCGTGGCGCGGCCGTAGTTGAGCGCGCCGCCCGCGCGGCCGAGCAGGCGCTTGTCGAACTGCCAAACCAGCACGCCGTTGACGTTGCGCGAGAACGCGACTTCCTGCGTCGCGACGTCCACGTGCTGCCCGAGCCCGCTGCGCCGTCGTTCGGCGAGTGCGGCCAGCGCGCCCACGGCCGCCACCATGTCCGCGTGAAAGCCGCAGGCATCCAGCGCTTCCTTCACCGGTGGACGATCCACGTCGCCCGTCAGGCGCAGGATGCCACCGGTGGCCGAAGCCACGAGTTCCGACCCCCGCCAATGACGGCGGGGACCATGGCTGCCGAAAGTGCTCACGGATACATGGACCAGCCGCGGATTCGCCGCCTCGATCTGCGCCCGGGACATCCCGGTCTCCTCGATGCGCGCGAGCCCGAGGCTCTCGAGCAGCAAATCGGCCGACTCGAGGTCCGCCTCCCGCAGGGGCGAGTCGTGTCGCAGGAGCGTGGCGCCGAGATCCCCCAGGAATCGCGCCAGCGCACCGGCGGCCGCTTCCTGCCACGCGAGCACGCGGATGCCATCGAGCAGCTTCATCGCGATACCCCGCACGTGCGCGCGAGATGCATGACCTGCGACACCACGGCAGCCGGGACGCTCCACGGCTGGCGCTCGAGCAACAAGACCGGGATTCCGGCGACGCTCAACGACTGCATCTGCCGCGGGATTTCCCAGGGCAGCGCCTCGTCGTGTTCGCTGAGCCAGACGAGCACCGCATCGGCACGACATTCCTGCGCGCGCTCGGCGAGCCACTGCGCGTTGCGCCGCATGGACAGCGCGGGTGATTCGCGCCGCTGGAATTCCGCGGCGATCGCGGCGAGCGGGTCGCGATGAGACGCCGTGTTCGCGCAAGCCGATTCCGTGAGTTCCAGCACCACGGACGCGCCGGCGGCTTCGATGGCCATGTGGAGTTGCTCATCAGGCGGTGGATCTCCGGCCAGCAGCACGCGCCTCGGCATGGGCAGCAACGGCGCATCCTCCAGCCAGCCCCGTGCCGCATCGTCGAAGGAAGGGCGCCAATCACAGGCGCAGGCATATTCGAATGTCCAGGCCGCGCTGCCGGGCAGCGGTGCCGGCAGCAGGCGGCGAGCCTGCACCGTGGCCAACAGGGCTTCGCGTCGGGCCACGCGCTCGAGTGCCGGCGCCAGTGCCGGGACCGGCGCGCCGAGTTGCTCGGCCAGCAGCCGCGTGGATTCCAGCGTGTGTTCGGTACTCGAGCCACGAGGCAGGCCCGCGACATCGTAGAGCAGCGGCCGGGGGCCGGCGCACAGGCCGCGCCGCTGCAGCTCGCACAGGTAGTAATAGAGTCTCTGCCCGCTGTCGTCGCCGCGCGCGAATATCACGGCGTCCAGGTGGTCGAACGCGCCCTGCAGCCACTGGTTCGCGATGCTGCGCAGCTCGGGCGCGAACGAGCTCTCGATGAAGCGGTCGACGCCGGAGGCATCGGCCGGCAGGCCGGCGCGCAGCCGCACGGGCAGTGCGCCCGAGGCCAGGATCAGCGCCACCGGTACGTCGTTGCCGACATAGCCGACGACGCGCTCGCCGGCCGCCGCCCGGCTGCGCGCGGCGTGCTGCGGGTCGCTGCGCAGTGTGCGGAGGATCTGCGTGAAGTCCGGCGTCGGGGTCATGGTCAATCCAGCCAGGCGGGCAGGGCCAGTGCCATGCCGGGCACCGCGATCAGCAGCCCGAGGTGCAGGAAATCCGCGGCGAGGAACGGCAGCACGCCCTTGAAAACACGGCCGATGGGGATGTCCGGTGCAATGCTGTGCATCACGTAGAGGTTGATTCCGATCGGCGGATGCACGAACCCGATCTCCATGGTGCGCACGAAGAAGATTCCGAACCATATGGGCGAAATGCCGAGCGCCGCGGTGATCGGCAGCAGTATGGGCGCGGTGAGCAGCATCAACGCAAGTCCGTCCAGCACGGAACCGAGCAGCAACAGCAGGACGGCGAGCAGGATGATGGTGGCCGTGGGCCCGCTGTTCATGCCTTGCACCAGCGTCGCGATCTGTTCGGCGAGCCCGGTGAAACTCATGAACGAGGCGAAGATCAGCGCGCCGACGATGACCACGTACAGCATGCCGCTGGTGCGCAGGGTGCGCTCGAGCGACTCGCGGAAGGAGTCGCGGGTGAGCCGCTTGCGAATCGCGCACAACACCAGCGCCAGGCAGGCGCCGATCGACGCGGCCTCGGTGGGAGTGAACCAGCCGATCGCAATGCCGACGAGCACGATGGCCACGAGCGCCGCGAGGTCCAGGACGCGCACCACCGCCTTGCCTCTTTCGATCCACGGAATGCGCGGCGAGGGAGGGGCAATTCCCGGCCGGACGTGGCACAGGAGGACGATCGCGGCCATGTAGAGCAGCGTTTGCGTGACTACCGGAATGATCGCCGCCGTGAAGAGTGTGCCGATGGATTGCTCGGCGATGATGCCGAACACGATGAGCGCACCCGACGGCGGTGTGAGGGAACCCAATGTGCCGCCGGCGGCGACCGCGCCCGAGGCGAATGCCGTCGAGTAGCCGCGGCGACGCATCTCCGGCAGGCCGATCTGTCCCATCGTCGCGGCGGTCGCGAGGCTCGAGCCGCTGACGGCGCCGAATCCGGCGCAGCCCGCGATGGTCGCGAGCGCCAGTCCGCCGCGCCGATGCCCGACCAGTCCGGCCGCGGCATTGAAAAAATCGCGGCTGGCGCCCGCGGCGAAGCAGAAGTGCGCCATGAGCAGGAACAAGGGCAGCACGCCCAGTTCGAAGCGTGTCACCGCCTCGAAGAAGATCACCGTGCTCTTGATCAGCGCCGGCTCGGGTCCCAGCAGGATCATCATGCCGATGAGGCCGACCGCTCCCATCGCGATTCCGATGGGCACGCCCAGCGCGAGCAACGCCAGCAAAGCCGCGACGCCGACCAGGCCGCTCACGCGGGTTTCCTCGGCCGAAGCGCACGATAGAAGAACGCCAGTGCCAGGGCCGCTGCAGTCAGCGTGATCAGGATGCGCAGCGGACGCAGCGGGATGTGGAGCACTTCCGTCTGCTCGAAGGAATTCCAGTACTCCATGGAGAGCCACGCGGAACCCGCGGTGAGCGCGGCGAAGCACGACCCGGCGAGGATCGATCCCGCCCGGAATGCCCAGCATTGCGCCGATGGAGGCATCCGGTCGGTGATCATGTGCACGGCCGCATGCGCGCCATGCAGCGTGGCGATCAGCATGGACGCGCAGGCCGCGGGCACGATGGCCGCTTGCACGATCTCGAGCGCGCCCATCACGGGCAGGCCGACGTGCCTGCCGATCACGGCCGCGGCTTCCACCAGCATCATGACGAGCAATCCGCCCGCGCCGGCGTAGTAGAGCAGGCCGGGGGACCGGGCGGGATTCACTGCATCCATGCGAAACCGTCCCGGTATTCGAAGGACACCGCGGGAAGTCCCGCGGCGACCGTGATCTTCTCGACATAGCGCATGACGTCGAGCGCCTCGGTGTCAGAGCAGGGGCGCGGCCGTCCGGGTGGATCGACGTGAATCGGGATGAAGCCGGTGGCCAGCTTTCCGGCGCTCACCCGCACGCATCCCAGCATCGAATGAACCGACTCCGGATGGAAGGGCGCAAGGTAGTACGCCGGATCGGGGGTGAAGCCGAAGAGTTCGCGCCGCCGCTGCGCCCATTCGGCGCGCGCGGGATCGTCGGTGTCCGGGCTCAGCGCCCGCGTGACCACGCACCCGTTGCCGAGCCCGTGGAAGATGGGCTTGCCGCGGTGCATTTCGATGCCACGCAGGATGTGGGCGTGATGGCCGACGACCACGTCCGCGCCCGCGTCGATGGCCGCATGCGCGACGGCGCGCTCGTAAGGCGCGAGCTTCGCCGGCGTGTGCACGATTCCCTTGTGCAGGGCGACGACGACCAGGTCCGCGTCCGCGCGCGCGGCACGGATGCCGTCGGCCATCGCAGCGAGCGACGCCTCGTCAGGATCGAGCAGCGCCGCGCGCGGGTTGATGGCAGAACGATCCGCGGTATCGATGCGCACGTATGCGCAGCCGGCACTCTCGGGCGTGGCCCAGGCCGCTTCCGGGCCCACGCAGTTATAACTGAGCAGGGCAACGCGCGCCGCGCCCGGGATGAAACAGGGCCGCGAGGCGCTGTCGAGGTTGGCGCCGGCGCCGCAATGCGCGATCCCCGCGGCATCGAGCCCGCCCAGGGTGTCGGCGATGCCTTCGGCCCCGCAATCGGCGATGTGGTTGCCGGCCAACGAGACCGCGTGGAAGCCGGCGCGCCGCAGGGCCGGCAAATTGTCGGGATCGGCTCCGGGCGCGGCGATGTCACCCCGCAGCCGCGGTGCATGGCGCGTGTGGGCAACCTCGAGGTGGCCGATCGCGACGCCGGCTGCGCGCAGCCGCGGCGCGATACCGTCGAGCCAGTAGTCGGCCTGCGGTATGTCGAGGATCAGGTCACCCGCGAAGAGCAGATCGACGTCGCTCATGAATCGCTCGGCGAGGCGGACGGCACGGTGTGCGGCCCGCCGCGCGTTCTCCCCCTCTGAAGCCGGCGCGCAAATTAGTTCGTACTCTCAACTATCGTAGTACGGCACCATACGCCAGTCGAGCGCAGCATGCGCGCGGCGAAGGGCCGCTCAGTCGGGATCGTGCAGCCTGCGCAGCAGGGCGATGAGGGTGCGCAGCTCCTGGTCGGTGTAGCGGCTCACGAACTTGCGCTCGTGGTCGATCATTTCCTTCTTGAGCGATCGGCAGGTCTTGCTGCCGGCCGGCGTGAGGAATATCCCCTGGCGCCGGCGGTCGTCCGTGGAACGCCGGCGCGTCACCCAGCCGGCGTCTTCCATGCGGTCCACCAGCGCGACGACGCTGGCCTTGTCGATGCCGAGCTGGTTGGCGATCTCGATCTGCGCAATGCCCGGATTCGCCCGCGCCAGCAGCAGCGCGCTGAAAACGCCGGGGCGCACGTATCCCTCGGCGACGTTGCGGTTGAAGTCGCGCCACAACGCGATCTGCGCCCGACGGATGTTGAAACCCAGCAGCGTCGGCAGGCAGTCGAGGTCCAGCCCGATGGCCGTCTGCGCGCGTAAATCTGCGGATTGGCTGGGGGTCTTCCTGCGGGTTGGCATGCCGCGGAACCTACTCGACGCCTCCGCGCCGGTCAAACGCGGCCCCCGTGTCGTGCCCGCGCCCGGCGTGCGCGTCCCGCGCCATGGTGGGGAGCCCGGGCCGAGAAGGTTTGAAGACAGATAGTTTGTAATACGAACGATATTGACAACGGCGCGTGACGGGGAGCAGTCTGATTACGCCTCGGGGGGGTGCCGCGCATGCGGTTGTCGAACACGGGATACGTGCAGTTCGGGGAGGGGCGTGTGAGTCGGAAAACAACTTTGTCGGCGCGGATGAACCTGGCGCGCCCGATCAGGCTGGCACTGCTGGCGGCAAGCGGCGCGGCTGCGCCCCACGCCGTGCTGGCGCAGGAGCCGCAGGCTGCGGCTTCCAGCACCGAGGAGATCATCGTCACCGGCAGCCGCATTCGCGGATCCGAGCCGGTCGGGTCTCCGGTCACCGAGGTCTCGCGCGAAGACATCGACCTGTCCGCGCCGCTGACCACCGCGGCGCTGCTGCAGAAGCTGCCGCAGGTCTTCAATCTCGGAATCTCCGAGAACTCGCGCGGGCAGTCCGGCGGCTCGGGCAACATCACGTACGGCTCGGCGGTCAACCTGCGCGGCATCGGGCCCTACTCGACGCTCACATTGCTGGACGGCCATCGCGCCGTGCCGCAGGGCACCACGGGTTTCGCAGTCGATCCGTCGATCGTTCCCACGCTGGCGCTGGAGCGCGTCGAGGTGGTCGCCGACGGAGCCTCGGCGCTCTACGGATCGGACGCGATCGCCGGCGTGGTGAACCTGATTCCGCGGCGTTATTTCGAGGGCATCGAGGTCAGCGTGCGCGGCGCGCAGGGCGACGACTACGACGAGCGGCAGCTGGGCGCGATCGGCGGCTTCGACTGGTCGAGCGGCCACATGATGGTTGCCTACGAACACTCCTATCACAGCAACCTGAATGGCACCGACCGCGATTTCTTCCGCGGTGACCAGACCGCGCGCGGCGGGCGCGACTATCGCGTCGCGCAATGCAATCCGGGAAATATCGTGGTGGCGGGCGTGAGTTACGCGATCCCGGCGGCAGGTGTCACGCCGGCGACGGCGGGCCAGCTCGTGCCGGGCACCACCAATCGTTGCGACAACGCGCAGTTCCAGGATCTGCTCCCGGAACAGGAGCGTGACTCGGTGATGGCGACGTTCAACCAGAACCTGGGAGAACGCGTCGAATTGTTCGGCGACCTGTTCTGGACGGAACGCACTTTCGAGAACCAGGTGGGTAACCAGGCTGCCGCGCTCACCGTGCGCAATGTGAACCCGTTCTTCGTCAGCCCACCCGGCACCACCGTGACGTCCGAGACGGTCAACTATTCCTTCGGCGACCAGTTGCCATCGAACGACACGCACGGTTTTTCCGAGGCCTACCAGGCCACGATCGGCGCGAGATTCCAGCTGGCGGGAGATTGGGAGCTGGAGGCACTCTACAGCTACGGTCACGACGAGGAACGCAGCACCTCGATGAACGGCATCGACAATGCCGCGCTCAACGCCGCGCTGGCCCGCACCGATCCGGCCACTGCGCTGAACCCCTTCAGCCCGCAGCCCAACACCGCGGCGGCGCTCGAGAACCTGGCGACCCAGCAGTTCATCGCACCCGGTGACACTCATTTCAGGGGCGGGGAGCTGAAGGTCGACGGTCCTGTCATGAACATGCCCGGCGGTGAGCTGCGCGCAGCCTTCGGCTACGAGTACCAGACGCTGAGCAGCGCGTCCGGATCCATCACCGGGACGCCGGCGGCACCCATCGATGGCACCACCGCGCGCGTGTACCGCGACATCCATTCGGCGTACGCGGAATTCCTGGTTCCGCTATTCGGCGACGAGAACGCGCGCGCGGGACTGCACGAGCTCACCCTCGACCTGGCGGTGCGTTACGACGACTACAGTGACCTCGAGGATGGCTCGACGGTCAATCCAAAGTACGGCATCAACTGGGCGCCCATCGAGTCGCTGCGTTTCCGTGCGACCTACGGTGAGTCGTTCCGCGCCCCCACGTTCTCGCAGATCTACGGCAACTCGTCTGCATTGTACGTGCAGAACTATTCGGACCCGACAAAAGGTGGCGCGATCACCCAGGGCATCACGCTCTCGGGTGGAAATCTCGAACTCGAGCCGGAAACGGCCGAGACATACACCTTCGGCGTCGATTTCGCTCCCACGGATGCCGCGCGGATCAACCTGACCTACTTCCACATCGACTACGAGAAGCAGATCACTTCCTATCTCTCCGATCTGACCATCCTGAACCGCGAGAGCCAGTTCGCCGGCACGGGCATCATCGTGCGCGACCCCGACCCGGCCTTCGTCGCCGCGCTGGTCGCGACCAAGCCGATTCGTGGCGTATTGCCCAATCCGGTCACACTGTACGTCGATGGGCGCACCAACAATCTCGGCACCACCATCGCAGCGGGTCTCGACCTCACCGTCGGGTACAGCTTCGAAGCAGGTGCCGCGGGCAAATTCGACCTGGGCCTCATGACCACGTACTTCACCGAGTACGACGTCGCCATCACCCCGGCGGCGGACAAGGTCGACCAGCTGAATACGATCTACAACCCGCTCGAATTCAAGGCACGGGCCAATGTCACGTGGCGCCTGGGAGGTTTCACGGGCGCGCTGTTCGTCAACCACTTCGCGCCATACGACAACAACCTCGTCAGCCCGATCCAGGAGGTCGATGCGAAGACCACGCTCGACCTGAACCTCTTCTACAACTTCTCGGGTGGCAGCTTCGCCGAGGGACTGTCGCTCGGCCTGGATGCGCTCAACATACTCGACGAAGACCCGCCGTACGTGAACATCGCGCAAAGTCCGAACGGCGGCGGCGGCTTCGACGCCACGCTCAACAATCCGGTCGGCCGTATCGTGGGACTCACACTTCGGAAGAAGTGGTGAGTGCCCGGCGAAGACAGCACTGGCCCCCCAGGCAGCTGTCTTTCGCCGGGCCTCTGTCCCGTCCTACCGGCAGGTGTAGTTAGCCGCGTCGCGACGGTCACCGGTGCCGCCGTAGTGGGCGTGCGCCGGGAAGGGACACAGCGGGCGGCTTTCGCCGGGAAGCGAGTGGCCCGTGGCGATCACGCGATCCGGCGCGCGTCCCGCTTCCACCCAGTCGATGAGCGCCGTGAGCAGGTCGAACTGGTCGAGCGTGCGCGAGCCGCCGCCACAGTGGCCCATGCCGGGCACGAGGAACAGGCGGCTCCATTCCGTCAATGGCACCTCGGTGTTGTCGCGTCCGAGCTGCTCGTAGTAGCGCACGGTTTCCTGCGCCGAAAACCACGGATCGCTCACGCCGTGCGCGAAGATCAGCTTGCCGCCGTGGCCGCGGAATGTGCTGAGGTTGGTCCATGCGCTGCTGTCACCCAGCATGGCGCGTGCGTCCATCGCCTCGGCCGCCGCGGCGTCGACGTCGAACGTGGTACCCACCGGGCCGCGGCCTTCCGGAATGAACGGCCCGGCCAGCACACCTGCGAGGCCCTGGGTGTTCGCGATTCCGGTGTCGTAGTAATAGCCGGGATAAACCTGCCGGCCCGTCGAGGTGCGCGGTCCTTGCATGACGGTGCGAATCGCCTTCACCTGGGCCGGCGAGAGACATCCCTCTTTCTTCTCGCCCGGGCAGGCGAGTGTTGCGGGATCGAAGGAACACTTGTGCGGGGCGAAGAGCAACCCGTCCTTGTTGCCGTCGAGCGCCTCATCACAGGAGGCGAGCACTCCGTCGATGACCAGCTGGCGATCGGCATCGCTCAACGCTGCGCGTGTCTGCGGATTGCCCTGGGCGTCGAGCGGTGCGATGGCATTGAGCGCGGCGGCCGCATGCTTGAGCCCGAGGTTGGAAAAGCTGGTGCGCGCCGCGGGCGCCACCGCCACGATGCCGTCGTAATACTCCGGAAAACGCTGCGACATCATCATGGCTTCGCGGCCCCCGGTGGAACACCCGACGAAATACGCGTGCTCCTGTGGCCTGCCGTAGTGCTTCGCGACGATCGCCTTGGCGACCACCGTGACTTCCGCGACGGCCTGGTGCAGGAAATTCAGCGCGGCCTTCTGGTCCGCGAAGAAACTGCCGTCGAAAGCCTGGCCCTTGTGGCCCGAGTCCGTGCTGGCCACGGCGAACCCGCGCATCAGCGCCGAGTTCTCGCCGGCGTATCCGGCACCGAGCGGCGGCTGCACGCTGCCGTTCAATCCGCCGCCACCCTGGAAGAGAAATCGGCCGTTCCACTTGGCGGGCAGCGCCACTGCGAATCCAATCGCGTACGGTTTGCCGTCGCGTCCCGTGCGTTCGTCGATCGCGCCGTCGACGCGGCAGTGGGCGGGCACCACGGGCGTGACACCGGGCGCACTGGCCGCAGCCTCTTGCGCCTTGTGGATCACCACGCGATGTTCGCCCAACGTGAATTTCGTGAGTGCCGGGCAGGGTTGCGCGGCGGCCGCGACGTTCGACGCGAACAGCGCGATTGCCAGGGCAGCGGAATAGTAGTGAGTCATGTCTTCTCCACGGCGTGGTGCGCGCCATAATGCCCCGATCCAGGGGAGCAGGTCACAATGAAAAAGATATTCGCGGGGATATTCACTTCCATATCGATCACGGCGATGGCGGCAGATGCGCCCGTCGGCGCGCCGCCCCCGGCCAGCGCGGTCCCGGTCGTCGAGTTTGCTTTCGAAGAGCGCGTCACGCTCGATGCGGCGGTCGTGATGGGCGACACGGCGCTCGGGTACCGGCAGTACATCCCGATTACCGGGGGCACGGTGGCGGGACCCAGGCTCACGGGCAAAGTGGTCCCCGGCGGACACGACTTCCAGCTCACGTACTCCGCGAGCGACTGCACTGAGCTCTCTGCGGACTATTTCCTCAAGGCCGACGACGGCACGCTGATCCACGTCTTCAATGAAGGCCTGGTGTGTCCGGGTGCGCAGCGCGCGATCTTTCGCCCTAAGCTCGAAGCGCCGAAAGGAGGGCATGCGTGGATGACGAATTCGACCTTCGTCGCCACGCTCGAGCTCGAAGGCGCACCACCCAACGTGCCAGCCGTGCGCATCCGCTTCTACCAGGTGAAGTGAGCCAAAGCGGGCGTGGCCGTGTTAGGGTAACGGTAACATTCTGTGGGGGGATGAGCGTTGTCACCACTGTCTTGGATCGGGCGCCTGTGGGCATTGCGCTGGTGGATGATCGGACTCATCACCATCGGCACCATCTTCAACTACCTCACCCGCAACATTCTCGGCGTGGTGATGACCCTTCCCGTGTTCCAGTCGGAACTCGGCATCACCGAGCTCGAATATGGCTGGGTCACCGGCTTTTTCCAGGCTGGCCTGCTGTTGCAGCCGGTGGCCGGCTACATCATGGATGTCATCGGGCTGAAGCTGGGCTTCGGTTTGTTCGCGGCGGCCTGGGCAGTGCTGACGGCACTGCATGGTGCGGCTTTCAACTGGCAGATGCTGGCGGGCGTGCGTGGCCTGATGGGATTCGCCGAAGGCACGGCGCAACCCGGCGGCATGAAGGCGGTGGCCGAATGGTTTCCGACCCGGGAGCGGGGCTTCGCCGCCGGGCTCTACAACCTGGGCGCTTCGTTTGGCCCCATGCTGGCGGCGCCGCTGGTCGCGTGGGCCGTCATGTTCCACAGCTGGCGCATGGCCTTTTTCATCGCGGGCGGCGCCGCGCTCATCTGGGTGGCGATGTGGTTCCGCTTCTATTACTCGCCCGGGCAGCACCCGAAGCTCTCCGCGCAAGAACGCGATTACATCGAGGCCAACCAGGAGTCGCATCTCGCCGCGGTGGCTGCCAAGCCGTCGGTGTGGAAGCTGCTCGGGCAGCGCAATACCTGGGGCATCGCCATTCCACGCATGCTCGCGGATCCGACCTGGGGCACGCTGACACTGTGGATGCCGTTGTACCTCGCCAGCGAGCGCGGCTGGGATATCAAGCAACTCGCGCTGTTCGCCTGGCTGCCATTCCTCACCGCTGACATTGGCGCGATGACGGGGCCGACCATTGCGTACTGGCTGCAGAGACGCGGCGTCAGTCTCATCAACGCGCGGCGCTTTGCCTTCACGGTGGGCGCGGTCCTGATGAGCGGCATGATGTTCGTCGCCAAAGTGCAGGATCAGTACATGGCCCTGGCGTTGTTGTGCCTCGGCGGATTCGCGCACCAGACGCTGTCGATCACGGTCATCACGATGGCGTCGGATCTGTTCCGCAAGAATGAAGTGGCGACGGTGGCCGGCATCGCCGGATTCTGCGGTAACGTCGGCGTACTCGTGTTCACGCTGATGGTCGGCGGCCTCGTGAAGGCCATCGGCTACGATCCGTTCTTCGTGGCGCTGGCACTGCTCGACATCCTCGGCGCGGTCTGGCTGTGGACCGTGGTCCGCGATCGCCCCAGCGCCACGACACCCGCGACAAAATGATCCGCAATCCGATTCTTCCGGGATTCAATCCCGATCCATCCATCGTTCGCGTCGGGGACGACTACTACATCGCCACGTCCACTTTCGAGTGGTTCCCCGGCGTGCAGATCCATCACTCGCGCGACCTGGTGAACTGGCGATTGCTCACGCGACCGCTGCGGCGCGCGAGCCAGCTGAACATGCTCGGCGATCCGGATTCCTGCGGGGTCTGGGCGCCGTGCCTCACCTTCAGCGATGGCCTGTTCTGGCTGGTCTACACCGATGTGAAACGTTATGGCCGCACGACGGTGGGCGGCGCGTCGGGCGCGTCGCTGCGCGACTTCCATAACTACCTGGTGACCTGTCCCACCATCGATGGCGAGTGGTCCGATCCGGTGTATCTCAACAGCAGCGGCTTCGATCCGTCGTTGTTCCACGACGACGATGGACGCAAGTACGTCGTGAACCAGCTCTGGGATCATCGCCCGGGACGCAATCGTTTCGCGGGCATCGTGCTGCAGGAGTACTCGGTGGCGAAGCGCCAGCTCGTCGGCGAGCGCACCAACATCTTCAAGGGCACGGCGATTGGCCTGACGGAAGCGCCGCATCTCTACAAGCGCAACGGCTGCTACTACCTGGTCACCGCCGAGGGCGGCACCGGCTGGGGACATGCCATGACCATGGCGCGGTCGCGATCGCTGACCGGGCCGTACGAGCTGCACCCGGACAAGTACATCATCACGGCGCGCGACCGCCCGCATGCGCGGCTGCAGCGCGCCGGGCACGGGGACCTGGTCGACACGCAGGCCGGCGACACCTACGCGGTCTATCTATGCGGCCGGCCGCTGCCGAACCGCGGCCGTTGCACGCTGGGCCGCGAGACGGCCATCCAGAAGATGGCCTGGGGCAAGGACGCCTGGCTGCGCACGCTCGATGGCAGCGGTACGCCAGAGCTCGAGACGCCCGCGCCCGCGTTGCCCGCGACGCCGTTTCCAGCCGCCGCGGTGCGCGAGGAATTCGACGGCCAGCAGTTGCCGATCGATTTCCAGTGGCTGCGTTCGCCATTTCCGGATGAATTGTTCTCGCTGCGCGCGCGGCCTGGATTCCTGCGGCTCCACGGACGCGAAACCATCGGCAGCCAGTTCCGGCAGTCGCTGGTGGCGCGCCGCCAGCAGGCGCACTGCTACAGCGCGATCACCGCGATGGAATTCGAGCCCGCGCATTTCCAGCAGATGGCGGGGCTGGTGTGCTACTACAACTCGGCGAAATTCCACTATCTATATGTGTCGCACGACGAGGAGAACGGCCGCCACCTGCGGGTGATGTCCTGCGTGCCCGACTCGCCGCAGGCCGACGCCTTCACGGCGCCGCTGAAGATTCCGCCGGGCCGCATCGAGCTGCGCGTGGAAGTGGATTACGAGCGCCTGCGCTTCGCGTACCGCAGCGGGGGAGAATCCTGGCGCTGGCTGCCGGAAGTATTCGACGCCAGCATCCTGTCGGATGAAGCCACCGCGCCTGGCGCGCCGAATTTCACCGGCGCTTTCGTGGGCATGGCCTGCCAGGACATGTCCGGCACGGCGCAGCCGGCGGACTTCGACTGGTTCGAGTACCGCGAACGCGAGTACCGGCGAACCGTCGAGGACTGAGGCGCGCTCAGTTTTTGAAGCCGCGCCGGCCCGGGCGCACTTCATTCCAGCGGGGACGTTCCGCGAAGTAGGCCGGCTGCTGCACGGGGCGCCGTGTCACGGGTTCCGCCAGCAGGTACCTGTCGCCCAGCCACGACATGGCCGACTGCAGCGCGAGGCCATAGTCGTACTTCGGCAGCGGGAGAGCGGGGATCTTGGGGCGTTTCATGTGCATGCTCCTTTCGCCTCCAAAGGTAAGGAGCCTTGACTGAACGCGGGCTGAAAACGCTGCCAGGGGGCAGGTGCCCCGATTTATTCGGTGAAACCTGCCGGAAGATCGTGGCCGATGCCCTGGTGACAGTCGACGCATGTCTCGCCGCGCGCCAGCATGCGTTCGTTGTCGTGCTTCTTGACGGCGCTGGGGTCCTGCAGCTCCTTGTCCATCGTTTCGATCGAATGGCAGCCGCGGCACTCGCGTGAGTCGGTGGCTCTCATGTCGGCGAGCACTTTCCTGGCCATCTCGATTCGCTGGGCCTCGAACTTGTCCTTCGGCCGCAGCGTGCCCATGGCCCACTTCGGCAGCTCGTTCACCGTCGCCGCCATCTTTGCCTTCATCTTGGGGAAGAATGCGCGCGGTACGTGGCAATCCGAGCAGATCGCCCGGACGCCGGCGGCGTTCTTGCCATGCGGGCTGTTCAGGTACTCGGGCAACATGCTGTCGCGCATCTCGTGGCAGGACGTGCAGAAGCCGAACGAGTTGGTGTAGTGCAGGGTCGCATCGAAGCCGGCCCAGGCGAAGATGCCGATGCCGAACAGCAGGAACCCTCCGGCGGGAATTCCCAGCAGCCATCGGCTGCGCGGCCTGCGCCACAGGCGCTGCCAGCGGGACTCGGGGCTGGCTGACTGTCCTGCCTCGGCCATGAC
The DNA here is from genome assembly GCA_036274075.1 of Steroidobacteraceae bacterium. Classification (GTDB taxonomy): domain Bacteria; phylum Pseudomonadota; class Gammaproteobacteria; order Steroidobacterales; family Steroidobacteraceae; genus CADEED01. The sequence continues at coordinate 64,947 of DASUGK010000142.1, read as the reverse complement.
GGCCTACTTGAAACTGCCGTAGTAGTTGGCGAGCGCTTCCAGGTCTTCCTTGGTGAGCGGGTCGAACTTGGGCTTCATCTTCTTCGGCAAGGGCCGCTCGCCGGAGGCGAACTCTTCGAACGTGTGTTGAATGTAGGGAATCCACTGGCCGGCAAGGATCCCGGCATCGTCATCCGCGCTGCTGCCGCCGTCGGTGTGGCACTTGGTGCAATTGACGTCATGCAGCTGCTTGCCACGCGCGGCCTTGGCCGCGTCGGCGGACTGCCTGGCACGCACGAAGGGCTTCTTCGACAGGTAGTCGGCGATGGCGGTGATTTCGGCATCCGAGAGCGCCGCCGCGACCGTGCACATGTCGCTGCTCTGGCCTTTTTGCGCACCCGCGTTGAAGGTGGCCTTGGGGCAGGGCCGCGCCTTGTTCTTGTAGTTCGTGAGGCTGCCGCTCAGGTATGTCGCCGAATATCCGCCGATGATGGGCATTTCGGAAGAACCGCTGGCGCCGTCCTTGCCGTGACAGCCGGCACAGGTTTCGAGCGCGGCGTTGACGTCAGCATGTGCCGCCGACGCCAGTGCAACAGCGGCAATCAAGGCCAGCTGCAGGCAGGATGTTCGCTTGAGGGCCGAGTAGACAGTCATGGGCTCGCCTCCCTTGCGGATCGGGTCTTCGCATAACCAGATCCGGCACGCGTGGATTGTTAGCGCACCAAGGTCCAATGCACGTCAGGCAATCCACGTACGAGCGTTCGCAATAGTCCGCATGGTTGCCACCGGCGCGCTGGTGTTAACAAGCAGCGTTGCTGACGATGGGAGCTCGTAATGATCGTCATCCCGCGTGTGCACTTGGGGCTGCTTGCAGCCGTCGTACTGGTGGCAGCTGGTTGCAGTACGGATGCGGGACCGGCCGGACCTGGCGGCCCGCCGGGCCAGCCGGGACCTCCCGGTCCCCCGGGCGGCAACGGCCCGGTCATCACCGTTCCCGGCAATGCGAGCCCGGCGAGCGAGGCGGCGGCGGCGAGCTGGGCCGCGTTGTCGATGAAGGTGACTGTCACGAGCGTCACCATCGACAGTCCGCCGGTGGTCAACTTCACCGTCACCGACGATGCCGGCGTGCCGGTCAAGGGTCTCGGGAATACGTCGCAGAGCGGCACCGCGACGGTCGCAGGCCTGACCAACCTGTCGTTTTCCATCGCCAAGCTGGTGCCGGGCATGGACGGCGGCCCCAGCGAATGGGTCAGCTACATCGTCACCACCGTGCCGTCGACGACCGCGGCCGCGGCCCCGGGCCGGCCGACCACCGACAACACCGGCACGCTGGTCGATCACGGCGACGGAAGCTACACGTACACGTTCTATCGCGACATACGCAACATCAAGGCCCAGGTCGACGCCATGACCGTGAACGCGCCTAACAACAAGGCCGACCTCGGCGACCTGACTTTCGATGCCAACCTGGTTCACCGGCTGACCATCCAGCTTTCCGGGAACGCGCCCGGCACCGGCACAAACACGCCCACCGGGGTGGAAGTCCCGGGCTATCCGGGCGTGCCACTGACCCGGCCCGTGGACGTGATCTACGACTTCACGCCGGCGAACGGCGCCGTCGCGCCTGAATCGGGACGCGACATCGTTGCGACGGCCAAGTGCAACGAATGCCACCAGATGCTGGGCGGAATTCCCGGCGACAATCCCGAGAGCTCGGGCGCAGGGTTCCATGGCGGAAACCGGAACGATACGAAGTACTGCGTGGTGTGCCACACCGAGCAGCGCAAGTACGGCCGCACCGAGGCGGCTTACGATCCGGCCACGCTCACGTTCACCGGCTCGAGCACCTACGTGGTGGACGGGCGTGCCCTCGGCAACCTGCCGAACCACATCCACCACATCCACATGGGGACGCATCTCGCGAAGAAGAATTACAACTACGGCGGTGTCCTCTACAACGACGTGCTGTTCCCGCAGGACTTGCGCAACTGCACCAAGTGTCACGACGGTTCCGACACGTCCACCGCCAGGACCGCACAGGGCAACAACTGGATGAACGCGCCGAGCAGGCGTGCCTGTGGCGGCTGCCATGACGGCATCAACTTCGCCACCGGCCGGGGTGTCACCATCTCGGATGCACTGGCGGGACTGACCGAGAGCACGTCGTTCAACGGCCTGGCGCACGGGGGAGGCGCGCAATCCAGCGATTCCTACTGCGCCGGCTGCCATTCGCCCGACTCCATCGACAAGGCGCATCTGCCGATCACGCCACCCAACCAGAACAGCGCGCTGCACGTGGCGGGCGGCGACTCGAACACCAACTCCGCCTGGATCGCATCGAATACCAACCGCATGCCGACCGGCGCGATCAAAGTGACCTACGACGTGCAGAGTGTGTCGCGCAATGCGAGCAAGCAGCCGGTCATGGTGTTCCGCATGCTGCAGGACGGGGCACGCAAGGACCTCAACGATTTCGCGACGACCACGCCCAACCCGGCGACCGGCTCGAAGGAGATCTGGGACAACTTCATGGGGTCACCGAGCGCGCAATTCGTGTTCGCGGTCCCGCAGGATGGCATCTCCGCGCCGGCTGATTTCAACGCCAGCGCCTCGGGCTATCTCAAGAACATCTGGGCCGGCACCGCGACCGGCTCGGGCGCGGGCACGCTCACCGGCCCGGACGCGAACGGTTATTACACGGTCACGCTGACCGGCGTGCAGGTGCCGGACAACGCGGTGATGCTCACCGGTGGCCTGGGTTATTCCTACAGCGTGACCAGCACGTTGCCGTTGACGCAGACCAACGTGACCAGCGAATGCGGTCTCGCGCCGAGCTCGTCGCGGCCCAGGCCTCTGATGTGTTACCCGGTGTCGCCGTCGCCCGCGGGACAGGCGAACGAAATTGGCGGCCTGCTCGTGGTCGCGCCCAATTCCGTAAGAGTGGCGACGAACTACACGGGGCGCCGCCCCATCGTCGAGGACGCGCGCTGCAACAAGTGCCACCAGGAACTGGGCGCGTTCACGACCGAATCCTTCCACGGTGGCCAGCGCAATGATGGCACCACCTGCTCGTGGTGCCACACGCCAAACCGCGCCAGCAGCGGCTGGTCCGCCGACTCGACCAGCTACATCCACTCGATCCACGCCGGCAACAAGCGCAGCGAGGAGTTCACGTGGCATTCCGCCGCGGTCGGTGAATCCTTCGCGGACGTGAAATTCCCGGGCGTGCTGGGGAATTGCGAGGGCTGCCACATGCGCGGTTCCTTCGACTTCAGCAACGCGGCGTCGGAGAGCGCCTTGCCCAACCGCCTGTATCGCACCGTGGCCACGGGCTTCTTCGCCATCAACCCGGGCGACACGGTGCCACGGTACAGCGGCGCGACCTGCGCCGCCAGCCAGTCGACACCACAGACGGAAGTCGGCGCCTATTCGCTATCGCCGTACATCCAGGGTTACCCGGCCAATTACGGCACGGGTTTCAGTTTCAATGCCGGGCTCACGGCCTCGAATTCGTGCACCAACGATGGCGCGCCGGTGAGCAATCCGCCCGGCGGAACTCTCGAGGCCGACCCGCGCTCGCTGGTGAATTCGCCGGTGGCCACCGCCTGCTTTGCCTGCCATGACACCGACCTCGCGCGCACGCACATGGAGATCAACGGTGGCTCGATCTACGCGCCTCGCGGCACGGCGCTCGGCACGATGGAGACCTGCATGATCTGCCATGCGCCGGGACGCATCGCGGACATCAAGGTCATGCACGCGAAGTAACGTTTCATGGAACTGAACCGACCGGTGACGATTTTCCTGGCGATGCTGGCGTTCGCAGGGGGGATGGTGGTTGCCTGGGCGCAGACTCCCGAGTCATCCCAGCAGGCTGCGCCGGAGATGCCGCAGCCGGCGGCACCCGAGGCGCCCGCCTTCACGAAGCGAGGCGCGGATACCTGTCTTCGGTGCCACGACGAATCCTCGAAATTTCCGGTGCTGGCGATTTTCAAGACCAAACACGCGCAGCCCGCCGATCCGCGGTCGCCGTTCGGCAAACTGCAGTGCGAGACCTGCCACGGACCCGGCGGGCACCACGCCGAGGAAGTCCCGGAGGGCGAGAAACAGGCGCCAATTCGCACCTTCGGCGCCCGTTCGAGTATTCCCGCCCATGAGCAGAACCAGGTCTGCCTGGGATGCCACCAGGACAAGGCGCGAATCGCCTGGAAGGGCAGTCCGCACGCCGGCAACGACGTGCCCTGCGCGGCCTGCCACAAGGTCCACGCCGAGCACGACGCGGTGCTGACGGTCGCGACGCAGCCCGACGTCTGCTACGCGTGCCACAAGGTGCAGCGCGCGGAATTCGAGAAGCCTTCCGTGCACCCGGTGCGTTTCGCGCAGATGCAGTGCAGCTCCTGCCACGAGGTGCACGGCTCGATGACCGAACACCTGCTCAACAAGCCGACCTTGAACGAAACCTGTTATTCCTGCCACGCCGAAAAGCGCGGGCCACACCTCTGGGAACACGCGCCGGTCGCGGAGAATTGTTCCAACTGCCATACGCCCCACGGCTCCGTCCAGCCCACGTTACTGGTCAAGCGCGCGCCGCTGCTGTGCCAGCAGTGTCATTCGCAGTCGGGACATCCGAGCGTGGCGCGCACGGGTGCGGGACTGCCGGGTGGCACGCCCTCGGCGTTCCTGCTCAATGGCGCATGCATGAACTGCCACTCCCAGGTTCACGGCTCGAACGATCCCTCCGGCGTGAAGCTCATGAGATGAGGGCAGGCCGGTGAACCGCCACATTGCACTCCTGCTCACCGCGATCCTGCTGCCGGCGATGCGTACCGAAGCCGAGGAGCCCGAAGTCGATACCTCGAAATGGCCGTGCAAGTTCTGCGAGTTCGAAGAAGGATCCAGCTTCACTCCGGAGCTGGGCGTGGGCCATGTCTCGGAAGACTCGGCGAAGTTCGGCGAATACAACGGCCTCGATGAGCAGGGCGCGTACGCCGTTGCGAACGCGGAGGCGCGTTATCGAAAGGAAGATGGCCGATGGCTCGATCTTTCGGCCGTCGACCTGGGACTCGATTCGCGTTTCTTCGGCGTCGAAGGCGGCAAGCAGGGCCGGTACGAACTGCACCTTGGCTACAAGGAGCTGCAGCACAACCTGGGCGGCACCGCCATGTCGCCATTCCTCGGCGCAGGCTCGAGCTCGCTGACGCTGCCCGCGTCCTGGGTCGACGGCGCAACCACCGGCGACATGAGCGGACTCACGGCGAGCCTGCAGCGGCTGGATCTCGAAACCGGGCGCCGGATCTTCGACCTGGGCGGTTCGTTCACTCCGGTCACGCACTGGGCCTTCGCCGTCAACGTGCGTCACGAGGAGAAGGACGGCACGCGCGGCATCGGCGGGTCGTTCATGTTCAACGACTCGCAATTGCCCATGCCCGTGCACTACGAGACCGATCAATTCGACGCTTCCGCGGCCTACAGCGCCGGGCGCCTCCAGGCCCGCATCGCCTACCACGGGTCGATCTTCCGCAATGACGACGACGCATTCACCTGGGCGAATCCCTACATACCCCTCGACGCGGGCGCCGACGCAGGGCAGATTGCGCTCGCGCCCGACAACCAGTTCCACCAGCTCATCCTGTCTGCTGGTTACAGGCTCGCCGAGCGCACGCAGTTGTCGGCCGATGTCGCCATCGGGCAGATGACACAGGACGAAGCATTCCTTCCCTACACCATCAACGCCAGCCTGGTGACGCAGCCCTTGCCGCGCGGTTCTCTGGACGGAAAAGTCGAAACGCTCAGCGGCAAGATGAAAATCTCCACCGCGCTCGCGCCGACGTTTCGGGTCAATGCCTCGCTGTCCTACGACGAACGAAACAACCAGACGCCGCAGGACGTGTACGACTGGATCAGGACCGACTCCGGCCCGGCCGCGCCGCGCGTCAACCTGCCGTACAGCTTTTCACGCAGCGCGGCGGGCATCGACGCCGCGCTGGCGCTGACGCCCAACCTCCGGATCCACGCCGGTTGCAACTACGACGAATACCATCGCGACTTGCAGGAGGTCGAGAGCACCAACGAAGGCGCCTGCTGGGGCAAGGCGAACCTGGACGCCGGCGACCTGGCCAACCTGTCTTTCATGTGGACGTATTCGCAGCGCACTGGCTCGGCCTATCTACCGAATCCCGACGGCACGCCCGCGCAGAATCCACTCATGCGCCTGTACAACCTGGCGGACCGTGACCGCAACGAGGCCAAGCTGCGCGTCGATCTCACGCCCGCCGCGGCATTCAACGTCGGGCTGGATGTGAGGGCAACCTGGGACGACTATTTCAGTTCGACCGTGGGCTTGCTGGACGGCAACTCCTGGTCGGCGGCGGCGGACTGCGGGTGGGCGATCTCGGAGAAGGTCAGCGCGAGCTGCTACGTGAGCCACGACCTGGTCAAATCACGGCAGGCCAACGCCGAATTGCTCGCGCCCACGCCGCTGTGGTTCGGCTCCAATCACGACGAAACGGACTCCATCGGCGCCGGCTTCAAGTACGGGGCGAGCGAGAAGTTCGACCTCGGCGTGGACTACAGTTACTCGCGGACGACAGGCGAGGTGGCGATCAAGAACGCCGTCGAGGGATTTCCCGACCTGGCCACGCGCATGAACAGCGCCCGGCTGTACGTCCACTACACACCGAGGAAGAATCTCACGTTGCGGTTCTCCTGGTGGAACGAGAGTTACCGGAGCGAGGACTGGGCGCTGGATGATGTCTTGCCGACGACGATCGACAACGTGCTGGCTTTCGGGCAGCAGGGCCCGGACTACGACGTCAACGTTTTCGCGTTGTCGGGTCGCTTCGAATTCTGAGCCGATGCCGGCCGGCATGCTGCCGGCCGGCGTGACCTGGTGCGGTTCAGGCGTGCGCGGCGATGGAGTGCGATCGGCTCGCCCAGGGTGGGCTCGCCGGCGCCACTTCGTCGTGCATCGCGCGCCGGACTTGTTCGGCCGACAAGCCGGTGCGTTCCGCGATCTGTTCCGGGCCGAGCCCGCTCCAGGCCAGGCGCCACAGCGCGGCGCGCTGCGCCTCGGGCGGGAGCCGCTGGAACTGCAATTGGTCAGACCGGTGCATCGGACCTCCTATGCAATCTCGCTCGATTCGGACTCGGCGGCGGAAAATAAGGCTTCGGGCCCGGCTCTTCAAGATCCCACCGCGGCCAGGATTTCGTCGGACGGCGCGCAGATCTTGAGAGTGAACAGGTGATCGGCCCGGGTTCGGCCCAGGTTGACGGCAGCAATGGGTTTGCCCGCAGCGGCGGCGGCCTCCGCGAAGCGGTATCCGGAATACACCATCAGCGACGACCCGACCACGAGCAGGGCCTCTGCCTTCACAACCGCGTCGAATGCGCCTGTGACACGTTCGCGCGGTACGTGTTCCCCGAAGAAAACCACGTCGGGCTTGAGGATGCCGCCGCACCTGGGGCAGCCGGGCACCACGAACTGGCTGAAGTCGCGCTCGATATCCACGTCGCCATCGGGCGCGACTCGCGCGGGCATGTCCGCCCAGGCCGGGTTGTCGGCCAGCAACTGTTGCTGTAGTTCGGCGCGCAACAGGGCATTGGCGCACTCCATGCAGCGCACGGCGTCCAGCCGGCCGTGCAGGTCGATGACATTGCGGCTGCCGGCGGCCGAATGCAGGCCGTCGACGTTCTGGGTGATCAGGTGCTGGACGATTCCCGAGGCCTCGAGCTGCGCGAGCGCGCGGTGCGTGGCGTTCGGCTTCGCTCGCGCGACGATGGGCCAGCCCACGGTGCTGCGCGCCCAGTAGCGCTGGCGCACTTCGGCGCGCGTCATGAACGGCCGGAATTCCACGGGGCGCGCGCGCTTCCATTTGCCGTGCTCGTCGCGGTAGTCGGGGATGCCGGAGTTCGTGCTCACGCCGGCGCCGGTGAGCACGGCGAGGCGGGGATGGCGCTCGATGAATTCGCGGAGGCCGGTCATGGTGCCTATATAGTACGTTCCCGCTGGAACGTCACCGAAGCCATGAAGCCGCCGACTCCCGCCGACCTGCGCCGCTACGCGATCGCCCGCTCGCTGTTCAGGCCGACGACGCTGCCGAAGGCCATCGCGCGGCTGGGCTTCGTGCAGGCCGACCCGATCCGCGCGCCGGCCTGCGCGCAGGATCTCACGCTGCGTCATCGCGTCGCCGGCTACCGTGCCGGCGACCTCGAGCGCCGTTACCCTCGGCTCCCGATCGAAGAAGACTTCTTCGTCAACTACGGCTTCCTGCCGCGCGAATTGCACGCGCTGATGCATCCGCGCATCGCGCTGCGGCGCTGGACGAAGGCACGCTGGAAGAAGGCGTACGCGGTGCTCGACTTCGTGCGGGAAAGGGGCGTGGTCCACCCGCGCGAGGTGAATGCGCATTTCGAGCATGGCAGGGTGACCAACTGGTTCGGCGGATCGAGCAACGCGACCACGCAGCTGCTCGATGGCATGCACTATCGCGGACTGCTGCGCATCGCGCGCCGCGAGCGCGGGATCCGGCTCTACGCAGCTCGCGAACTGAACGAGGCACCCGCGGACGTGGCGGGGACCATGGACCGGCTGGTGGACGTGGTCGTCAACAAGTACGCGCCGCTTCCGGCGACGTCACTTGCGCGGCTGATCACGATGCTGAGGTTCGCGGTGCCTCACTGGCAAGACGCGCGCAAGGCGACGTTGTCGCGCGCCAAGGCGCGGCTGCCGAATGCCACGGTCGACGGCGTCACGTGGTATTGGCCGGACGGGGAGAACCCGCGGTCGCTGCGTTACGCGGTGCCGGAGGAAGTGCGGCTGTTCGCGCCCTTCGACCCGGTAGTTTGGGATCGGCTGCGGTTCGAAATCTTCTGGGACTGGGCGTATCGCTTCGAGGCGTACACGCCGGCCGCGAAACGCGTACGCGGCTACTACGCGCTGCCGCTGTTGTGGCGCGACGAGGTCATCGGCTGGGGCAACCTTTCGGTGGCGAATGGGCGGCTGGTGCCGTCGCTGGGATTCACCCGCGGCCGCGCGCCGAAGGAGCCTGCCTTTCGGCGGGCTCTCGATGCGGAGCTCGCGCGCATCGAAACCTTCCTCGGTCTCGGCGACCTCAGAACCTCGCCATGAACTGGACGCCCCAGATCTGCGGCTCGTTGAGGAAGCCGGTCAGGTTGTTGAAGTCGATGGCGCCGACGGCGATTTCCTCGTCGGTGATGTTGCGGCCGAAGAGGGCGGCTTCGTACTTGCCTTCGCCCCAGTTGTAGCCGACGCGGATGCCGCCTTCGAGCAGTTCCTTGCCCGTGAACTCGGTGGATTCGTAGAGGAAGAAATTCACCTTGCTGCGATAGGACCAGTCTGTGAAGGCGAAGAACTCGCCGCTGCCGACGGGCATCCCGTATCGCAGCGTCAAGCTCGTGATGAGCTCCGGCGCCTGCGGCAGCGGGTTGCCGTCGATGACCGCCAGGAACTGATCCACCGTCGGGTCGGGATCGAAATCCACGATCGGGTCGGTCACCGTGCAGGCAAAGCAGGTTCCCACGCCGATTGTGCCGTCCTTGATCTCGGTGTCGTTGTAACTCGCACCCAGCGTCATCAGTAGCTGGGGCGTCAAGTAGGCCTGGATATCGAGCTCGGCGCCCATGCCCACGGTCTTGTCGGCGTTCAACAGCCGGTTGGCGTTGCTGGCGCCGCCCACCGCGGTGAGCTGCTGGTCCTTCACTTCGTAGTAGAAGACGTTGAAATACACGCTCGCGGTGCGGTCGTTCAGGTCCGCCTTGATGCCCGCCTCGTAGGAGATGTTGGTCTCGGGCTCGGCCACCGACTGGTTGCCGAAGGGTCCGGCCGGTTGCACGCTGGCGCCGCGGAAGCCGGTTGCGACGCGTGCGTACAGGTTGACCGTATCGCTGATCGAGTAGCTTCCGCTCAGGTCCCAGCTCACGTTGTCGTCGCTCAGGCTGGCCGTGGTTGGCAACGAGGGATCGGGGAAGTTGAACCCGTCCGGCTCGCCGGTGACGAAATCCTTTTCGTCTTTCGTGTAGCGAACGCCGGCGCGCAGCTCGAAGTCCTCGGTCACGTCGTAGTTGATCGAACCGAACAACGCCCAGGCCGTGTTGGTCTGGTTCGCGCGCAGGTACTGGTTCTGGACACCGCCCCCGAGACTGTCATACGAGAAGAACTCGGTGTCATAGTCCTCATCGAAGTAGTACACGCCCGCCTGCCAGTTGAGCTTGCCGAGCGACAGCGACTCCAGCCGGAATTCCTGGGTGATCTGGTCGAGCGTGGGGATGCCGTCGGCCGTTTCGCTGGGGAAGGGAACGAAGCCCGGGCCATTCGGCAAGTTGCAGAATCCGCAACCGTAGCCGCCGTCGATGTCGCCGCGGCTGTAGGCTTCGAGCGATTCGTAGCCCGTGATCGAGTGCAGCGCCACCGAGCCGAAATTCCAGCGCAACTGGACGCTGCCGCCGAGGTTGTCCAGTTCCTGCTTGTTCTGGCCGTCGATGGAAATGGTGTCGGCGTCGAATCCGTCGACCAGGCCGTTGCTGCCGGACTCGATGATGTTGGCGCGGAACAGCCGCGCGGTGCCGTCGAGGTTGCGCATGTGCAGGTTGACCAGGGCGTCGAACTTGTCGCCGCCGTCGTAGCGAAGCTGCAGGCGCGCGGCGCGGTCGTTGTAGCCTTCGTACTGGTCGCCTTCGTTGGTCAAAGAATTGCTGACGTAGTCGTCACGATGCTGGTAGAGGGCCGAGACGCGGGCTGACCAGCCATCGCCGAAGGGCATGTTCACCGCGCCTTCGAGGTTGGCGGTGTTGAAGGTCGCTTCGGACACGTTGACGTAGCCTTCGAACTCGGACGAAGGCCTGACCGAGTCGAACTTGACCACGCCTCCCGGCGTGTTGCGGCCGAACAAGGTGCCCTGCGGTCCGCGGAAGACTTCGACCTGGTCCAGGTCGAAGATGGGAAAGCCCTTGAGGATGGGGTTTTCCTGCACGACTTCGTCGTAGATGAGTGAGACGGGCTGCGACGCGTTCAGGCGGAAGTCGCCGTTGCCGTAGCCGCGGATGTAAAAGCGCGGGAATGCGCGGCCGAACGAGGACTCGACGTTCAGGCTGGGTACGCGTGCCGCGAGCAGGCGGACGTCCTGGCCGCCGGTGGACAACACGTCGAGGTTCTCGCGGCTCAACGTCGAGATCGAACTCGGGACATTGCGGATGTTCTCGAAGCGCCGTTCCGCGGTGACGGTCACTTCTTCGAGTTGGCCCTCCTGTTCCTGTTGTTCCTGCGCTGCAGCCGCACCCGCCTGCAGCGCGACAGCTGCCAGGGACAAGCGAAAGATCTTCTTGTTCATGTTGCCCGAGCTCCCCGGTTTTCCCGCCGACACTCTACACTCGGCATCGGCGTTTGGGAGTAGCAGATGGGCGACCTCACGATTTTCACGTACGACTGGGTACCCGAGTCGCCGCGCGGCTACGTGCGCGACATCCGCCTGCGCTGGGCGCTGGAGGAGGCGGGGTTGCCCTATCGAGTCCAGGGCGTGCCGTTCAAGGACCGCGGTCCCGAACACCTCGCGCATCAACCCTTTGCGCAGGTGCCGTGGCTCACCGATGGCGACCTGTCGATCTTCGAAAGCGGCGCGATCCTGCTCCATCTCGGTGCCAGGAGCGAAGCCCTGCTCCCCAATGATCGCGAGCGCCGCAACGAGTCCGTCGAGTGGCTGATCGCGGCCTTGAATTCCATCGAGATGGCGACCGTGCCGTGGTCCATCTTCCTTTTCTACGGCTTCAAGGACGACAAGGCGTTCGAGTTCTTCGACAAGTGGGTAGGCATACGGCTGGATCGCCTGGAGCCGGTGATGGCGCAACGCGAATGGCTCGCCGGCGGCTTCTCGATCGCGGACATCCTGATGGCGGATGCCTTGCGCCTGGTCGGACGCTTCGACCGGCTGGGCAATCATCCCGCCTGCCGCGACTATGTGGCGCGTGCCACGGCGCGCCCGGCGTTCAGGAAAGCGCACGCCGACCAGCTCGCGCATTTCGCGGCGGCGGACGCGAAGCGATAGGTAAACCTTTTCAGGCCACCGTCACCGTCACTTCGAGAGCCCGATCGCCGCGTAGTGAATTGGCGATGAGGCAGGCGTGTTCCGCTTTCTCCAGCAATGTGCGCGCCTTGGCGACGTCGGTGCCCGCAGGCACCGTGAGTTCGGCGCGCGTCAGGAACTGCTTGAACATCGCAACGCCTTCCTGGCGATCCAGCGTTCCCTCCACGCGGCAATCGAGCTTCGACCACTCGAGCCGTCCGCCGCGGGTGACGGCGCGAAAGGTGAGGATGAAGCAATCCGCGACTGCCGCACACAGCAGGGTTTCCGGGGACCAGGCGCCGCCGGGTCCGTCGAATTCCGGTGGCGGTGCAGATTCCAGCGTCGGCAATCCCGACGAACTCACCGCGACGGAACCCGTGGCCGAGCCACTGGCCGAGGCCTTGTAGAGATGTGGATAGGGGTGCATGGGAACTCTCCTGGCGCCGCCGCAATAAGGTAACTCCTGGCGACACTCTTATATATGGCTTCCCGGAATTTATATAGCTTCCCGGAATTGCCCTGCCCGGCGTCCGTTGACACCGGTCGAGCTCCGTGCGCGGGTGGGGTACACGCACCGAATAGTTAGAGGCGCATCTCATCGCGGTACGATGCATTTCTGCAAACTCGGGCAATGAAAGCCCTCATTGCCGGTCTCGTGGTGTCGTCGCTCCCGATGCTCGTTCTCGGTGCGGAGTCCGCGGGTCCGTCGCCACTGGTTGCACCCGGCGAGAAGGTGGCCGGCCGCACGCAGGCGGACTGGTCGCGGGTGTGGTGGCAGTGGGCCTGGTCGTTCGATGACAGCGAGAGCCCGGTGGTCGACAAGAAGGGCGACCGTTGCCGGCTGAGGCAGGAAGGCGAGGTGTGGTTCCTGGCGGGAACCTATGGCACCCAGCGCACGGTGCGCACCTGCACGGTCCCGGCCGGCAAGTACCTGTTCTTCCCGCTGGTCAACTACGTGGTGTATCCGCAGCCGGGCCTCTCACTGAGCTGTGAGATGGCCACGACCAAGGCGGCACGCCTGATGTCGGAGGCATCGGCGCTGGTGCTCGAGGTCGACGGCACTATCTACAAGAATCTCGCCCCGCATCGCCAGCAGACCCGGCAATGTTTCGATCTCGCCGAGCGTGGCGGCGGGGGCCTGGCGCCTTCGGCCGCGAACGGCTACTACATCATGTTGCGGCCGCTCAGCCGCGGCACGCACACCATCAACTTCGGCGGCATCCTGCCGGAGATGACGCAGGCAGTCACGTACACGCTGCACGTGGAGTGACCGAACTACATCCGTGCCGTTTGCGGGTGCCAGCTGCGCGGCTGGTTGAACCAGGGCTTGGGCTCGTCGTTGCGGCGCGGCACCGGGTCCGCGAGCAGGTAGCGGTTACCGAGCCAGGACACGGCGTTTTGCAGCGCCGGGCCGTAGTCGTGCAGCGGAATTGCCTTGGTCGTCCGGGTCTTCATATGCGCTCCTTCAGTACAAGCACATATTGGTACCCCGGCCCCCCGTTTGTGTTTCGAAAGTCTGGGTAATTGTTAAGAGAACCTTTACACCCCGGATGCGGGGCCTGTCAGCGCGTCTCGCGCGCACAGCGCAGCATGGCCTCGAGGCTGCGTTCCACGTCGAGGTCGGTCGTGGCCCATGACGACACGCTGATGCGCATGGCAGTGTGGCCCTGCCACACGGTGATGCCGGCCCAACACGTGCCGTCTGCCTGGATGGCATCGATGATCCGCTTCGTGCGCTCCGGGCCGCCGAATTTCACCACGACCTGGTTCAGCACCACGTCGTTGAGGATTTCGAAGCCGGCCGCCTTCAGCCCTTCGGCAAATCGCCGCGCCTGGGCGCAGTTGCGCTCGATCATCTGCGCGAGACCCTCGCTGCCGAGGCTCTTCAACGCCGCGTAGATTTCGGTGCCGCGCGCGCGGCGCGACAGCTCGGGCGTGTAGTCGCAGGGCGCGCGGCGGGCTTGCGCCGGCGGCAGGTACTCGGCCGTGATGGCCATGGCCGATTGCAACGCCTGCGCATCGCGCACGAAGGCGATGCCGCTGTCGTAGGGCACGTTGAGCCACTTGTGCGCATCGGTGGCCCAGGAATCCGCGAGCTCGAGGCCGCGCGCGAGCGGCGCCAGCAATTCAGACGCGCGTGCCCACAGTCCGAATGCGCCATCCACGTGGATCCAGGCGCCGGCGCCGCGCGCCGCGGCGCAGATCTGCGGAAACGGATCGAAGGCACCGCTGTTCACGTTGCCGGCCTGCACGCAGACGATGGCCGGGTTCGTGATCTTCGGCAGCTGGTCGGCGCGCATGCGTCCCTGCGCATCCACGGGGACGCGCGTGAGGCGGTTGCGCCCCAGGCCCAGCATGCCCAGCGACTTGAGCAGTGTCGGGTGGCATTCCTCGCCGACGATCACCTGGATCGGCGGCGCGCCAAACAACCCGTCTGCCTCGACGTTCCAGCCGGAACGTTTCAACACCGAGTTGCGCGCGGCGGCCAGTGCGGTGAAGTTCGCCACGGTGGCGCCGGTCACGTAGCCGATGGCGCAGTCGCGCGGCAGGTCCAGCACTTCGAGCAGCCAGCGGCGTGCGATGGCCTCGAGGCGTGCCACACCCGGCGTCGCGGAGTCGAAGCAGGTGTTCTGGTCCCAGGCGGTGGCGAGCCAATTGGCCGCCACTGTCACCGGCAGCGAACCACCGATCACGAAGCCGAAGAAGCGCGGCCCGGCGCTGGCCATGGTGGCGGGCGAGACGTATTCGTCGAGCTGCGCGAGGACTTCGGCGGGCGGCGTGGGCTCGCGCGGCACCGGTACGTCCAGTTGATCGAGCCGCGCAGCCGCAAGCGGATCCGGCCGCACGGCGCGGTCATGCAGGGAATCCAGGAACGCCCTGGCGCGGCGTGCGGCGTCGTCGAGAAGGTGCATGGTGCCTCCGGGGGTGTGGATCGTATGCCGCGAAGGGCAGATTTCGCCAACATGGATGGCCATTGGCTTGCCGCGAGACTGTCCCTTGACTGGTTGCCTGGGCTTCTTCACCTGACAAGAGACCGTCAACAATTTGGCATGTTGGCAGCCGCTCGCCGATTGTGACGTCGTCGAATTTGTCAGTGTGTTCGCCGCTGTCTTTCGCCGAGCAGTCTGCGGCCTTTACCCAGTGCCACGCATTGGGCAACCAGGAAAAGTTCACGGAGGCCGAGCCCTTCCGCCAGCAGGCGGCAGCCGAGCCCGGCAAGGACGGCAAGCGCCTATACGGGGTCTGCGGACGCGCTGGCCGCGCAGTAGCAACGCTTCGGCGCACGGGCCGCGTCGGCGGGCGCATCGCGCGTTGACGCGGCCGGTGATTCCGGTAGGTTGCCGCGCATGAAAATCCTCAGGATGCACGCGCTCGCGTGCCTGGCCGCCTTCACGCTGGCGCTTCCCGCCACGGCGCAGGACGCCGTGAAGTTCTCCGACATCGCCGGCTGGTGGTCGGCGGACCCGGAATTCGGCGGCGAGAGCTCGCACCTGGCCATGCAGTTCCTCGAGAAGGACGGCAAACAGGAAGCGCATGTCTGGCTCATGGCCATCGGCGCTTACGACATCAACCTCGGCGCCGTGGCGATCAACGGCAACTCGGTCGACAGCCAGGGGCTGTCGTTTCCGCTCACCTGGAATCCCGAAAAGCGGACTCTGAGCGGGGTTATCCCGGCCGAGGCTGCGCCCATCTACAACATACCGGTCGAGTTCAGGCGCAGCGGCCCGGCGGAGAAGCCGGCGCCGCGCGAGTGGAAGGCGCCGCGGCCCCAGGTGTTGTGGACGGCGGAAACCGGCGCGGCCGTGTGGGCGGGAATCGAACGTGCCGATGACGGCACGCTGTTCGTCGGTAACGAGAACGGCGATCTCAATGCCATCGGGCGCGATGGGAAGCTGCGCTGGAAGTTTTCCACCGGCAAGCCGATCCGTGCACAACCGAAGGTGATCGGCAAGTTCGTCTACCTGCACTCCGATTCAGGCTATCTCCACCAGCTCGACCGCAAGACGGGCGCGGAAACCTGGCGTGCCGACGTCGACGACGGCAGCGAACCGCGCATTCCCACCGACAACGAGAAGACGCGCTGGGACCGATATGGCTCGAGCGTCGTCACCGACGGCAGACGATTGTTCGTCGCCAGCCGAGACAAGAACCTGTACGCCATCGACATGAGAACGGGCCGCGAGTCCTGGCGCGTGGCCGCCGCCGACATCATGACGGCGACCCCGGCATTACACGGCGACCTCGTGATCTTCGCGGCGCTCGACGGCAAGGTGCAGGCGGTGTCCGCCAAGGACGGCCAGCCCCGCTGGAGCTACGACGCGAAGCTCGGCATCGGCGGTGACGTGGTGGTCTCAGGCGATCGCGTGCTCGTCGGCAGCCGCACCTACGACCTGGTAGCGCTCGATGCCGCCACCGGCAAGGAGCTTTGGAAGCATTACTACTGGTTCTCGTGGATCGAATCGCCGCCCGTGGTGCGCGACGGCGTGGTCTACACGGGTTCCTCCGACGCGACCCACGTCTATGCGATCGACCTGGCCGACGGTTCATTGCGCTGGAAGTCGCCCGTGCCCGGATATTCCTGGCAGCGCACGGCCGTCACGGAGCAACTCGTCGTGGCGGGCACGGTCGGGCAGGGCGCCATTCCCGGCGCGCGCAACGGCTCACTGCTCGCGCTGGATCGCGCCAGCGGTGCACTTCGCTGGATGCACCAGGACGCGCCGTCGGAGGCGACGGTCAAGGCGCGCGGCCACTGGGGCTTCGGCGCCTCTCCCGTGATCGCCGATGGCGTGGTCTACGCCGCCGATCTCAACGGCAGGGTCTACGCCATCGCGCTCTAACTAGCCGCCCGGGGGCGGATCGGACGGCTGGCTCTCCGGGGGCGGCGGGGTCGCCGTGTCGGGTGTCGCAGTGTCGGGCGGCGGCGGAGTCTCGGCCGGCGGGGGCGCGGTATCGGCTGGCGGGGTCGCGGGCGTCGTAGTGTCACTGGGGCCTTCACCACCCACAGCAGTGTCCTTGTTGCGATCACTGCATGCGGCCAGCAACGCGGCGGCAGCGCAAAGGGGAAGCAGGAACTTCATGCTCATAAGTGCTCCGATGGTCGATGGCTTGCAGGGTGACCGTACGCGGCGCCAACCGGGCCTGCAGTCGGTGATGCGATGACATTGGGCGCGGCGATGTCCGACAGCGCTGGCTCGACACAATTGCAATCTTCGCGGATTACGCTGCATCGCTTTCAATTGCGGCACCCCGGGTGCCCGTGCAGCCTGCCGCCTGCGCCGAAGCCGCGGTGAATGGTTGGCACGCGGATTGCCTCTCCTGGATGTGACTCCATTCAGCTACAGAGGACAAATCATGACGAAAGCATCCAGCTTGTTGATCGCGGGGGCCGCAGCGCTGCTCCCTCTCGCTGCCGCCACTGCGCAGACGCCCGAGCCCACGCAGCCGACGCCGTCGGAATCGCAGGGAAAGGGCGCGTCGTTCGAGTCACTGGACACGGATGGTGACGGCCGCATCTCCAAGACTGAAGCGGAAGCCAACGCCAACGTGAAGGCGCAATTCTCGAGCTACGACATCAACGGGGACGGCTACATCGAACGCGCCGAAGTCTCCCAGGCGAACAGTCAGCAGCAGTCGGAACCTCCCAAGAAATAATCCCTTCGGGGCAACCCGCGCGGCTTGCCGCGCGGGTCCCTTCGATCCAGGCCCGAACGATCGGGCAAGCGCGGCGGACGAAAGATCATTCATCGCGCCGCTTCCCGCATCTAATCTCTCCCGGCAACTTCAATTGAATTGCACGGAGACTTAGATGAGCGCGACTCGACGATTCCTGATCCAGAGAACTTTCCCGGCCGGCGCCCTCGATGGCGTGACGCCCGCCGCCAAGAAGACGGTCAACGACAACAACAGCTCGTTGGGCGTCACCTGGGAGCATTCGTACGCGAATGCGGACAAGACCAAGACCTTCTGCATCTATACCGGCCCCAGCGAGGCCGCGGTGCGCGAGGCGGCGAAGAAGAACAGCCTGCCGATCGACTCGGTGACGGAGATCCCGGTCATTCTCTACCCGAGTTGATGCCGGCGGGTTGCGGGCCAGCGGAGTGGCCCGTAGTCTTCGCCGATGAAACTTTTACGCCCCGTTATATGGTTTACTGCAGGGCTCTCCGTGGCCCTGGCGGCTCTCGCTCAGACTTCGGCCCAGGCTCCGGCCCGCGTCACGCCGATGACGCCGGACGTCATGGACAAGTACGAGCAGACACTTCCCTCGGCGGATTTCATCCGCCGCGAGGAAATGGTGCCCATGCGGGATGGCACCAAGCTCTACACCGCCATCGTCATGAAGAAGGGCGTGAATAACGCGCCCATCCTGCTGTCACGCACGCCCTACGACGCCCATCACTCGACGCACCGGGTCGCGAGCCAGCGCGGCGTGGACATCCTCGAGATCATGGACGCGGAGTTCTTCGAGGATGGCTACATCCGCGTCTACCAGGACATCCGCGGACTGCATCGCTCCGAGGGCCAGTGGGTGTTGAACCGGCCGCTGGCCGGGCCCGTGAACGACACCGGCATCGACGAATCCACCGACGCCTACGACACCATCGAATGGCTGGTGAAGAACCTGCCGGAGTCGAACGGCAAGGTCGGCGTGATCGGATCGTCGTACCTCGGTTTCACCACGCTGATGGCGCAGATCAATCCGCATCCGGCGCTCAAGGCCACGGTGCCGCAGAGTCCGATGGTCGACGGCTGGATGGGCGACGACTGGTTCCACAACGGCGCCTTCCGCATCAGCTCGTTCGAATACGTGGTGGGCCTGTCCACCAAGAAGGGCGACGGCGATGCCGAGTTCGCGCTCGGCGCAGCCGATGACTACACGCGTTACCTCGAGGCAGGATCGGCCGCGGACTTCGCGAAGATGCTCGGCATCACGCACTACCCGGGCGTGCGCAAATTCCTCGAGAACCCGGCCTACACCGACTTCTGGTCGCTGCAGGCGGTGGACAAGTGGCTGGCGGCGCATCCGCTGGCCGTGCCCACGCTGCTCGAAGTGGGCCAGTGGGACCAGGAAGACAGCTACGGCGCGCCGGCGGTGTACCGCGCGCTCGAACCCAAGGACAAGAACAACGACATGGTGTTCCTGCACATCGGGCCGTGGCGTCACTCGGGCGCCAACCATTACGGCTACGACCTGGGCGCGCTCATTTTCACCGGCGACACGGCGCGCGAATGGCGCGTGAAGTACGTGAAGCCGTTCTTCGACCACTACCTCAAGGGCGGTCCCGATCCGAAGACGCCGCCGGTGCTGACCTACGCCACCGGCATCAACCAGTGGCAGTCCTCGCCGCGCTGGCCGATGGGCAGCGCCAGGCCTATCTACCTGGCCGCGAATGGCGTTGCCACGTTCGACAAGCCAAAGGCGGCGGGCCGCGAAGACTACATCAGCGATCCCGCGAAGCCGGTGCCCTTCCTGCCGCGCCCGATCAACATGGGTGACCCGGAACAGTGGAAGCCCTGGCTGATCCGCGACCAGCGGTTCGCCACCGGCCGCCCGGACGTCGCTTCCTGGCAAACGGCGCCGCTGGACAGGCCCGTGCACATCATGGGCGCGCCCGAAGTGGAGTTGTTCGCCTCGACCACCGGCACGGACAGCGACTGGGTGGTGAAGCTCATCGACGTGTATCCCAACGACGTGCCGGAACCCGCCTCGCAGGGCGCGAAGCCCGGCGTGCACGGCTACGAGCTGGCCATCGGCATCGAGATCTTCCGCGGACGTTACTACAAGAGCTTCGCCGAGCCCGCGCCGCTCAAGGCAGGCAAGGTGGAGAAGTTCAAGTTCGCGTTGCCGCACGTCGACCACGTGTTCCAGCCCGGCCACCGCATCATGGTGCAGGTGCAGTCGTCGCTGTTCCCGCTGTACGACCGTAATCCTCAGACCTACGTCGAGAACATCATGTACGCCAGGCCGCAGGACTACAAAAAGGCGACGCAGAGCATCTGGTTCGGTGGTGCCAACGCCAGTGCCGTGGTGTTGCCGGTGGTGCCGTCGAACTGAAGCGCTGGCAGAGCGATGGTTCCTGACATGGAAATCCCGGTCGAGGTGCTGCAGTTCATCGAGGAGCGGATCGACTCGATCCCGCAACTCGAGACACTGCTGATGATGAGCAGGGAGGAAGAGCGGGACTGGCTCGTGTCCGACGTGGCCGCGCGCAACTACATCACGGAGCAACGCGCGGTCGAAACCCTGGAGGCGCTGCAACGCCGTGGCCTCGTGGCGGGCGACGGTTCGAAAGGATTCCGCTTCAAGCCCGTCTCGCCGGAGATCCGTGAAAAGGTCGCGCAGTTGGCACGCAGCTACCAGTTGCACCTGTCGCGCATCACCGTGTTCATTCACTCGAAGCCCTCCGCGTCGATCAAGGAGTTCGCGCGGGCCTTCGATCTCAAGAAGGATCGCTAGCATGTTTCAACTGATCGTGAATGTGCTGGGAACCGTGGTATCCGGGTTGTGCGCCATCCTGCTACTGCGTGCGTACGCATCCGTGCACAAGCGCCTGCTGTTGTGGGCCGGGGTGTGCTTTGCCGTCCTGAGCGCGTCGAATGCGATCGTCGTGCTCGACCTGTTCGTCGTAAAGAACATGGACCTCTACCGCTGGCGCCTGGGCGCGGCGGCGGCAGGGATGCTGGTGCTCGTCTACGGGCTCATCTTCGAGAGTGACCAGTCATGATCGCGGGATTCTTCCTCGGCATCATCGTCACGAGTTCGCTGGTCGCGGCCGGCTTTTTCGCCAAGTTCTGGCGCGCGACCCGCGATCCGCTGTTCCTGGGGTTCGCGGCTGCGTTCTTCCTCGAGGGACTCAACCGCATGGCATTCCTGTTCCTCGAGCAGCCCAAGGAAGGCGACGAGGTGATCTACAGCGTCCGATTGCTGAGTTACCTGCTCATCCTCGCCGCCATTGCCTACAAGAACCGGGCCTAGTGTCCCCACGACCGCCGGGCGTAGTTGTCGGCCACGTAGTCGGCGACTTTCACGCAGCTCTCCTGGCTGGCCGTGAGCTCGAAGTCGAAGTGGATGCCGCCGTAGACGCGGCTGCGCGCCTGTTGCTGCGCGAGCTCGGAAAAGCTCGCGTACTGGCGCGTGACGTTCGGATTGCCGCCGGTTCCCACCCAGGTCACCGAGAACGCCACGTCATCACGCCCGACGGCGCGCGCCAGCGCACGTGCGGCGCTGGTGCCGACGCAGGTCTGGTTGCTCGAGTGCGAGGGATAGGGCGGCGTGCTGAGCAGCGGTGTCCACGCCGGCTCGGCGGTGGTACCTGCGTTCATGTCTTCGTCGGCGCGGCGGATGGCCGTGATGGGCCGCCACAGCCCGTACACGTACTTGCTGGTGTGCGAGGTCTGCAGGCCGTCATGGATCGACGCGTTCATGAGTGCGAACAGGCGCGCGGTGTCGACCAGTGACCAGTGCGCCTGCAGCGCCACGTCGCGCGCGACGTTGTTCCACATGGCCCAATGCGTGGTGCTGTTGCCGACGCTGGCGAACAATCGCGCCGATTGTGTCTGCTCGGCCGTGCGCACGGCGCTGGTCGCGGAACCCACTGCGCGTACTTCCTCGAGGTCCTGCGCGTAGAGCCCGCTGTCCAGGAGCGGCGCCGGATCCGGCAGGTATTGCGTCGAGGTGAGCAATGCGAACGGCGTGATGTCGCCGAAGTTCACCAGCTGTGCCACCTGGGTCGGAGTCGCGGGCTGCCACAGGCCGGGCAGGGCGGGCGGCAGGTAGGTGGGTGATGGCACCGAGCTGCCGTCATTCGCGCGCCACGCGAGGATATCGCTGGCGGCGCGGCGCCCGACGGAGACTCCGGCCGCGGCGCGCCATGGGTGGATAGTCGCGAGTCGAGCCTGCAGCGCGGCATCGAATTTCGCCTTGGCCTCCGGCGTCGCGATGAGCGCGACGAGGACGTCGTGCCCGGCCTGCGCAGCGGCGGCTTCCGCCGAGGCGGCCGGATTCGCGAGCAGCCGCGCGTGGTACGGCGTGTACTCGCGCTCGATCGCATTGGCCGCATCGAACATCGCGACATGCAGCATGGCGTAGTACCGCGGCACCAGCAGGCCCGCATTCGAGGGTATGTTGGCCTGCAGCAACTGGTTCCATTCGACGATGACTTGTGGACTGTCATGCCCGGCCCGGGCCGGCGGCATGACCATGGTGAGGGTCGCGGCAATACAAGCCGCGAACAGGTGAGCTTTCTTGTTCATGGGCTTCTCCCAGCGTTGTTGGTTGATCGAACGACGGGGAAGCTAGGGACTCGCGTGCAAAAAGAACCGAAGGTCCGACGAAACTTAGCCGAACCCACGACGAAATCTCGCGGGCTGTGCTCAAATGCGCCGCCTCGAGCGCCCAGGGAGAATGATGATGGCGGTTGCATCTGCGAATGGTCTTGCCGGCAAGGTCGCGCTGGTCACCGGCGGCAGCTCCGGTCTCGGCGCAGCCACGGCGCTCAAATTCGCCGAATGCGGCGCCAGGGTGGTCATCGCGGCCCGGCGCATCGAGGAAAGCACCCGCGTCGTGCAGCAGATCACCGCGCGCGGCGGAGAGGCGCATTTCGTACCCACCGACGTCAGCCAGGCAGGAGATTGCGAACGCATGGTCCAGGCGACGCTGGGGAAATTCGGCCGCCTGGATTGCGCAGTGAACAACGCCGGCATCGTCGGGCCGCGGTTCACGCCGGTGGCCGATGTCACCGAGGCGGAGTGGGACAAGGTCATGAGCGTCAACCTGCGCGGGGCGTGGTTGTGCATGAAACACGAGATCCCGGCCATGCTCGCCAATGGGGGAGGGGCCATCGTCAACGTCGCGTCTATCTACGGCCTGAAGCCGGGTGACATCGGCCATGCGCCGTATGCCACCAGCAAACACGCGCTGGTCGGGCTGACGAAGTCCGCGGCCAGCGATTACGGCCAGATGAACCTGCGCATCAACGCGGTGGCGCCCGGATTCACGCATTCGGAAATGGTCGACGTGAACCGGCCCGGTGCCGCGCCGATCTACCAGAAATTGAGCGAACGGCATTCGGGCATGAAACGCCTGGGGGAAGCGGTGGAAGTCGCCAACGCCATCGCCTGGCTGTGCTCGGGCGAGGCCAGTTTCGTCAACGGCATGGTCATGCCCATCGACGGGGGCGGCGCCGGCCGGCTCTGGTGAGGCGCCAATTCACGCTTTCAGATCAATAAGTTATGGTAGCCCAGTCGTTGCAAGATATTCACACGCGTGTGAGTGAGTGTTGACAGCAGCCCGTTCGTGGTGGCTCACTCAGCCCCGGGCATCGGCAAAACGCACGATGCAACGAGGGGGAAAGCGCATGAAGAAGATACTTCTCGCGTCGGTGATTGCCGCCGCGCAGATCGCGACATCCTTGCCCGTCGTCGCCCAGTCGACGGGTGAACAGGACACCAGCTCTCACGAGTTCGACGAGATCGTCGTCACCGCCGAACGGCGGCGCACGGACCTGCAGAAGACTCCCATCGCGGCGACGGTATTGACCGGCGACGACATCGCCAACGCCGGCGTCACCATGGTCGACCAGCTGCAGTTCATCTCGCCGTCGGCCGTGGTGAACAACTTCGGCCAGGGCATCGACTTCAACATCCGTGGCATCGGCAAGGCGGAGCACAATTCGCAGACCACCACGGGCGTGATCACGTATCGCGATGGCGTGGCGACGTTTCCGGGTTACTACACTGCCGAGCCTTACTACGACATCGCGCGCATCGAGATCCTGCGCGGCCCGCAGGGCACGTTCGTGGGCGAGAACGCCACCGGCGGCGCGGTGTTCGTGTCCTCGAGAGACCCGGAGATCAACGGCGGCCACACGGGATACATCCAGGCCGACGCCGGCAACTACAGCTACTTCGGCGCGCAGGGCGCCATCAACCTGCCGGCCGGCGACACGTTTGCCGCGCGCGTCGCCTTCAACGCCGGCCAGCGCGACAGCTTCTACGACATCGAGGGCCCGTACACGGGTGACGACGGCGTGAAGACCGGCAGCTTCCGCCTCGGCATGCTCTGGGAGCCGAGCGACAACTTCTCGCTGAACTTCAAGGCGGACTACAACTACCTGGACCTGTCGGGCTACCCGGCGGATCCGGTGCTCGCCACCAACGACATCTTCGACATCACCGCCGATGCCGACATCCACGCGCTCGACCGCTTCGGGCGCGCGGTGCTCAGGCTCGACTACGAGTTCGAGAATGGCACGGTGCTGCGCTCGGTGTCGGGTTACCAGGACGGCCAGACCGAATATCGGACCGACCTCGATGGCGCCGACAGTGCCACGGACTGGATCTTCGGCGACCGCCTCGAGGAAACGATGTACTCGGAGGAGATCAACCTGATTTCCTCGGACGCCAACCGGGTGAAGTGGATCCTCGGCGCCTACTACCAGCACGACGAGAGCTTCTTCCCGCCCGACGGCGGCTTCTACATCGGCGTTCCGCCGCCGGTGTTCTACCTGCTGAGCGGCACGAATGTCCGCGAGAACACCGCCTTCTTCGGCCAGTTGAGCTTCGACATGCCGGCGGGCTTCCAGCTGCAGATCGGCGCGCGTTATTCCGAGCACACCACCGAGAACGACATCGACATCAACCAGTACGGCACGCCGCTCACGCAGCAGCAGAAGGAGGAGTTCAAGAACACCTCCGGCAAGGTGACGTTGAACTGGACGGTGAACGATCACCACTTCCTGTATGCCTTCGTCGCCACGGGTTTCCGGCCGGGTGGTTTGAACGTGCCGGTGGGCCTCGGCGAGCCCGAGGCCTTCGACGAGGAGGAGGTCACCAACTACGAAATCGGCTGGAAGGCCGGCTGGGCCGATGGCCGCGTGCGCACGCAGTTCGACGTCTATTACAACGACTACGACAACTTCCAGGTGACGGTGGGTTATCCGCAACTGCCGGTGTTCGGCTTCGAGCTCAACAATCCCAGCACCACGACCATCTATGGATTCGAAGGCCAGCTCGAGGCGGTGTTCAATGCGTTCTCGATCGACGCGGGCTTCGGCTGGCTGAAGAGCGAGCTTGGCACGTTCTACGCCGTGGATCCGCGCGTCGCGAGCTTCGGCGCCTGCGATCCGGCCACCGGGCCGGAAAGCGCGTCGTGCATCAACCTCGAAGGCAATTCCCAGACCTACGCGCCGGAATTCACCTTCAACATCGGCATGCAGTACGCTTTCGGCCAGGGCACCGACAACGAAATCACGCCGCGCATCAACTACGGCCACGTGTCCGACCAGTGGGCCACGCTGTTCCAGAACGAAGCGCTGGGCGACAAGGTCGAGGAGCGCAACATCCTGAACGCGCAGATCTCGTGGAAGCATCGCGACTGGATCACGACCCTGTACGGGTCGAACCTGACCGACCAGCACTACATGGCGGCGCTCAACTCCGGCCTGCGCTTCGCGGGCCCGCCGCGGCAGTTCGGTATCCGCGTCGCGACCAGCTTCTGAGATGCCCGCTGCCCTGGTCACGGAGCGCAACGCGAGCACCACCCGGCCGGACAGCCGTGCCTGGCTGGTGCTCGCGATCCTGTGCTTCGTCTACGTCATCAATTTCCTCGACCGGCAGCTGCTGTCGATCCTCGCCAAGCCCATCCAGGACGACCTCGGCGTCACCGACGGGCAGCTCGGCCGGCTCGGCGGCCTGTACTTCGCGCTGTTCTACTGCGTGCTCGCGATCCCGGTGGGCTGGCTCGCGGATCGCACCAACCGCGTGAAGGTGCTGTCGCTGGCCTGCGCGCTGTGGAGCGCGGCCACCGCGGCCTGTGGAATGGCCACGAGCTACCCGCAACTCGCCATCGCACGCATGATGGTGGGCGTGGGCGAGGCCGGCGGCGTGCCACCATCGTACGCGATCATCTCCGACTACTTTCCGCCGGGCCGGCGCGGCACGGCGCTCGCCATCTACAATTTCGGACCCGCGCTCGGACTGGCGCTCGGCGTGGCCTTCGGCGCGTCCATCGCGGCGGCCTATGACTGGCGATCGGCTTTCCTGTGGCTGGGTGGGGTGGGCATCGCGGCGGCGATGGCCGTGATGCTGCTGGTGCCGGAGCCGCAACGCGGCCGGCTCGATGCGCCGCAGGACGGCGCGGCGGCCTCCGCCGAAGCCAAGGCGCCATTCTGGCCCACCTGCCGCATGTTCTTCGCCGACCCGGTGCTGGTGCGCCTCTCCATCGCCACCGGCATCACGCAGATCGTCACCTACGCCACGCTGAATTTCACCACGCTGCTGCTGATGCGCGAGAAGGGCATGACGCTGCAACAGGTGGCGGTGTACTACTCGCTGCTGGTGGCGGTCGCGGTCAGCGCGGGCATGTACACCTCGGGGCGCCTCATCGACCGGTTCGCGCCGCGCACGCGCGCCGCCTACGCCTATCTACCGGCGGTGGGCCTGGCGCTGGCGATTCCGTTCTTCGCCGGCTTCGTGTGGTCCCCGCGCTGGGAACTGTCGCTGGTCTTCCTCGCGTTCCCGATGTTCTTCAACTACTTCTATCTATCGCCGGGCGTGGCGCTGGTGCAGGAGCAGGTGCGGCCGAACGAACGCGTGCTGGCGGGAGCGTTGCTGCTGCTGGTCATGAACCTGGTGGGACTCGGGCTGGGCCCGACGTATCTCGGCGCGATGAGTGACGCGCTGCGCCCGAGTCATCCGGAGCATTCATTGCAGCTCGCCTTCTACACGCTGGTGCCGTTCTACGTGCTGGCGGTGTCGTGTTTCCTGTGGCTGGCGCGGGCCCTGAAGGCCCAGGCCCGGAAAGGAGATCCCACATGAGCCGTCCTGGCATTCCGGCCCTGTTGCTGGCGGTGTTGTTTTCCCTGCCGGCCGGCGCCGATTCACCTCCCGTCGTCAGCGCGCCCGCCGGCAAGGCCAGTGGTGAAGCAACAGGCGGCGTGCGCGTATTCAAGGGCATTCCCTACGCCCAGCCGCCGGTGGGTGCGATGCGCTGGAAAGCGCCGCTGCCGGCGCAGAAGTGGAAGGGCACGCGCGATGCCACGCAATTCGGTGCGGCCTGCATCCAGCCGAAAGGCCGACCCGACAGCATCTACTTCTGGAGCCTGCCGAAGACCAGCGAGGACTGCCTGTTCCTCAACGTCTGGACGCCCGCGCAGGCGCGCAACGCGCCGGTATTCGTCTGGATCCACGGCGGCGCATTGAGCGGCGGTTCGGGCAGCGAGCCGTTGTACGACGGTACGAAACTCGCCGAACGCGGCATCGTCGTCGTCACCATCAATTACCGGCTGGGGCCGCTCGGATTCCTGGTGCATCCGGCACTGAGCGCCGAGTCGCGGCGGAACATTTCCGGCAACTATGGCCTGCTCGACCAGATCGCGGCGTTGGAGTGGGTGAAGAAGAACATCGGCGCCTTCGGCGGCGATGCGGCGAACGTCACCATCGCCGGTGAATCGGCCGGCGCCTTGAGCGTCATGTACCTCATGGCCGCGCCGAGCGCCCACGGGCTGTTCCACAAGGCGATCCTGCAAAGCAGTTACATGATCTCCGCGCAGGAGCTGCGCACCGCCGGCCACGACGCCTACTCGGGTGAGGCCATCGGCGTGTGGCTGCAGGGCAAGCTGGGTGCTGGTGACCTGGCCGGGCTTCGCTCCATGGACGCGCAGCAGATCGTCGATGGCGCGGCGGCGCAGGGCTTCTTTCCGTTCTTCGTGATCGATGGGCGCATCCTGCCGCGCCAGGTGGTCGACGTGTTCGATCGCGGCGAGCAGGCCAGGGTGCCGGTGCTGGCGGGATTCAACAGCGGCGAGATCCGCTCGCTGCGCGCGCTGGCGCCACCCGTGCCGGCCGATGCGGCCACCTATGAAAAGGAGATCCGCGAGCGTTACAAGGACCTCGCCGATGCATTCCTCCAGCTCTATCCCGCGGACAACCTGCAGGAGAGCATCTGGGCGACCACGCGCGATTCGCTGTACGGCTGGACCGCGGAGCGGCTGATGACGAAGCAGACCGCGCTCGGCCTGCCGTCATTCCTCTATCTATTCGACCACGGCTATCCCGCGGCTGACGAGAAGGGCCTGCACGCCTTCCACGCCTCCGAGCTGCCCTTTGTCTTCGGCACGGCGGACCGCACGCCTCCGAACTGGCCGAAGGTGCCGGCGACGGACGTGGAGAAGAACCTGTCGAACGCCATGCTGGATTACTGGGCTTCGTTCGCGCGCAGCGGCGTGCCGGCCGCCGCCGGGCAACCGTCCTGGCCGTCCTATGGCAAGGAGCGCGCCTACCTGTCGTTCGAGGACGTGCCCCGGGCGAAGACACACCTGATGCCGGGGATGTTCGAGTTCAACGAGAAGGTCGTGTGCCGGCGCCGTGCCGCCGGTGGCATTCCCTGGCACTGGAACGTCGGACTGGCGTCGCCGCCGCTGCCACCCGAGGCCGCGCAATGCAGATGACCGACGGCGCGATGCAGTCATTCGCGCTGACCCTCGACAAGTTCATCGAACATGCCGCCAAGTGGCACCACGGCACCGAAGTGGTGACCGCGGTGTCGGGGCGCAGCGTGGCACGCACCAGCTACGCCGAATTGAACCGGCGCGCGCGGCAGGTGACGTTGGTGCTGCGCGGCCTCGGCGTGCGCCCCGGGGAGCGCATCGGCACGCTGGCCTGGAATACCCATGCGCACCTCGAGGCCTGGTACGGCATCGTCGGCATGGGCGCCGTCTGCCACACGCTGAACCCGCGCCTGGTCGACGAGCAACTCGCGACCATGGTGATGCAGTCCGGCGCGCGCGTGCTCATCGTGAGCGCCGACCTGCTGCCGCTGGCACGCCGCATCGCCGCGGCCACGCATGCGGTCGGGCACCTGCTGGTCATGGACGGCGCGGTAGATAGTCCGCCGGCCGCCGGCGGCGTCACCGAGAGCCTGCTCGAGGACCTGCTCGGCAAGGCCACGGGCGTGGTCACCTGGGGCGAATTCGACGAGAACGCGCCCTGCGGCCTGTGTTACACCTCGGGCACCACGGGAACACCGAAGGGCGTGACCTACACGCATCGCGCCAGTTTCCTGCACACGCTGCGCGTGCTGCAGGCCGACAACATGGCGCTCACCGCGCGCGACAGCGTGCTCGCGGTGGTGCCCATGTTCCATGCCAATGGCTGGGGATTGCCCTTCGCAGCGCCGGCGGCGGGCGCGCGACTGGTCCTGCCGGGCCGCCACGTCGACGGCGCCAGCATCGCCGCGCTGATCAATGCCGAGTCGGTGACCATTGGCGTCGGCATTGCAACGGTCTGGCTGGACCTCGTCGAACACCTCGATCGCACCGGCGGCGAAGTGCCGACGCTCGAACGCATAGTCGTCGGCGGAGCGCCGCTGCCGCCCGCGCTCATGGAACGCATCGAGAAGCGGCTGGGCTGCTCCGTGCAGACCAGCTGGGGCATGACGGAGCTGTCGCCCACGGGCACCGTGGCGCCGCGCGATGCCGTGGCGCGCTCGGCCCACGTGTCGGGCCGGCCCGCGGTGGGCATCGACCTCATGCTCACTGATGCCGACGGCAACCCCCTGCCCGAGCAACGCGGCGCGGAAGGCCACCTGCGCGTGCGCGGGGCCGCCGTCATCGAGCGCTACTTCGGCGAAGCGACAGCGGCCACCGACCATGCGGGCTGGTTCGCCACCGGCGACCTGGCGCGCATCGATGCCGCCGGCAATCTCATCATCACGGGGCGCGCCAAGGACCTCATCAAGTCCGGTGGCGAGTGGATCAACCCGGCCGAGATCGAGGCCGTGGTCAGCGCGATCCCCGAGGTATCGCTGGCGGCGGTGATCGGGCGGCAGCACCTGAAATGGGGCGAACGTCCCATCCTCGTGGTGCAGACCCGCGGCACGGCCGAGATCAGCGACGAGGCGCTGCTCGCGCCGCTGCGCGGCAAGGTGGCGTCGTGGTGGATTCCCGATGCGGTGATCCGCGTGCCGCGCATGTACCTGTCGCCAACGGGTAAGATCGACAAGGCCCGTTTGAGATCGGAATATGGTTCGAATGGCTAGCAAGCCAAAGAAACGCCAGCGTGCCACCAAGGTGCAACAGCGCGCCGAGAAGATGGAGCAGATCCTCGACGCGGCCGAGTACCTGTTCTCCAAGCACGGCCTGTATGGCGTGACGCTCAAGGACGTGGCCAAGCGCGTCGGCGCGCACCACACGCTGCTCAACTATTACTTCGTCGACAAGAAGAAGCTGTTCGACGCGGTGTTCGCCCGCCGCGCGCGCGTGACCAGCACGCGGCGCATGGACGCGCTCGATCGCTACGACGCGGAGACCCAGGGCAAACCCACCGTCGAAGGCGCGTTGCGCGCCTTCCTCGACACCGACCTCGACCTCTACATCCAGGGCGGCGAGAGCTGGAAGAACTACGGCGCGCTCGGCGCGCAGGTGGCCAACACGCCGGAGTGGGGCGCGGAACTCATGGACGAGCAGTTCGACCCGGTGGTGCTGCGCCTCATCGGCCTGCTCGAGAAGGCGCTGCCCGGCTGCGCGCGCGAGGACATCTTCTGGGGATACCACTTCGTCACCGGCGCGCTCATGTTGACGCTGGCGCGAACCGGCCGCATCGACAAATTGTCGGGTGGCCTGTGCCATTCCGAGGACTTCGAGGCCGTGAAGCAACGCATGGCCTCGTTCATGGCCGCCGGATTCCACGCCATCTGCGGAACGTCGAAAGAAGCCAGATGAAACATTCCATCGAGGGACGCGTCGCCATCGTGACGGGCGCGGGCGGCGGACTGGGTCGCGAGCACGCCCTGTACCTGGCGCGCTGGGGTGCGCGCGTGGTGGTCAACGACCTGTCGCAACCGGCGGTCGAATCCGTGGCGCAGGAGATTCGCGCCGCCGGCGGCATGGCGCTGCCGATCGCGGCCTCCGTGACAGACGAGGCAGCCGTCGACGCGATGGTGAAGCGCACGCTCGCCGAGTGGCAGCGCGTGGATATCCTGGTCAACAACGCCGGCATCCTGCGCGACAAGAGCTTCGCCAAGATGACCCTCGAGGAATTCCGCCTGGTGGTGGACGTGCATCTCGTGGGCGCGGCGATCTGCTGCAAGGCGGTTTGGGAGCCGATGCGCCAGCAGAAGCACGGCCGCATCGTCATGACCACGTCGTCTTCCGGTCTGTACGGCAACTTCGGGCAGGCCAACTACGGCGCCGCGAAGATGGCGCTGGTGGGACTCATGCAGACGCTGGCCATCGAGGGCCGCAAGTACGGCATCCGTGTCAATTGCCTGGCGCCCTCGGCGGCGACGCAGATGACGCAGAATGTGCTGCCCGAGCAGAGCCTCGAACTGCTGGATCCGGCGCTGGTGAGTCCCGCGTTGCTGGCGCTGGTCATCGACGACGCGCCGACGCGCGCCATCGTCTGTGCCGGCGGCGGCCATTTCGCGCGCGCCTTCGTGACGCTGACGCCGGGCTGCTATGTCGGCAACGGCGACGATGCCGGTGAGCAGCTCATCGAACGATGGGCCGCGGTGTCCGACCGCGTCGGCGAACTGGTGCCGGAATACGGCTTCCTGCAGGCGGAGCGGGAAGTGGCGAGCGCCGCAAGGCACGTCGACGAGGCGAAGTGACACGCGACGCGGTCGTCGTTTCCACGGCGCGCACGCCCATCGGGCGCGCCTGGCGCGGCGCATTCAATCACACGCCCGCGCCGACGCTGGCCGCGCATGCGTTGCGGGCCGCCGTGCAACGCGCTGCCGTCGACCCCGGCGAGGTGGAAGACTGCCTGCTCGGTTGCTCGCTGCCCCAGGGCACGCAACACACCATCGGCCGCATGGCCGCCTTGAGGGCGGGATTTCCGGTGGAAGTGCCGGGCATGACGCTGGAGCGCCAGTGTTCCTCCGGTCTCATGACCATTGCGACGGCCGCGAAGCAGATCATCGTGGATCGCATGGCCATCGCGGTGGCCGGCGGCGTCGAGTCGATTTCGCTGGCGCAGACGCCGGAGCTGCGCGTCGAGCCGGATCCGTCGCTGGTGGCGGAACGGCCGGACGTCACTTTGCCCATGATCGGCACCGCCGAGGTGGTCGCGCAGCGCTATGGCATCACGCGCGAGCGCTGTGATCTCTACGCGCTGGGGTCGCAGCAGCGCACCGCGGCGGCGCAAGCGGCGGGAAGATTCGACGACGAGATCGTGCCGGTGACCGCCACCATGAAGGTGATCGACAAGGCCACGCAGGGAATCGCGTTCCGCGAAATCACGCTGCAGCGCGACGAGGGCGCGCGCCCCGACACGACACTCGCCGGTCTCTCCCAGTTGAAGACGGTGCACGAAGGCGGCACCGTCACGGCCGGCAATGCCAGCCAGCTCTCGGATGGAGCTTCGGCCTGCGTACTCATGGAAGCGCGCGTCGCCGAGCGGCGCGGCCTCGAGCCGCTGGGCCGCTATGTCGGCATGGCCGTCGCGGGTACGCGCCCGGACGAGATGGGCATCGGGCCGGTGCGCGCCGTGCCGCGGCTGCTCGAGCGCTTCAACCTGCGCGTTTCCGACATCGGGCTGTGGGAACTGAACGAAGCGTTTGCGGTGCAGGTGATCTACTGCCGTGACACACTGGGCATTGCCGACGAGTGCCTGAATGTGGATGGCGGCGCCATTTCCATCGGGCATCCCTACGGCATGTCGGGCGCACGGCTGGTGGGACACGCACTCCTCGAAGGCCGGCGCCGTGGCCTGCGGTACGTGGTGGTCACCATGTGCGTGGGCGGCGGAATGGGCGCGGCGGGCCTGTTCGAGGTCTTCCGGGGTCCCGTCCCAGCGTAGTTTGTTCCTGTCTCGACTGTGCGCGCATTCATTTGCGCGCACCGCGGAACCCAATCCCGGCGAGCTTCCCCGCACCCCGGCGGGTGCCCCGCAGTCTTGTCTATCCACCGCCCGAGAGGCGTAAGTTACGCGCATTACGTTCGCTGTCAGCTTTATCCGGAAGGGCCAACGCCACCAGACAAACACCAGGGGGATTCCGTGAAGACGACTGCCAGAAACCGCTCGAACGTGTTGCGGTATTACGTCGCGGCTGCATTGGGCAGCACTCTGATTGCCGCCCCGGCATGGGCCGCCGACGAAGAAACACTCGAAGAAGTCGTGGTCACCGCGCAGAAGCGCGAGCAGAACATCCAGGACGTGCCGATCGCGATCTCCGCGTTCTCCGGCAGCCTGCTGAAGGAAAAATCCATCGGTGACATCGGCGCACTGACACGCTTCGCGCCGAACGTGAACCTCGACACCGGCTCGCCGTTCTCCGGCGACACCTCGGTGCTGTCGGCGTCCATCCGCGGCATCGGCCAGGACGACTTCGCGTTCAACCTCGATCCGGGCGTCGGCGTCTACCTGGACGGCGTGTACCTGGCGCGCACCATCGGCGCGAACCAGAGCCTGCTGGACATCGACCGCATCGAAATCCTGAAGGGCCCGCAGGGCACGCTGTTCGGCCGCAACACCATCGGCGGCGCCATCAGCATCGTCACGCATACGCCGGGTGAGAAGCCCATGCTCACCGCGAGCGTCACCGGCGGCAGCTACGATCGCCAGGACATCGCGATCTCCGCGGACTATCCGTTCTCGGACAATTTCCTGACCACCATCAGCTTCTCCTCGCAGCAGCGCGATGGCTACCAGGACGTGATTCCGTTCCCCACCGACAGCGAGCTGGGGCAGGTGCCCTGGGTCGTGGATCCGCAGACGGCATTCCCGAAAGCCGGCACCGCGACGGCGGACAGCAAGGGCGGGCAGAACGTGCAGGTCGTCCGCGGCAAGGCGCTGTGGAAAGTCAGCGACAAGTTCAACGTGACGATCGCGGGCGACTACACCTACCAGAACCAGCCGTCGTATCCGACGACGGTGCTGGCCGTGATCACGCCGGCGGGCGACGCATTGCCGAATCCCTTCCAGGCCCTGCCGGGCCCGGCGTTCGGCTTCATGGGCGCCAACTACAACTTCTGCATCAGCCAGCCCGAGGCAGTGCTCAATGATCCGGTGGCATTCACGACGGCCTTCCCGGGTGCTCCGCCATTCTGGGGCACGGGTGTCGGCGGACTGTGCGGCCCGCGCGCGCAGGGACTGGGTCTCGCGACGGGCGGCGCGCCACTGGGCGGCGTGGGTTACGTGGGCGGACCCGTGGCCTACACGCCGGGCGGCGCCGCGGGCAATCCCTCCGGCCCGACGCCGCGCATCTACTGGAGTTTCGAGAACACCGACACCGGGGACATCGACAAGACCTATGCGACGGGTCCGAGCTTCGCGCGCTACACCGCGTGGGGCGGATCGGTCACGCTCGACTACGACATCTCGGAGTCGATGAGCTTCAAGTCCATCACCGCCGCGCGCGGCATCGACTGGCGCGTGGGCGTGGATCTCGACGGCCTGCCCGAGTCGATCCAGGAGGTGACCGATCACCAGAAGCAGGACCAGTTCTCGCAGGAATTCCAGCTGGCGGGCCGCGCCTTCGACGACAAGATGGAATACGTCGCGGGCCTGTTCTACTTCCAGGAAGACGGCTTCGTGCACGACTTCGTGCCGTTCGGGAGCACGCTGTACATCTACGACGTGGCCAACGACGTCGACACCAAATCGTACGCGGCCTTCTTCCACATCGACTACCAGGTCAGCGATTCCTTCGGTGTCACGGTGGGCGCGCGGTATTCGAAGGACGACAAGAAGTTCGAAGGTGGCCAGGCGGACCTGGACGGCTACAACTACAAGTCGTCGGGTTGCTTCGACCCGGTGACCGGCCCCGACATGGACTGCTGGGCCGCATTTGCGTCGCTGCCGTTCATCAACCTGGCGCCGTTCCCGGATTCGACCAATCCGTACCGCTACTTCCCGCCCGGCGAGCAGAGCCAGGACTACAGCGTGTTCACGCCGACGGTCGGTGCCCAGTGGCACATCAACGACGACCAGATGCTGTATCTCAGCTACTCGGAGGGCTTCAAGGCGGGCGGCTGGACCACGCGCCTGTCGAACCCGCTGTTCGACATCGCGGGCGCCGCCTTTGGTCCCGAGGACAGCACGAGTTATGAACTGGGCTGGAAGTCCCAGTTCCTCGACCACCGCGTGCAGGTGAATACCGCGGTCTTCTGGACGGACTACAACAACATCCAGCTGCAGATCCAGGAACAGGCATCACCGGTGTCGCAGAACGCGGGTGATGCGGAGCTCAAGGGTGCGGAGCTGGAGCTGAACGCCATCGTCGGTGGCGGCTTCTCGCTGTATGTCGGTGCGGCCTACATCGATGCCGAGTACACGCGCCTGCTGCCCAACGTGACGTTTGCGCCGGACTCGGATCTGCCGAAGACACCCGAGTACAAGTACACCATCAGCCCGCAGTTCGACGTGAATCTCGCCAACACCGGCAAGCTGCGCTTCGCTGTGGACTACACGAAGACGGCTTCGATGTTCAACGATGCGCCGAATACGCCGCAGCTGTTCCGCCCGGCGACGGACAATCTCGGCGCGGCCATCCACTACTTCTCGCCGGGCGACAAGTACTCGATCACGCTCGGTGGCACCAACCTCACGGATGATCGCTACCTGACCGTCGGTTCGGTGAACGGCGCGCAGGGCGAAATCGTGGGTACCTACAACCCGCCGCGCCAGTGGTACCTGAACTTCCGCGCGAACTTCGAGTGATCACAGGCTGAGGGAATCCGCCGGGGCCGGCGTGCGAATCCGCGCCCGGCCCCGGTGCCTCCGAGTAGTTAACCTGCGTTTACCGCGACGCTTGTTAGACTTTCAGGAGAACCCTGAAAAAAATGCGGTGCCCGCGCGGGGATTGTGGCTGCAGGGCGCGGGCCGGTGGGTTTCTGCGTTCCCGCACGATGGCACGGTGATTGCTCCATCCCGGTGTGTCACTCACCCAGGAGAGTCACATGGAAGCCAGGGCACGACTTTTCGGGCATCCGGTTCACCAGATGCTCATCGTATTTCCCCTCGGGTTGTTGGCCACGGCCGTGGTCTTCGATCTCGTCTACTTCGGCACCGATGACCCGGTATTTGCGACCGTCGCCTACTGGTTGCTGGTGGCGGGCGTCATCGGCGGTTTGCTGGCGGCGCCATTCGGATTTGCCGACTGGCTGAAGATCCCGCCCGACACGCGCGCGAAGCGCATCGGCGCGATGCACGGTGGCGGCAACCTGGTGGTCACACTGCTTTTCCTGGCCAGCGTGTGGCTGCGAAATGACGCAGGGTTGCCGCCACCAGCCAGCGCGTACGTGTGCTCGTTCCTCGGCGCGGGCCTGGCGTTGGTCACGGCCTGGCTGGGCGGCGAGCTCGTGGATCGCCTCGGCATCGGCGTGTCGGAAGGCGCCAACGTGGATGCGCCGAGTTCGCTGCGCCACCGGCACGTGACCGCACGCGCGCGCTGACGAGGAGTAGGCTTCCCGGGGGAAGGCAGTCCCCCGGAGGCCACGTGAAAAACTCGCACGAGTCCGCCAATCACCCGGACGACCTGGTCGATTACAACCTGTTCGCGTCCAACGCGGCGCTGGTCGAGGCGCTGGAGCGCGAAGTCCCGGCTGACGCACGGGAAAGGTTGACCGCGCTCGGGGCGCGGCTCGGCACGCGCGGGATGTTCGCCTTGGGAGACGCCGCGAATCGCAATCCACCGGTGCTGAAAGTCTTCGACCGCTTCGGGCATCGGCGCGACGAAGTCGAGTTCCATCCCGCGTGGCACGAACTCATGCGCGCGCTGGTGTCGGAGGGACTGCACACCTCGCCGTGGGCGGAGCCGAGGCCCGGCGCCCACGTCGAGCGGGCCGCAGCCTATCTACTCTGGGGAGAAATCGAGAACGGCACGCAGTGCCCGGCCACCATGACCTACGGCGCCGTGCCGGCGCTGGCGCGCCAGCCGGGCGATTTCGCCGACTGGCTGCCGCGGCTGCTGTCCCGCGAGTACGACGAAAGGCTGGCGCCCATCGGGCAGAAGCGCGGCGCCCTGGTCGGCATGGGCATGACCGAGAAGCAGGGCGGCTCGGATGTGAGATCGAATACCACGCGTGCGGTCGCGGCGGGCGCGCCGGGGCCGGGACGCGAGTACCGCATCACCGGACACAAGTGGTTCTTCTCGGCACCGATGTGTGATGCCTTCCTGGTGACGGCGCAGACCGGTGCCGGCGTGTCGTGTTTCTTCGTGCCGCGCGTATTGCCCGATGGCACGCGTAATGGCGTTCACCTGCAGCGGCTCAAGGACAAGCTCGGCAACCGTTCCAATGCATCGAGCGAGGTCGAGTTCGACGACACGTTCGCATTGCTGGTGGGCGAGGAAGGGCGTGGCATCCCGACCATCCTCGAAATGGGCGTGTACACGCGCTTCGACTGCGCCACGGGCGCGGCCGGCATCATGCATCAATGCGTCGCGCAGGCCATCCACCACGCGCGGCATCGTTCGGCCTTCGGCAAGCGGCTCATCGACCAGCCGCTCATGAGGAACGTGCTCGCCGATCTCGCGCTCGAGTGCGAGGCGGCGACCGTGCTGGCGCTGCGCCTCGCGCGCGCCTTCGATGCGCGGCAGGACGAGGCCGAAGCGGCCCTGCAGCGCGTGCTCACGCCCGTGGCCAAGTACTGGATCTGCAAGCGCGCACCCGCGGTGGGCGCCGAGGCCATGGAGGTGCTGGGAGGCAATGGCTATATAGAAGAGGGCCCGATCGCGCGGCGTTTCCGCGAGCTGCCGCTCAACGGCATCTGGGAAGGCTCGGGCAACATCATGTGCCTGGACGTGCTGCGTGCGCTGGTGCGCGAGCCACGCGTTTTCGACGTGCTGGCGGCGCTGGTGCAGCGGCCCCGCGGCCGCGACGCGCGGTTCGACGGCTACGTTGCACGATTGCTGGCAGACCTGCGGGATGGCGCAGGCGGCGAAGCCGACGCCCGGCGGCTCACGGAGCGTATCGCTCTCGCGGTCCAGGCGGCCATCCTGCTCGACCGTGGCGCATCGCCCGTGGCCGACGCATTCATCGCTTCGCGAATCGTGAATGGTGCGCCCGGCGCGTTCGGCACGCTGCCGGCCGGGCTTGACCACGGCGCATTGATCGAGCGAGCCTTTCGAACCTGACCCGGAACGGGAGGTAGTTTGGCTGCCAGGTTATCGGGGAGGAGGCGTCGGCCCCCCTGGGCGGTGCTCGTGGTGCACGGGGTCATGCGGCGGCGCAGCGGCGAACAGTCGGGGTCATAGCGCAGGTGTCCGATATCCCGACGCTGCATACGCGCAAGCCGATCCGCCAGCTCACGGAGGCCAACATCGGCGTGTTTACGGTCTGGGAATACGCACTGGATGAAGAAGAAGTGCCCGGGCAGGACGAAACCTGGGTGAAGCCGGTGGACGGCGGCCACATCCCGGTTCGCCTCGGTCATTTCTTCGTGGCAGCCGATCTCACGACCAGCGGCGGCCGGTACCTGGTGGGGCCGGAGCGCTGGCGTCCACGGCCCTGGGCCGGGCTGGCAGAGTCGTTAGGTGTCTCCAAGGAACAAGTCAGGCCCATTTCCTACGTCCTTCGGGCGCCCATCGATGGACGCAAGCGCAGCCGCACGGGGACGGTTTAATATCGCGCTCCCGCCTCACTGGAGACTCCAATGCTGGGACATCCAACCACTCGCGCGGTGTTGCTCGCGCTCGCCACGTCCATGGCCCTCGCAGCCTGCTCGAAGAAGGAAGAGGCACCGCCCGCACAGGCTCCAGTTGCCGCACCGGCCGCCGCACCGGCCTCCGAGCCCGGATTGCGAACCGAAAACGTCTATTCATTCAAGATCGGCGACTTCAGCGCCATGGCGTTGCTGGACGGCAACCTCGAGCTGCCCAACGACAACAAGGTGTTTGGCGTGGGCCTCAAACCCGAAGACGTAGCGGCCGTGCTGAAAGAGAACGGCCTGCCCACCGACAAGCTGCAGCTGTCCATACACCCGCTGCTGGTGCAAACCGGCGATCGTGTGCTGCTGTTCGACACCGGCGCGGGAGGAAATTTCGGTCCGGGCTCCGGCCACCTGCCGGCCGCGCTCGCGGAAGCCAAGGTCGATCCTGCAAGCGTCACCGACATCTTCATCTCGCATTCGCATGGCGATCACGTGGGTGGCCTCGCGAGCGCGGACGGCAAGCTGGCGTTTCCGAATGCCACCATCCACATTTCCAGCGCCGAGTGGTCGTACATGTCGGGGCTCGACCAGTACAAGCCTGTGGTGCCGGTGATCCAGCCCAAGGTGCAGGCATTCGAGCCGGACGCCGAGCTGGTGCCGGGCGTCGTGAAAGCCGTGGACATCAAGGGCCACACGCCGGGCCACTCGGGTTACCGGATCACTTCCGGATCGGCGTCGTTGCTGTATGTCGGTGACTCCATGCATCACTTCGTCGTGTCCGTGCAGCGGCCGCAGTGGACCATCGCCTTCGATGGCGACAACACCGTGGCCACCGCGAGCCGCGTGGCGCTGATCAAGGAACTGGCGGGCAGCGGCGAACGGGTGTTCGCCGTGCACTTCCCGTTTCCGGGTCTCGGCAAGATGGAGCAGCGCGGCGAAGGCGCTGCTTGGACGCCGGAATGAAACCCGCGGGCATTCTCGCGCTGGCGCTGCTGGCAGCCTGCGCCGACACGTCTTCCATCAGCAGCACGGTGTCATCGGCCAACAAGCAGATGGAGGCCAAGGGATCGCCGTTCCGCTACGTGGCCCGCGACAGCACTTCGATGCAGCTCACGTTGATGCCGCTGCCCGCGGGTCCCAGCAAGGCCGTGCCGGAGCTCGCCCAGCAGGTCATGGACTCGATCGGCAAGGAAGAAGCCAAGGCCGGGCGCGGCAGCGCCTTGCTCGAGGAAGTCCGCCACCTGCAGGACGGCAGGGAAGTGTGGGTACTGCAGTCCTTGAGCGGCGGCGTGGCCTACGTGATCGCCTTCGCCAATCCCGTGCAGGCCGGTACCGATATCCGCATCACCGGCCCGACCACTTACGCGAAGTGAAAAAATGACCCCGCCCCGGACACTTCCGGGCGGGGGCCTGCCTGGGAAGGAGCGACCATGAAATACCTGGCAGTCATCCTGTTGCTGGCGTCGAGCGTGGCAAATTCGGCGCCCTGCGATTCACCCGAACATCACCAGTTCGACTTCTGGATAGGTGACTGGCAGGTGAAGCGGCCCGACGGGACATTGGCCGGCATCAATCGCATCACGCGCGAATACGGCGGTTGCGTGATCCACGAGCGCTACGCCACGGGCAAGGGCTACAGCGGCGAGAGCCTCAACATCTACGATGCCGCGCGCGAGGTCTGGCACCAGACCTGGGTCGACGACAGCGGCCTGCTGCTCACCATCGAGGGAAGATGGAACGGCAAGAGCATGGTGCTCGAAGGCCTTGCGCCGGATGCGAACGGCGCCATGGTGAAGCAGCGCATCACCTGGACACCGAGCACCGACGGCACGCTGCGCCAGGTCTGGGAAACCGCGGATGCCAAGGGTGCCTGGACCGTGGTGTTCGACGGCAAGTACACCAAGAACTGACTGCAACGAGAACTGCTGTCCCCGGCGTAAGAAATTCTGCGGTGACGGGCCGCGGCGAATCTGGTATCGAGGTGAACAGAAGAATTCACCAAGGATAGTCAGGGACCGTCATGTACAAGCTCCACGCCTTCGCCCAGTCCGGCAACGTCTTCAAGGTTGCGGTCGCACTCCAGGCACTGCGCCAGTCCTGGACGGCCATCCACATGCCGTTCGCGGATTTCGTCGGCGGCGTACCGCGCTCCGATGCCTGGCGGCAGGACGTCAATGCCATGGGCGAAGTGCCCATCCTGGAAGTGGGCGGCAAGAAGCTGACCCAGTCCGCCGCCATCCTGATCTATCTATCCAACCGGCACGGCGCCTATGGCGGCCAGGACGAGGACGAACGCCAGGAAGTGCTGCGCTGGATGTTCTTCGACAACCACAAGTTCACGAGCTACTTCGCCACCTGGCGCTTCCTCAAGTCGTTCGGCGCGACGGCGCCGGACCCGGTCATCGAGAAGTTCCTGCGCGGCCGCATCGACAATGCCTTCGGGATCGTCGAGCGCCACCTGGCCAACCGCGAGTACATGGTGGGCACGCAGCCGACCATCGCGGACATGTCACTGGCGGGGTACATGTACTACCCGGTGGAAGAGAGCGGCTATGACCTCGCGACGCAATTCCCCGCGATCGCGCGCTGGTCCGAGCGGCTCAAGAAGCTGCCCGGCTGGAAGCCGCCCTACGAGCTGCTGCCGGGTGAACGCGTGACGCCACGCTGGTGACCCGCCCGGCGGGTCCGCAGTGGCACCGGGCCACATCGGCGTCGGATAATCGACGCCGATGCAAGCGCGCGCCTCGTTAGACCGGAACATCACCACCATTCTCGCGATCGCTTCCGCCTCGCTCCTGGCGCTGGCGCCGCTCGCGTTCTGGAGGGGCTACGTGTCGCGGCTGCCGGCGGGCCCGGATTCCTTCGCGCACCTCCACGCCATCTTGGCGACGGCCTGGCTGCTGTTGTTGATCGCACAGCCTCTGCTGATTCGGCGCCGAAAGCTGGCACTGCACCGCTGGGTGGGCCGCATCTCGTGGGTTCTCGCGCCGTCGTTCGTCGCGGTCGCGGTGCTTTTGGCGCATCACCGCTTTGCGCAGATGGACGACACCGTGTTCTCGAAAGCGGCGTACGCGCTGTACCTGCCGCTCTCGATGACGGCGCTGTTCGCGGCCAGCTACGTCTTCGCGCTCGTCTGCCAGCGCGACACCCGGCTGCACGCGCGATTCATGATTTGCACGGCGCTGACGGCCATCGATCCCATCATTTCGCGCGTGCTCGCCTTCCACGTCATCGAGCTGGAAGACCCGATGTACCAGGCCGTCAATTTCTCGGTGATGGTCCTGGCGCTGGTGATGCTCGCGATCTCGCTGCCGGCCGCGAGCCATGCACGGCGCGTATTCACGTGGTTCGCGGCCGGATTCACCGCGGTGCTGGCGCTCTGGTTCTGGCTGCCGAACACGGCTCCGTGGTTCTACTTCGCGCAATGGTTCCGAAGCCTGCCCATCAGCTGAGCTAGAGACTGCCCAGCCGCAGTTTCTTCTTCCAGCTGAAGAGCTCGAGGAACTCGCCGAATACTCGTTCACTCACCGCGCCGGCATGGGGCGCGTGCCCGTGCGTGTCGCGCAAGATGTGTTCGAGCTGGTGTTCCGGCCCCGAGGCTTCGGCCTCGGCGCGGTACTCGGGCACGTGCAGCCAGCGCTGGATCAGGGCTTCGTCTGCCTCGAGATGGAACTGCAATCCGTAGGCGCGGTCGCCGTGACGAAACGCCTGGTTGGGGCAGGTGGGCGTGCTCGCGAGGTGCACCGCGCCCGGCGGCAGGTCGAAAGTGTAGGCATGCCACTGGAACACGTGCTGGCTGCCGTCGAAGTGGCGGCAAAGCGGATCGGATTGTGCCGCCGCGGTGGGATGCAGCCGGTACCAGCCCATCTCGCGCACCGAGTGCGGCCGCACGGTCGCGCCCAGCGCAGCCGCCAACAGCTGGGCTCCGAGGCAGATGCCCAGCACCGGGATGTCGCGCTTCAAGGCTTGCTGGATGGCGGCGATCTCGGCGTTGAGATGCGGATAGCGATGCGCCTGGTCGACGTTCATCGGGCCGCCGAGCACGACGAGGCCGTTGTAGCGGCTCACGTCGGGCACGAGGTCGGGCTGGCGCGAGAAATTGAGGTAGCGGATGCGGAAGCCGTGGCGGCGGAGCATCGGGTCGAGCAGGCCCAGGGGTTCGCGGGCCGAGTGCTGGAAGACGAGCAGCTTGCGCATCGACAAAAGCATTGCACAAATTGCGCCGTGAAGGTGCCGATGTCCTTCACGCCGTGACGCGGCCCACGAGCCTGCGCACCCACGGTGCGATCAGCGTGACGGTGGGGAATGCGATGGGCCAGGTGGTGAGGCAGCTCGCGGCCCAGCGCGACGCGAAGTTCGAGTCGATGCCGCGCGTGGTGGCGAGCACTACGGCCGACACGATGGCCACCATGATGGCCGAGAGCAGGGCGCCGAAAACGATGGGGGCGAAGCGGGCGGGGATACGCATGTCAGGTTCCTTATATCAATGTGTGAACGACGAGGCCGCCGGCGTAGAGGCCGAGGCCGAAGAATCCGTGGAAGACCAGGCTGTGCAGCCGCGAGGCGCCGGGCCGCGGCGTGCGGCTGGCGGCGACGCCGGCGCCCATGGCGGGTTGCATCACGAAGAACGGCGCGGCCACGGTAGTGAGGCCGAGCAGCAGCGCCGGCAGCGGCGTGGGGTGCCCGAACCATTCGCCGCCGGCGACGGCGAGCAGCAGGAAAGCGAATGCGATCCCGACCAGGCCGTGAATCGTCCAGCCGATCACGGATTCGCCACGCACGGGCGCCGCCGCCGCGATCGACGCGTGGCGAAACCGGCCGCGCGCCATGTGTGCGGTCCAGCGGCCGACGAGGCCGTAGTTCGGCAGCGGTGTGCCGAACCAACTTCGCCGCGCCAGTGTCCATGCGTCCGCGACTGCGGTGGCGACCAGGCCGGTGACGACGGTCTTGATGAGCAGGTCCATGAAGCCTCCAGGCTTGCCTTCGGGTGGCAGTGGGCTCAGAGTGCCACTTCAAGTCAACTTGAGGTCAAGACCCATGGCAGACCTGGACATCAACGAGGTGGCGAAACGCTCGGGCGTGCCGGCGTCCGCGTTGCGTTTCTACGAAGAGAAGGGGTTGCTGAGCAGCGTGGGCCGGCGCGGATTGCGCCGGCTGTTCGATCCCGACGTGCTCGAGCGCCTGGCGCTGATCTCACTGGGGCAGTCGGCGGGGTTCTCGCTGGACGAAATCGCGCGCATGTTCGCGCCGGATGGGCGCCCGCGGATCAACCGGCAGATGCTGGCGGACAAGGCCAGCCAGCTGGACGCCACCATCCGCAAGCTCACCACCTTGCGCGACGGACTCAACCACGCCGCGGTCTGTCCGGCGCCCAGTCACCTGGAATGCCCGAAGTTCCGCCGCCTGATGGGCCTGGCGGCCCTGAAGGCGAAGCGCCCGCGCCGCGTCCGGTGAGCACAGGCCCGGGGCTCTATCTATTGGGGGAAAATCTGCTGGTGCGCTTCAGCCGGGACGAGGCCCAGGGATCACTGCGGCTCGGACTCGTCTTCCCATACCGAACTGGTCCGCCAGTTGAAACGGATGGTGAGCACCCGCGCGACGAAGAATACCCCGACGGTGATCCACGCCGCGCGGTTGGGCGGAAGCTGTCCCTGCAAGGTCAGCAACAGGTAGATGCCGCAGGCCGCCAGCAACGTGAGCGCCGCGAACTGCCCGGGACGCATGAGGGCGGGAATCTCGCGCACCACGATGTCGCGCAGGATGCCGCCGGCCACGCCGTTGGAGACGCCGACGAACAGGATGGCAATGAGCGGCAGCCCGGCATCACGCGCGAGCTGCATGCCGAACACGGCGAATGCCGGCGTGCCGAGCGCGTCGATGTAATCGACGATCTTCTGCACGGTGTCGGGGCCGATGAGATTGCGCAGGTACCGCGCGAACACCGCGGTGACGATGGTGGCGCCGGCGATCAAGGATAGATAGGCGGGATTCGCCAGGAACACGGGCGTGCGGTTGAGGAACAGCGCATCGCGCAACAGGCCTCCGCCGATGGCCGCCAGCAACGCGACGACGAAGACGCCGACGAT
Source organism: Steroidobacteraceae bacterium (assembly GCA_036274075.1). Lineage (GTDB taxonomy): Bacteria > Pseudomonadota > Gammaproteobacteria > Steroidobacterales > Steroidobacteraceae > CADEED01. The sequence continues at coordinate 20,222 of DASUGK010000142.1, read as the reverse complement.
GTCGAAGCGCCGGCGGATGGCGACGACGGCACCGCTCACCGCCCAGGTGAACGTGGCGACGTAATCGAACAGGATGGGGACCTGGAAGTCCGTGGCAGGCATGCCTCACTATACTGCATTGAAATCAAGGGGTTCCCGGTGTCGATATCCCGCCATGCCAATCGACCACTACGCAGGAGGCACCATGATCAAGACACTCGACAGGCCCGAAATGACGCTGGTCGGCATGAACATCCACACCAGGCCCATGTCGCCGGACATTCCCGCGCTGTGGCCGAAATTCGTGGCGCGCATCGGCGAGATCGAGAACCCCAGCGAACCGCGCGTGAGTTACGGGGTCATGCGGCATGCAGCCAGCGCCACGGAAGACCTCAGTTACATGGCCGCGGTGGCCGTGTCGACCCCAGGCCGCATCCCGTCCGGCATGGAAAGCCTCTCGGTACCGGCCGGGACCTACGCGGTGTTCCGTTACCCGTTTTCGGGACTGGCCCGGGGCTTCGGCGAAATCTTCGGCAAGCTGCTGCCGTCATCGGGCTATATTCAAGCGCCGGGACCCTTCTTCGAGCGATATGACGAGGCCTTCGATCCCGACAGACCCAGCTCCGAAGTCGAGATACTGATCCCGGTGCGCCGTGAATGAATCGCCTTACCGGTGGGTGATCGTCGCGCTGGGCGGCCTCATGGGCTGCGTGGCCGTCGGCGCGATGTTCTCGCTGGCCGTGTTCCTCACGCCGATGTCGCAAGAGTCGGGCTGGTCGCGCGCCGGCGTTTCTTTCGCCATGACCATCAACTTCCTCGTCATGGCCTTCGGGTCCTTCGCCTGGGGCGCGGCCAGTGACCGCTGGGGGGCGCGCGTGGTCACGCTGTGCGGCGCCGTGCTGCTGGGCACGGCGCTCACGCTCGCCAGCCGCTCGCAGAGCCTGCTCGCGTTCCAGCTCACCTACGGCATCCTGATCGGTCTCGCCGCCAGTGCCTTCTTCGCGCCCATGATCGCCACGGTGACCGGCTGGTTCGAAACGCGGCGCAATCTCGCCGTGTCGCTGGTGTCGGCGGGCATGGGCATGGCGCCGCTCACCATCTCGCCTTTCGCCAGCTGGCTCATCACCCACTACGGCTGGAGATCAGCGATGTTCTACATCGGCGTGATGGCCTGGGTGCTGCTGATTCCCTCGGCAATGTTCGTGCGCCGGCCGCCGGTGACCCGCGTGAGCGCGGGAGGATCCGCCGCGCCGGCCGCCAAGCCCAGCAAGGACGAAATCGGCAGAGCGCTGACATCGCCGCAATTCCTGGTGCTGGGCTTCACGTTCATGCTGTGCTGCATGGCGCACTCCGGGCCCATCTTCCACGTGGTCAGCTACGCCATGTATTGCGGCATCGGCGCGATGGCGGCGGTCAGCGTGTACAGCGTCGAGGGCATCGCCGGGTTGGCAGGCCGTATTGTCGTGGGCCTGGCCGCGGACCGTTTCGGCGCGAAACGCGTGCTCATCACCATGCTGGCCGTGCAGTCGATCGCGATTGCGGCCTACCTCAAGGTCAACGAGCTCGACGAGTTCTACGCGCTGGCCGTGATCTTCGGCGTGGCCTATGGCGGCGGCATGCCGTTGTACGCCTCGCTGGCGCGCGACTACTTCGGCCAGCACATCATGGGCACGGTGTTCGGTGCCGCCACCATGTTGTCGAGCCTCGGCATGTCCATCGGCCCGGTGGCCGGCGGCTGGGTGTTCGACAACTTCCACAACTACGCGTGGCTGTACATCTCCTCCGCGGCGGTGGCCGTGGGCGCGGTGATGCTGGCGCTGATGTTTCCGCGGCCCAGGCCACTCGCGCCCGCGCCGGCCTAGTGCCGCGAGTCCGCCGGTGTCTCGGTGTGCACCACGCATTTCCAGCCGTCGAGCGTGCGGATCCAGGTCGAGGTGTCGTTCATCTCCTGCGTCATGGCATTGCCCGTGGCGCGCGGCTTGAGCTTCTGCCTGACGTGGTAGGTGAGCACCGCAGTGTTCTCGTTGGGGAACACGATCTGCAGGTTGCTGAATTCGAATGACGTGAGGACCAGCGATCCCTGTTCGGCCATCTTGCGATAGCCGTCGTGGTCGAATTTCATGGCGCCGTGCGAGCTCACCATGAGGGCGGGTTCGCAAAGCATGTCGATGGCGGTGTCCGCATCCTGTTCGACGATGGCTTGCCAGAATTTCCGTTCCAGGTCGACGATCTCCTTGGCCGGCGTTTGCATCGCTGCCTCCTTTAAAATGGTGACCTACTGTTTAGGGCGCGGCGCCTGGCCGGGCGAGCAGGCAGGCTGCAGAATGCCGGTCAGATTGCTCCGCCAGACGACGTATCATGGCGAAGTCAGGGGTTCCTACTTCGCAACGGCAACAGGGACATGAAATTGTTCGGAGAACTGGCTGGGGCGTTCTTGATGCCTGCCGCACGGTTCCGCATCGCAGCCCTGGCTGTGGTCGCGGCCTTCTGGTCATCCCTCTCTTTCGGAGCTTCCAACGTGTACGTGACCGACGGCTGCGCGAAGTACCAGCAACCCGAAATCGTGTTCGAGACCGGGGAAGGCATTCCCGCTGTCGATGCCGAGCACTTCAAATCCACGCTCGAAGACATGGTCGCGTCCGGCAGCCGCTTCAAGGCGGGCGAGACTTTCCACGTGGCCTGGATGATCCTGAAATTCGCCGAGGCGGACCAAGGCCGGCTCAAGCTCATGGAACCCGACCTCAAGGGCATGCCGATCCAGTACGTCGACGGCGTCAACCGGACGCTGCGCATCATGCGCGCGCAACGCGACACCGCCGACAGCTTCGGCCTCGTCGCGCAGATGAAGCTCACCACTCTCATGGACGTCATCCTGGTACCGGAGGACCCGGCCAGCGTCGGAGTGGTCCAGTTGCACCGCGAGCCGCCCAATGAGCACATGTCCGGCTGGGTCCTGCTGGAAGCCGGCCAGGATCCGCCGGATTTCCGGCCCATGTCCCTGTACGAGCTGGTGCTCAGCCGGCCGGAGCTGGTGAAGTTCTTCGCATTGCCGCCGGGCGTCGACGTCATCGTCGTCCCGACCGGCGAAGTGGGCGTTTACCAGGACGGCAAGCCGCTGACGGCCGAGGCGGGTTCCTTCATCGACATGTTGAACCGCACGGCCGCAGAGCGAGCGAAGTAGCCTGCAATCGTCGACGCCATGTCCGGACGCATGTTCATATTGTTACTGCCCCTCCTGGCGCTGCTGATGACCTGGGCCACGCGCCGATTCCGGTTTGCGCCCTTGCCCACGGTCGTGCTGGCAACACTGACGGCCGCCGCGGCCTGGGGAATCCTGCTGCTGTCCACGCGTCTTCCGTCCGGACCCGGTGAAGCCGAGGCTTTCGACTCGGCCCGATACATGGTTCGCGAAGTCCCTCGCGAGTGGCTCACCCGCGACCTGGCCGAGCGATACGGCTGGTTGTGCGGGCTGGTTCTCTACCTGCTTTGCTGGGTCACGGCGAAGGCATGGCCGGGATCCCGGCACGCCTAACAACCCGAGGCCCTCGTCAATCCCGCGCGCGCGGCATAAACTCCCCGCATGCGCGCATTGCTGGTCTGCCCGGCCAAGGTGGCATGTACGACAAGATTCTCGCGCTGCCGGCGCGGGAAAACGGCAAGATGCTGCGTTTCAAGATGAAGGCCAAGCAGCGTTCGATGAGCACGGGAGTGACACCCATCGTGGGAGCCGTCGTCGGCGCGGCGGCTTTCACTTTTTTCGCCGGAAATCCGGGCGGCGGATTCATGATCTACCTGATCGCGCCGTTCCTGCTGATCTGGCTGCTGTATACGGTCTACGTCTTCTGGCGGCGTCCGCAGCGGCGGCGCATCCATGGCATCGCGACGGGCATCTGGCTGCTGGCCATTGCCGTGGTCGCCGGTCTGCACGCCCGGTACTACCGGCAGGCGCGCCAGTCGGCGGACGCGGTCGTGGCCGCCGTGATGCAGTACAAGCAGCAACACGGGGAGTATCCGGCGTCCGAGGCGGCGCTCGGAATTGCCATCGAACCGGCCGGCATCGAGCACGCGACCTATCTCCTCAAGGACGGGAAACCTGGCGTCATCTACGCGTCGACGTTCCGGATATTCGGCTCGTACAGCTACAACTTCGAGACCCGGCAATGGGATTACTACGCGGACTGACGCACGGCGCCTGATGCGGCTCTGGTCCCTCCACCCCAGGTACCTCGACACGAAGGGACTCGTGGCGCTGTGGCGTGAAGCATTGCTGGCGCAGGCCGTTCTCCGCGGCAGGACGCGCGGTTACAAGCACCACCCGCAGCTCGAGCGTTTTCGAGCGCATGCTTCGCCGCGGCTCGCCATCAACGCCTATCTCGCCGCGGTCCACGAAGAAGCGACCGCGCGCGGTTACTCGTTTGCGCGCCGCAAGGTGGGGCAGGTGAGACGCGTCGCGCGTATCGATGTCACGCGCGGGCAGTTGGATTACGAGTGGCGCCACCTGCGGCGCAAGCTGGCGTTGCGGTCCCCCGCGCTTCTTGGAAAGCTCCGCCGCGTCAAACGGCCGCCGGCGCATCCCCTGTTTCGATCACGCCCCGGGCCGGTGGCCGATTGGGAGATCCGATGAAACTGCGTCGTCGCGACCTGTTGAAGCTCGGGGCCTGGGCCACCTCCGCAGGCATCTTTCCCACGGCGCGTGCCTTCGCTGCCGCGGGGCGCCGCGAGCCGGCCGCGACGATCCCGGCTAAACCGAAGCAGCTGCTCGTCATCGGTGCGGGCATGTCGGGGCTCGTGGCCGCCTACGAACTCACGAAGCTGGGCCACGACGTCACCGTGCTCGAGGCCCAGCACCGCGTGGGCGGGCGAGTGCTGACGGTGCGCGAGCCCTGGGCCGACAACCTGTACGTCGAAGCCGGCGCGTCGCGCATCCCTGACAACCATGACCTCACCTTGCGCTACGTCAGGGAATTCAACCTGCCGCTCACGCCTTTCTACCCGCCGGGCGCGCGCATGTATTCCATCGGCGGCAGGCGCATCCGCACACGCGTCGATGGTGAATTCGACCTGCACGACTGCCCGCTGCCGTTGCGGGACGACGAACGCCTCGACGGGCTCTGGCCGCTGCTGGAGAAATACGTCAAGGGCGCGCTGGCGGAACTCGGCGATCCCTGGAAGCTCGACTACCGCTCGGCGGTGGCAAAGAAGCTGGACGCCGTGCCGTTCAACGTGTACCTGCGAGAGCAGGGCGCCTCGGAGGCAGCCAACAACCTGCTTTCATGGCCCTGGGCCACCGCCGCCGACGATCGCATTTCCGCGCTCTGGACGCTGCGCGAGATCGCCTACGAGGCGCGGGAGAAAACCCGCTCCAAGATCGTTGGCGGCAACGACCAGTTGCCGCGCGCCTTCGCCGCGACGCTCAGGGAAAGAATCCACTACGGCACGGCGGTGTCGCGCATCGAACAGAATTCGCTGCGCGTGCGTGCCATCGCGACCAACCGCGCGGGTGCGCAGGAGATCTTCGAAGCGGATCGGCTGATCTGCACCATCCCGTATCCGGCGCTGCGCGGCGTCGAGATTGCGCCGGCGCTGTCGGCGCCGAAGCGCCGCGTCATCAACGAGCTGTCCTACGATTTCATAGTGCGTGCCGCGCTGCAATGCCGGTCGCGGTTCTGGGAGAAGGACGGTTTCAACGGCTTCGGTCACTCCGACACGCCGCAGCAGATCTGGCATTTCTCGCACGACCAGCCGGGTCCGCGCGGGCTGCTGGTGTCCTTCCTCTCCGGGCCCTTGGGTGAGAAGGCGGGTGACATGCCGCCCGACGTTCGCGAGCAGTTCATCGTCGACGAGATGGAACGCGCGCATCCCGGCCTAAAGGCCAACCTCGAGACACTGCACGTGAAGGTCTGGCACCAGGACCCGTGGACCCGCGGCGCGCTCGGTCTGCCGGCTCCGGGCCAGATCACGGGCATGCTGCAGGGCGCCGAAAAACCCGAAGGCCGCATCCACTTCGCCGGTGAACACCTGTCGCGTTTCCAGGGCTGGATCCAGGGCGCGCTGGAATCCGGGCTGCGTGCCATGCAGGAAGTACACACCGCGCCGCATTGACCGGTGCGTGTGCCGCGCGTAGTTTGCGCGCATGGCGACAGCACGCGAGCAGCTAACTAGCCGGTTGCGCCGAATCCAGCAGGCCATCGGCGTCACCGCGGACGGCGTGCTCGGGCCGGAGACGCTGACGGCCCTGGAACGGCGCCTCGAGATCCAGGTCAGTGCGCGCGCTTTCAGCCTCGAATGCTCGCGCGCCAGCCTCGAGCTCATCGTGAGGTTCGAAGTGGGATCGCGGCAGCGTTACCAGCGCGAACTCCAGCGGCCGACGTGGCCGGGCGGCCAGAGCGGCGTGACCATCGGCATCGGCTACGACCTCGGCATGATCGCGAAGTCGCAGATCACTTCGGACTGGGAGATCCATCTCGACGAGCCCGGACTCGCCGCCTTGCTGGCGGTGCAGGGAGTTGCCGGGCCTGCCGCGAAACGCCTGGCCCAGGGCCTGTCGCAGGTGGTGATCCCGCTCAAGGCGGCCGAAGAAGTGTTCTACCTGAAGACACTGCCGCAGTTCGCCGCGCGCACGCGCGACGCGTTTCCGGGCGTGGACAAGCTGCCCGCGGATGCGCAGGGCATGCTGCTCTCGCTGGTGTACAACCGCGGCACGGCAATGTCGGGTGAACGCCGCCGCGAGATGGCCGCGATTGCGCGGTTGTTGCGCGTGGCGGAGCCGGACCTCGATGCCATTGCCGGTCAATTCGAAGCGATGAAACGCCTGTGGCCGGACATGAAGGGGCTGCGCGACCGGCGGCAGCGCGAAGCCGACGTGATCCGTGCCGCGGATCGCGACTACCCGCCGGAGGAAATCGTCCGGGTGTGACTCAGTCCCTGGGCGACGATGCCCTGGGTGCCAGCTTCAGCGCCAGCGCGGTGATGCACAGCGCCGCAACCGTGTACAACACCACCATCACGGTCTTGCCGTACGCCCTGTACAGGGCCGTGAACGCAAAGGGCGCGAGCCCGCCTGCGAATACGCCCGCGAAGGTGTAGGCCAGCGAAGCGCCCGCGTAGCGCACCTGGGTCGGAAACTGCTCGGCGATGAACGCCGCCTGCGGTCCATACATGAAGGCGTGCACGATGAAGCCGCTGGCTACCGCGGCCACGATCAGCACGGTCGACTTCGAGTCCAGCATCGGGAACAACAGGCACAGCCAGACTACCGTGGCGACGACGCCCACGCCGTACACCGTGCGGCGGCCGAAGCGATCCGAAAGCGTGCCCGCCACCAGCACGAACACGGCGCTGCATGCGGCGCCCACCGCGAGTGCCGCCGTGCCCAGCGTCTTCGACAAGCCCAGGATGGTGGAGATATATGTGAGCGCGAAGGCGCTGATCAGCGAGTACTGCACGTCCGGACCGAAGCGCGAACCGCCCGCGACCAGCAATGCACGCCAGTGTCCCTTGAGCACGGCGCCGAGCGGCGCCTGTCGATGCGTGGATTGCTGGAGCTCGCGAAACTGCGGCGTCTCCGGCACGCCGCGCCGCACCCACAGGCCGAACAGCACCAGCACGGCGCTCGCCAGCAGGGGCACGCGCCAGCCCCAGTCGAGCAATTCGTCGTCGGACATCAGGCGCGTGACCAGCGCAATCGTGCCGGTGGCCAGCAACACGCCGAGCGGCGGTCCCATCTGCGCGAAGGCGGCATTGCGACCGCGTTGCGCGTCGCTGCCGTGTTCCATCGACAGCAACACTGCGCCGGCCCATTCACCACCCAGTGCCATGCCTTGCACGAAGCGCAGCGTCACGAGCAGCACGGGCGCCAGCATGCCGATGCGCTCGTATGTCGGCAGCAGGCCGATCGCGCAGGTGGTGACGCCCATGATGAGCAGGGTCGTGACCAGCACGAAACGGCGCCCGCGCCGGTCGCCCAGGTGTCCGAACAACATGCCGCCAAAGGGCCGCGACAGGTAACCCACCCAGAAGGTGGCGAACGCCAGCAGTGTCCCGGCGAGCGGGTCGACGCCGGGAAAGAACAGCTTGTTGAACACCAGCGCGGCCAGCGTGTTGTAGACCGCGAAGTCGTAATACTCGAGCGCGGTGCCGGCGATGCTGGCGAAGGCGAGCCGTGCGACGGCGGGTTTTCCCGTGTTCATGCTGGGCCGAATCCGCCGCCGCCGGGAGTCTGGATCACGATCACGTCGTTGCAGCCTGCATCGGTGGCAAAGGTCGCGCCGAATTCTTCGCGCGTCGCCCCGGCGCGCTCGATCCAGTTGCGTCCCGTGGCGCCGGCCGCGCCGCCGCCGACGCCGAAGGGTGCGACCCGCCGGTGATTGGCGAGCATCACGGCGGTCATGGGCTCGAGGAAGCGGATGCGCCGCTCGACACCATCGCCGCCGCGATGTTTGCCGGGGCCGCCCGAACCGCACCGGATGCGGAAGGATTCCAGCCGCACGGGGAAGCGCCATTCCAGCACCTCCGGATCCGTGAGCCGCGAATTGGTCATGTGGGTCTGCACGGCGTCGGTGCCGTCGAAGCCGGGCCCGGCGCCCGAGCCGCCCGCGATGGTTTCGTAGTACTGGTGCCGTTCATTGCCGAAGGTGAGATTGTTCATCGTCCCCTGCGAGGCGGCGAGCACGCCGAGAGCGCCATACAAGGCGTCCGTCACCACCTGCGAGGTCTCGACATTGCCGGCGACCACGGCCGCCGGGTAGCGTGGGTTCAGCATCGAGCCGTCGGGCACGATGAGCTTCAAAGGCTTGAGGCAGCCCGCATTCATCGGGATCTCGTCTTCCACCAGCGTGCGGAACACGTACAACACCGCGGCGCGCGTCACCGGCAACGGCGCGTTGAAATTGCCGGGCTGCTGGGCGCTGGTGCCGGTGAAATCGATCGTGGCCTCGCGCCGCTGCGCATCGATGGAAATCGCCACGCGCACACGCGCGCCGTTGTCCATCTCGTAGGTGAAGACACCGTCCTTGAGCACGCCGATCACCTGGCGCACCGCGGCCTCGGCATTGTCCTGCACGTGCTGCATGTAGGCCTGCACCACGTCGAGACCGTAGTACGCCGTCATGGACTCGAGCTCGGCGATGCCCTTCTGGCAGGCGGCCACCTGCGCACGCAGGTCGGCGAGGTTCTGCGTGACATTACGCACGGGGTACTTTCCGCCGGTGAGCAGCGCACGCAGTGCATCCTCGAGGAACTCGCCGCGCGCGACGATCTGCACGTTGTCGAGCAACACGCCTTCTTCGTCGATGGACCTGGAGTCCGCAGGCATGGACCCCGGCGTGATGCCGCCGATGTCGGCGTGGTGGCCGCGCGCCGCCACGTAGAACTCAGGGTGCGCGCCACCGAGCAGGAATACCGGCATCACCACGGTGACATCGGGCAGATGCGTGCCGCCGGCGTAGGGCGCATTCAAAACGAAGGCATCGCCCGGCTGCATCTTGCCCGCGCGGCGCCGCAGGATTTCCTGCACCGACTCGCCCATGGAACCCAGGTGCACCGGCATGTGGGGCGCATTCGCGATCAGCTGGCCCTCCCGGTCGAACAGCGCGCAGGAAAAGTCCAGCCGTTCCTTGATGTTCACCGAGCTCGCGGTGTTGGCCAGCGTCACGCCCATCTGCTCGGCGATGGCCATGAACAGGTTGTTGAAGATCTCCAGCAGCACCGGGTCGGCGCGTGTCGATGCGGAGGCGCGTTTCGCGTCACCGATCTTCTCCAGCACCAGGCCATTGCCATTCGCCGCAGCGGAGTGGGCCACCCTGGCGCGCCAGCCGCGCTCGATGACCACGGTGTTGTGGCGCTCGCAGACGATGGCCGGGCCGTCGATCACGTCGTCGCGCCGCAGGTTCTCGCGCATGTAGAACGGCGTGTCGTGCCAGCCGCCGTCGAAGAACACGCGGCGCGAGGTGCGCGGGGCGAGTTCGCCGCCCAGCGGCGCCTGCCCCGCGAACGCCGTCTCCTGTGGCACCGACCGCCCGCGTGCCGCCACCGAGATGGCATCGATGACGATGGCGCGGCCGGGCACGTGGAATCCGTATCGTGTGCGGTATTGCGCAAGGAACTCCCTTTCCAGCGAAGCGCGGTCGCTCGCAAGCGGCAGGGTGAGCGTGGAATCCGTATCGGCATACTTGAGCAGTACCGCATGCTCGACGCTCACCTGGTCATCGGCATAACCCTGGCCGGCGAGTTCCTCGCGGGCCTCGCGCGACAATGCTTCGAGTGGTGCGGCAAGACTTCGCAGCGCCGCGTCGTCGAGCACCGCCTCGATGGTCTGCTGGCGCATGGCCATGGCATCCGCGACGCCGATGCCATAGGCCGAGAGCACTCCCGCGAGCGGATGGATGAACACGCGGCGCATGCCGAGTGCATCGGCGACCAGGCAGGCATGCTGGCCCGCGGCCCCTCCGAAGCAGGTGAGCGTGTAGCCGGTGACGTCGTGGCCGCGCTGCACCGAGATCTTCTTGATGGCATTGGCCATGTTCTCCACCGCGATGCGGATGCAGCCGGCGGCGAGCGCGTCTTCGCCGCCGGCTTCGCGTCCGATGGCCGCGGCCAGCGCGTCGAATTTCTCCGCGACCACCGCCGCGTCGAGCGGCTGGTCGCCGCCCGGACCAAACAAGGTGGGAAAGAACTCCGGCTGGATGCGCCCCAGCAGCACGTTGCAATCCGTGACCGTGAGCGGGCCGCCGCGCCGGTAGCAGGCCGGGCCCGGATTGGCTCCCGCCGACTCGGGGCCGACGCGCAGGCGCACGCCGTCGAAATTGACGATCGAACCGCCGCCCGCGGCCACGGTGTGGATGCGCAGGATGGGCGTGCGCAGGCGCACGCCGCCGACTTCTACGTCGAGCGCGCGCTCGAAGTCGCCGGAGAAGTGGCCCACGTCGGTGGACGTGCCGCCCATGTCGAAGGCGATGATGCGATCGAATCCGGCGCCCTGCGAGGCGCGCGCCGCGCCGACGATGCCGCCGGCGGGGCCGGAGAGAATCGCGTCCTTGCCGTGGAAGGAGGAGGCATCGCTCAGGCCGCCATTCGATTGCATGAACTGCAGGCGCACGCCGGGCAGGGCGCCGGCGACGCGATCCACGTAGCGCCGCAGCACCGGCGACAGGTAGGCGTCGGCGACGGTGGTGTCGCCGCGCGACACCAGCCGCATCAGCGGGCTCACCCGGTGCGACACCGACACCTGCGTGTAACCGATGCGGCGCGCGATTTCCTCGAGCGCGCGTTCGTGGTCCGGGTACCGGTAACCATGCATCAGCGTGATGGCGCAGGCGCGGATGCCGCGCGCATACGGTGCGCGCAGGGCGGCTTCGGCCGCGGCCGCATCGAGCGGGCGTACCACGTCGCCATGCGCGCCCATGCGTTCGTCGATCTCGACCACCTCTTCGTAAAGCATCGAGGGCAGCTCGATGCGGCGTACGAAGAGCTTCGGCCTGTGCTGGTAGGCGATGCGCAGCGCGTCGGCGAAGCCGCGCGTGGTCACGAACACCGTGCGGTCGCCCTTGCGCTCGAGCAGTGCATTGGTGGCCACGGTGGTGCCCATCTTCACGGCCCCGATGGTGCCGGGCGGAATGACCTTGCCGGGCGGAAGTCCTAACAAGGCGCGGATGCCATGGATGGCGGCGTCGTCGTAACGCTCCGGGTTCTCCGACAGCAGCTTGTGCGTGACCAGCACGCCGTCCGGCCGCCGCGCCACGATGTCCGTGAACGTGCCGCCGCGGTCGATCCAGAATTGCCATCCCATGCCACATATTAATATGTGTGGCCCGGGCTCCGGGTCGTGGTTGGCTAGAACCAGGCGCGGACGCCGAGCAGCCAGGTGAACTCGTCGGCGCTTTCACCCGCGGCTCGCCGCAGGTCGGCGGTTTCTCCGAAGTGTCCGGCCCAGTGCACACCGAGATACGGCGCGAATTCACGGCGGATCTCGTAGCGCAGGCGCAGTCCCAGCGTCAGGCTCGAGAGGCCGGAGCCGATGAGTTTCCCGGGATCGTCCTTGCCGAAGGCTTCGAGCTCCAGCTCAGGTTGCAGTACCAGGCGCTGCGTGAACAGCAGGTCGCGATCGAACTGAAGGCGCGCCGCGGTACGGCCGTCCTCGCCGAAGTACACCATGGCTTCGGACTCGAAGAAGCCCGGTGCCAGCCCCGCGACACCCGCGCCTAACCAGTCGCGCGCCTGCCCCTCGCCGGCATCGTGGCGCAGGCCAACCCGCACGCTCCACCACGGGCTGATGATGCGGTCCCAGCCGCCCTCGATGCGCGACTCGTGCGCCGAGTCCTCGACGCGTTCGCCCTCGGCCTCGAGCCAGGCCTTGTGGTAGTCGCCGCCATACCAGGCGCGCGCCTCCCAGGCGTACTGCGAGCCGTCGTCGCCGTCGTGCCATTCGAGCCGGTCGACCATCACCTTGCCGAAGCGGCGGCGATCGTCCATGCCCATCATCTGCGCCATCTCTCGGTAGGACATGTCGTGGTCGACATGCGATTGCGGCGGATCCGGCGGCACGTGTTCGAGCTGGCTCCGGCCCCGGGCCGGGTCCTGGGCCAGTGCGAGTGAAGTCCACGCGCACAGCAGCGCCGCGGCGATCGACTTCATGCCACCGCCACCTCGCGGAACATGCCCGCTTCCATGTGATAGAGCAGGTGGCAGTGATAGGCCCAGCGCCCGAGCGCATCGGCGGTCACGAGATAGGACACGCGCTGCGCCGGGTTCACGATCACGGTGTGCTTGCGCACCACGAAATTCGACTTCGCGTCCACCACTTCGCTCCACATGCCATGCAGGTGGATGGGGTGCGTCATCATGGTGTCGTTGACCAGCGTGATGCGCAGCCGCTCCCCGTGCCGGAACGCCAGCGGCCTGGCATCGGAGAACTTCTGGCCATTGAATGACCACACGTAGCGCTCCATGTGTCCCGTGAGGTGCAGCTCGATTTCGCGCGTGGCATCGCGCGCGTCGATGGGACCACCCAGCGTCGCGAGATCCGCATAAGTGAGCACGTGCCGGCCGTTGCCGCGCAGGCCCACTCCCGGGTCGTTCAATGCGGTGCTCACGACCGAGGCGCGCATGTCGACGATGGGGCCCGACTCTTCCGGTGCGTGCGTGGGTGTCACCGTCGCCGGGCCCTGGGCCGTCGTCGAATGATCCATCTTCGAATGGTCCATCTTGGAATGGTCCATCTGGCTGTGATCGACCGCGCCGGACGCCGGCGCGGCAGCGCCGTGATTTCCATGGTCACCATGCGACATGCCCATGTCGGACATGCCGAGCACGACCGGCGCGTCCAGCGCCGGCACCTCGGCCGCCATGCCGGCGCGCGGCGCCAGCGTGCCGCGCGCGAAGCCCGAGCGGTCCATGGACTGCGCGAAAATCGTGTACGCCGCGTCGCCGGGCGTGACGATGACGTCATAGACTTCGGCGGTGCCGACACGCAGTTCGTCCACCGTGACGGGCTCGATGTCCTGGCCGTCGGCCGCCACCACCGTGAGCTCGAGCCCCGGGATGCGCAGGTCGAAGAAGCTCATCGACGAGCCGTTGATGATGCGCAGTCGCACGCGTTCGCCCGGCGTGAACGTGCCGGTCCAGTTGCCGGCCGGTGTCACGCCGTTGAGCAGATAGGTGTAGGCATAACCGGTCACGTCGGCGATGTCGGTGGGGTTCATGCGCATGTTGCCCCACATGCGGCGGTCCGCCCAGGCCGCGTCCCAGCCCATGGTGCGCACGTCGCGGACGAAGTCGCCGACGGTGCGCTGGTTGAAGTTGTAGTAGTCGCTCTGGCGCTTGAGCGTGGCGTAGATGTGCTCGGGGTCGTGATCCGTCCAGTCGGACAGCAGCAGCACGTGTTCGCGGTCGGCGCCGTGCCGTTCGCCGCCGCGCCGCTCGATGACGATGGGACCGTAGTGTCCCAGCTGCTCCTGGAAGCCCGAATGCGAGTGATACCAGTAGGTGCCGTACTGGTTGACCTTGTAGCGATAGGTGAACGTCGTGCCGGGTGCGATGCCGGTGAACGACAGGCCCGGCACGCCGTCCATGTCCGCGGGCAGGATGATGCCGTGCCAGTGGATCGAGGTCGGTTCGCGCAGCCGGTTGGTCACGCGAATGGTGACTTCCTCGCCCTGGCGCATGCGCAGGATCGGTCCCGGCAGCTGGCCGTTGATCACCACGGCCTGGCGTGCGACTCCCGTGAAATTCACCGGCAGGGAATCGACGGTGAGATCGAAAGTGTTTCCCGACAGCTCGCGCCCGGCGCCGGGCGCGACGCTGGCGAACGACCGGCCACCCAGCAGCAGCGCGCCGCCTGCCAGGCCTTGCACGAATCGTCGACGGTTGAAACGGATCATGGGGTGAACACTAAGGCAGACTTGGGCGCGATGCGAGGGCCCAGTATGACCGGCAGGGCGGGAGGGAGTTCGCGGCGCAAGGGGCGGCATCGCAGCCGCGCCATGTCACCCTCGGCGCCTATTTTCGCGCGAGATGGGCGACGGCGCCGATCAGCGCTTCCGCTTTCACGGGCTTCGCGAGATGCACCTGGAAGCCGGCGGCGAACGCGTCGTCACGGTCCTGGACCCGTGAGAACGCGGTGACTGCGATGGCTGGCAGCTTCGTGGAGTCGTACCCGGCGGCGCGCAGGTTGCGCAGCAATCCATAGCCATCGAGCTGTGCCATGCCGATGTCGCTCACCAGCACGTCCGGCGCCGAGCTCTTGATTTGCGCCATCGCGGTTTCGGCATCGGCCGAGTCGGTCACCTGTGCGCCTGCGTCCGTGAGGATCCGTGCGATCAGCGCACGCGCATCGGGATCGTCCTCGACCACCAGGACGCGGATGCGCTTCAGGCGCGTGCTGGTGTCTTCGACCGGTTCGCTGGGCCGCCGCTCGGTGAGCGGCAGGCGAACGCGAAACGTCGCTCCCTTGCCCAGCCCTTCGCTCTCGACCTCGATGCTGCCGTGGTGGATCTCGACGAGGTGCTTGACGATGGTGAGGCCGATGCCGAGCCCGGCAAAACTCTTGCCCGTGCCCGATTCCTGCTGGCTGAAGCGTTCGAAGATCTGTGGCAGGAACTCCGGGCTGATGCCGCGGCCGGTGTCCGTGACGGCGATTTCGTAGTGGCCGCCGTCGCGCCGCGCGTGCACGTCGATACGGCCGCCGGCCGGCGTGAACTTGATGGCATTGCTGAGCAGGTTCCACACGACCTGCTGCAATCGCGATTCATCGGCGAGCACGTGGGCTTCGCGATGCGCCACGTGCAGGTGCAGTTCCACGCCCTTGTTGTGCGCCTGGGCCTGCACGACCTCCGCGGCCGACTCAACGGCGCGCGCCGGTGGAATGACGTCGACGTCGATGCGCATCTTGCCGAAGCGGATGCCGGCGAAGTCCAGCAGGTCTTCGATCAGGTGGCTTTGCACGCGCGAGTTGCGCTCGATGGCGTCGAGTCCCTGGGACAACATGGCCGGGGAGACGTCGCGCCGCCGCAGCACGCTGGCCCAGCCCAGCATGGCGTTCAGCGGGTTGCGCAGTTCGTGCGACAGCGTCGCCAGGAATTCGTCCTTGAGCCGGTTGCTGCGTTCGGCCTCCGTGCGCGCGGCGCGTTCGCTGGCCAGCAGCTTCTCGCGGGCCGTGACATTGGTGGCGATGGCGATGCGTACGCCGTGGCCGTTCTCGGCGACGATGCGCCATTCGACGTCGGCCACGCTGCCGTCCGGCCGCAGTACCGGCATCGTGCCTTCCCAGCGGCCGCCATCGCGCAAGGTTTCCCGGAGTTGCCCGCAGGCGTCCTCGTGCCCTGGCGCAATGACCTGTGCGCAGCGCAGGCCGATGATGTCGCGGCGCTCCCGGCCGGTCAGCCGGCAGAATTCCGGGTTGACGTCGCGGAACACCAGCTCGTGGTCGAGCAGCGCGATGCCGCTCGAGGCCAGTTCGAAGATGGTGCGGAAGCGTGCGTCGGTGGTGCGCTTGAGCACGTCGGCCTGGCGCGCGAACAACAACGCGCGCACCGTGGCGATCAGCACCGGCGGATCGACGGGATGCGTGAGATAGCTGTCACCACCGGCCGAGAGACCCTGTTCCATGTCGTTGCTCGCCATGAACGTGGCCGTGAGGTGGATGATCGGCAGGTAGGCCGTGTTGCTGCCGGCACGCAGCCGGCGGCAGACCTCGAGCCCGTCGATGTCCGGCAGGTTGATGTCGAGCACGATGAGGCCGATGTCCTGGGTGGCGGCGGCCAGCGCTTCGGCACCGGTCGTGGCCTCGATGACCTCGAAGCCGGCCGATCGCAGGATGCGCGCGGTCGAATACAGGGAAGCAGCGTTGTCGTCGACCACGACGATCTTCTGGTTCGCGATCATGCTGGGCAGCGCGTTCATGACGGAGGCTCCACGTTGTCCGCGCCCGCGAGACGCACCGGCAGCGTCACGGAGAAGCGCGATCCCTTGCCTGGTTCGCTTTCGACGGCGACGCGCCCGCCGAGCAGCTCCGCGAACTTGCGCGCCAGCGACAGTCCGAGACCCGAGCCGCGCAGCCGCTTCTGCAGCCGCACGTCGAGCTGCACGAAATCGGTGAACAGGTTCGGCAGGTGTTCCGCGGAGATGCCGATGCCGGTGTCGGTGACCGCGAACTCCACCCAGTCGGGGTCGATCAGGCGTGCCGAGACGCGCACCTCGCCCACCGGCGTGAACTTGAGCGCGTTCGAGATGAAGTTGCGCAGGATCTGCGACACCTTTTTGTCGTCCGAGTACAGCCGGATGTCGTGTTCGGGCTCGTCGAAGAACAGCGAGACCGACGTGGTCGCGACGATTGGCTTGAACATGCCGCGCAGCGCCGCGAACAGGTCCACCATCTCGAACCACTCGGGCGAGATGGTGATGCGGCCGGCCTCCACCTTCGCCAGGTCCAGCAGGTCATTGACCATCTCGGTGAGCTCGCGCGCCGAGCCGCGGATGAACTCGACCTGCTTCTGCTGTTCCGGCGTGAGCGGGCCGTCGAGCCGCGAGAGCAGGATGCCCGTGATGCTGGTCATCGAGGTGAGCGGTGTGCGGAATTCGTGGCTCATGTAGGAGAGGAAGCGGCTCTTCAGCTCGTTGGCGCCGCGCAGCTGCGCTGCCTTGTCGTCGAGCTCGGCGTACAGCGCGAGCACGCCCTTGTTGGTTTCGTCGAGCTCGGTACGCAGCGCGACGATGTCGGCTTCGCGTGCCGCGAGTGCGGACTCGAGTTCGCGCGCGTTCATGCGATCACCAGCACGGTGGCGTCGTCCTTTTCACGACCGTGGTCCCGGTACAGCACCGCCGCGCAGATGGCCGGGTGGTGGGAAAAGAGGGCGGTGCGGCCGGCCAGGTTCCACCTCGCGGAGATGCCGTCGGTGTGCATGACCAGCAACGCGCCCGCGATCCGCGTGTACTCGAACTGCTGCGCGCGCCGGCCGGGCATGCCCAGCGTGCCGTTGTGTGACACCAGTCCCTGCGATTTTTCGGGCGATACCAGCGTGCCGCCGATGTTGCCGATGCCGGCGAAGGACAGGGCATTGCCCTCGATGAGCGCCGCGGCGGCGGCGCCGCCGCGAGTCCTCGCCATGGCGGCGCCGGCGAGATCCATGACGAAGTGGGGCGGCGCCCACGGAGAGGTGCTGAAGGCGGCCACGGCGGCGCGTGCGGCCTCGGCCGCCAACGCGCCGTGACCGAGGCCGTCGACGACGATGGCCGCGACGCGATTCCGGTCCGCCACCAGGTGCCAGGCGTCGCCACATTCCACTTCGCCGGCCATCGGCACGCAGACCACGCCGAACCTGGCCTGCAGGCCCTGGCCGAAACGCGCCATGACCACGGTGCCTTCGCCGGGCATCGAGTAGATGTCGAACTCATCGGCGAGGCGGCGCACGGCTCCGAGACCGGTGCCCGGCGTGCCCCCCGTCGAAAAACCGTCCGTCATGCAGCGCTCGACATCCGACATGCCGGGCCCGCGATCGATGGCCAGCAGTTCCACCGTGGCCGTGCCCTCGGCTCCCAGCCGCTGGAGCAGGATTTCCCCGCGGCCTGCGTGGCGCAGCAGGTTGTTTGCGAGCTCGGTGGCCGCGATGGCCACGCGGCCGGCGACTTGCTCGTCGAATTCGAAGTTGGCCATGGCCTGTGCGGCGCGCCGCACCTCGCCTACCTTGCTCTCCTCGTCGACGACGAAGCGCAATTGCGCGGAGAAGCCGCGCGATTTCATGAGCGCTTCCATGGGCTCATTTCCATCGTGTGATCGTCACCCGCGTGCCGGCACCCACGCGGCTCTCGATTTCGAAGTCGTTGACCAGGCGGCGCGCGCCCGACAAGCCCATGCCGAGGCCAGTGCCGGAAGTCCAACCGTCCCGCATCGCCAATTCAATGTTCGGGATGCCCGGACCTTCGTCAGCGAACAGGAGTTTGAGTCCCGTGCGCGCCTCACGCTGCAGGATTTCCCAGTGCATGGCGCCGCCGCGGCCGTAGACGAGCGCATTGCGTGCCAGCTCGCTGGCCGCCGTCACCATCTTGGTCTGGTCCACCAGCGAGAAGGCGAGCTCCTGCGTGAGCCTCCTGACCAGCTGGCGGGCGAGCACGATGTCGCGCTCGGAGCGCAGCGACGCTTCACCCTGCGTTGATTGCATCATCGGCACCCGTCCCGTCGATCTTCCGACGCAACAGCGCCATGCCGCGCTCGACGTTGAGCGCAGTTGAGACTCCAGGCAGGGACAGCCCCAGTTCCACCAGCGTGATGGCCACGGCCGGCTGCATGCCCACGAGTACCGTTTCGGCGCCGAGGATCTGGCCGATGCCGGAGATGTCCGCGACCATGCGGCCGATGAACGAATCGACCATTTCGAGCGAGGAGATGTCGATGAGCACGCCGCGCGAGGCGTGTTTCTGGATGGCCAGGGAGAGATCGTCCTGCAGGCGCAACGCCAGCTGATCGTGCATGTCGACCTGGATGGTGACGAGCAGGAACTCGCCCATCCTCAGGATTGGAATGCGTTCCATCGAAGCATCAATTCTTTAGGGAATTGCCGGTGCGCCTGAGGGCGAGCGCCAACGCGTCGGCGAGATTCGCCTTGGTGGTCACGCCCTGCAGGTCGACCCCGAGGTGCACGATCGTCTGCGCGATCTGCGGGCGCACGCCGGAAATGATGCATTCGGCACCCATCAGGCGCAGCGCGGTCACGGTTTTCAACAAGTGCTGGGCAACGAGGGTATCGACCGTCGGCACGCCGGTGATGTCGAGGATGGCGATCTGCGCGCCGGTCTCCATCACTTTCTGCAGCAGCGACTCCATGACCACCTGGGTGCGAGAGGAATCCAGCGTGCCGATCATGGGCAGCGCCAGGATGCCTTCCCAGAGCTTCACGACCGGCGTCGACAGCTCGAGCATTTCGCGCTGCTGGCGATGGATGAATTCCTCGCGCGCTTTCTGGAAGGTCCTGACGGCGTGCAATCCCAGCGAGTCGACCAGCAGGGTGGCGTTCCAGGTTTCGTCGGCGAGAGTTTCGGCGTCCCTGCCGGCGGCAACCCTCAATTGCTCGAACAGCGGTCGCTTGAAAGAGAAGATGAAGGTCGCGGTCTCGTCGGAGGTGAAGCCCTGCAGCGCGCGTGAGCGCGTCACTCCTTCGAGGAAGTCGCGCAGCGGCTTGAAGCTGACGGCCGAAATGTCCGTGCCCCGGGATTGCCCCGTCGCGGCAGTCAGCAACGAGATGAATTCCGCGGTCTGCTGCTCGAGCTCGGCGGCGGAGATGCGTCCCTTGGCGCTCGGCAGAGCCGCGGCGAGATCCCTGGCCCACGCTGACTGCAGCTCCTTGCCGCTCTTCTGGAGAACAGTGGAGATCATGACGTCGGCCATCGCACACATCCGGGGAGGAGCCAAAGAGAGCGGCGATGGTAGCAACGCGCCCGCGACCGCCCTGTAGGCGAGGTCCTGCTCGCGAGGCGGAGAAGGACTACGCCCCGCGCGCCGCCGCCGGATGCCGGGTCTAACTACTCGGGCGGCTGAAACCGGGACCGGGCGGTATCATCCGAACCCCGACCCCTGGCGGTGCGGTGCACCCAGGACGGTGTTCTGGCCATCATTGGCGCCTGTAAGTGCCTGATGGATAATGAGATATCTTTGCTCGCGGCGGGAATTTCCCTTGTGCTAGGATGCGCGCCCTCAAACGAGCCACGCGCCCGTAGCTCAGCTGGATAGAGTACCTGGCTACGAACCAGGTGGTCGG
>DASUGK010000141.1:0-2350 GCA_036274075.1 Steroidobacteraceae bacterium | reverse complement strand
CACGCTGGTCTTCGTCGAGGGCAATTCGGCCACGGCGGGCAACCAGGACGGCACGCCCGACACCGTGTCGCAGCGTCCGCACGGCGGCGCGGCCACGGTGCCCAACTGGGGCGGCAACCTGTTCGAGGCCGGCGCGAGCCCGCCGAATATCCCGAAAGATCGGCTGGTGTACTCGCCGCATGTGTACGGGCCGTCGGTGTTCGTGCAGTCGAGCTTCATGGACCCGGCGCAGCCACAATGCGCGGGTCTCGAAGGCGACGCGGCCGGCAACGCCAAGTGCAACCTCGTGATCAACACGACGCTCGAACGCAGCGGCTGGGAGGAACATTTCGGCTATCTCAAGGACCAGGGCTACGCCATGGTGGTGGGCGAATTCGGCGGCAACCTCGATTGGCCGGGCGGCCAGGCGAGCATCCGCGATCGCAACCGCTGGGGTTACCTGCCGGCGGGCCTGGATCTCACCTGGCAGAACGCGTTCGTGGATTACATGGTTTCCCGCGGCATCGAAGGCTGCTACTGGTCGATCAATCCCGAATCGGGCGATACGGCTGGCTGGTACGGGCATGCCTACGACCCCGTCACCAACACGTCGGGCTGGGGCGAGTGGCGCACCTTCGACCAGCGCAAGACCAACCTGCTGAACCGCCTGTGGGGCCGATGACCTGCTGAGCAGGAGCTAAGATCAGGCTTCGATGGACGATCGAAGCCTGATCTACTCCGCGGCCTTCGTGCGCGCGCTCGCCACCGGCATGATGGGCGTGCTGCTGGGGATTTACCTCGCCACGCTCGCGCTGGACGCGCACGTGATCGGCGTGGTGATTGCGCTCGGGCTCGCCGGTGCGGCGGCCGGCACCACGCTGGTCACGTTTTTTGGCGATCGCTTCGGGCATCGGCGCGCGTTGTTGCTGGTGACGGCGTCGAGCGTGGCGGGCGCGGTGTTGCTGGCGATCTGCTCGCATCCGTTCGCGCTCGGAAGCGCGGCCTTCATCGGCATGGTGAATGGCATGGGCCGCGACCGCGGCGCCGCGCTGGTGCTGGAGCAAGGCGCGCTGCCGGCGACGGTCAGCGACCAGCAGCGCACGCTGACCTTCGCGCGCTACAACGTGCTGCAGGATGCCGGCCACGCACTCGGCTCGCTGCTGGCCGCGGCGCCGGCACTGTTCGCGCACGCCGGCTTCGCCGCGCCGCAGGCGCATCGCGCCGCGGTGTGGATCTATGCGGCGCTGTCGTTCCTGCCCCTGCTCGCCTACGCGCGGCTGTCCCCCGCGATCGAATCGCGGCACGTGGAGCTCACGCGCCGTGTCACGCCGCAGACCCGCGCCACGCTCACGCGCATCTGCGCGCTGTTCGGCATCGACGCCATCGCGGGCGGCTTCCTGACTACCGCGCTGCTGTCGTTCTTTTTCTATGAGCGCTTCGGCGTGGACGTCGCCTCCATCGGCCTGTTGTTCTTCGCCGCGCGGCTCGCCAACGCAGGCTCGCATCTTGCGGCCGCGTGGCTGGCGCGGCGCATCGGCCTCGTGAACACCATGGTGTTCACGCACATTCCGTCGAGCGTGCTGCTGCTCACCGTACCGTTCATGCCGAACTTCCCCGCCGCGGCGCTGCTGTTCCTGCTGCGCGAATCGCTGGTGGAGATGGACGTGCCGACGCGCCAGTCCTATGTCATGGCGGTGGTGCGGCCGGAGGAGCGCACCTTCGCCAGCGGCGTCACGCATCTGGTGCGGCTGGCCGGTTGGGCCGCGGCGCCTGCATTCGCTGGCATGCTCATGCACGGCCGGTCGCTCGCCGTGCCCCTGTACGTCGGCGCGGGCATGAAGATCGCGTACGACCTCTTGCTGTGGCGCGCGTTCCGCAAGGTGCGGCCGCCGGAGGAACGCTCCAGCGAGGCCAAACTACAGTAGGGCTCAGGGCTTTGCAGGCTCCGGCACGCCGCGAGCACGGAACTTGAACACGAGGAACTTGAGCGGCTTGTCGCCCGAGTTGCGGATGCCGTGCCAGTCCCAGGGCTTCGTGTACATGAGATCACCGGGCTCGAGCGACTGCTCCTTGCCGTTCAGCGACCAGGTGCCCGCGCCTTCGATGACGTACTGGAATTCCTCGTCCGGGTGCTGATGCGGCGGCTGGAGCTGCTTGCCGGGCAGGAAAGTCAGCGAGGCAGTCAGGATGCTCTCGGTGCCGAAGGTCGGCGTCGCATCCTCGGTGTAGATGTGGATCTCGCCCCAGTCGCCGCGCGAGGTGCGCGCATCGCCGGCCGACCAGATGCGCGACGTGAGCGGCGCGCGTTCATGATGTCCCCAGCGCGCCCCGGCGGCGAACGAAACTGAGACCAGGAACAGCAAGCCCAGTA
>DASUGK010000140.1:0-24133 GCA_036274075.1 Steroidobacteraceae bacterium | reverse complement strand
GCGTAGTAGTCGGTGAACATCATGCCTTCGCGCGCCACGCGGTCGATGTTGGGCGTCTTGTACCCCATCACCCCGTGCGAATAGGCGCTGATATTGGACTGCCCGATGTCATCGCCCCAGAAGACGACGATGTTGGGCTTCGGCTGTTGCGCCTGCGCAGCGCAGGCGAGCGACAGCGCTGCGAACAGCGCGAGACCACTGCGAATCATTGGCTTCTCCTTACTTCTCGAACGTGAATACCCTCTTCCAGTCGGATTTCATGCTGACTACGATCCAGTTCCTGGCCCTGGCTTCGTCCCAGGCCTCGTCGAGCTTGCCGATGTGCGAGTCGCGGTCGTAGGCGTACTCACGCCCGGCATCGTCGTGATGAACGATGAGCACGAGACGACGCCCTTCGCCGGCAGCCGTGACCTGCAGCATCTGCAAGTCGCCGTCGGAATTTCCGAAGGCCAGGATCGGGCGCTTGCCGATGTGGCGATAGATGCCGACGGGCTTTCCGGGCCCGTCGTCGACGAAGGCGAATTTGGCTTCGCGGGTCAGCACTGGCTTGCCGTCCTTCATCTCGAATTTCACTTCCTGCTGGCTGCCGACCACCTGTTCGGGCGGAATGCCATAGGCCCTTTCGGCCCAGGGGCGCATGAACTCGACCGAGCCGCCCGAGACGATGAAGGTGCGGAAGCCGTTGGCGCGCAGCCAGGCCAGCAGCTCGCGCATGGGCTCGTAGGTGAGGTCGGTGAAGGGCCGCTGGTATTTCGGATGCTTCGAGGTCGCCAGCCAGTTGCGGATGGTCGTGTCGTATTCGGAGACGGTCATTCCGCTGTTGCCTGCGCCCATCAACTCGAGCAGCGGCTTCTGGCCCAGCTTCTCCAGCGCCGCCTTGTCCTGCGCGGCCAGCGCCTGGAACGCGGGGTTGTACTTCCATTCCGGGTGTCTTGGCGCCGCCTTTTTCACCTGGTCCAGCATGAACAGGAACTGGAAGTACAGCGGCTGCTCGGCCCACAACGTGCCGTCGTTGTCGAAGGTCGCGATGCGATCGCCCGGCGCCACGTAGTCCTTGCCGCGCGGATCGGTGACGGCGTGCACGAAATCGATGATGCGCGACTTCGCCTCGCCGTCATTCCAGGACGGGAGTACCGGCGCCTGCGCGGCCGCCGCTGCGCCGAGCACCCACACCGCGAGCAACGCGGCGTACGAGCTCACCCTAGCCAGCGTCATGGCCGATTCCCCTGGCCTTCATCGCGACTTTCCATTCGCGTTCATCCATTACCAGCCGGAAGCCGATGTGCGACATCGGGTTGTAAGGATCATTGCCGCGCCGGGCGCTCGGCCGGTAACTCAGGCAGTAGTCGACATTGCACAGGAACGAGCCGCCGCGCGTGACACGCTTGGGCGCCCCGGCCGGGGCGAATCGATCCTCGGGGTCGTAGCTGTCGGCGGGGCCGGCGGGATTGTCGATGACTCCGCGGCCTGACTGCTGCGCGAAGTAGTCCATGCGATACCAGTCCGCGACCCACTGCCAGGCATTGCCGGTCATGTCGTAGAGGCCGTAGCCATTGGCCGGGAACGTCCTGACACGCGACGTGCCCGCCGCCCCGCCCGCCCGCGCGCTAACTACCGGGAAGGGCCGCGCTTTCGTGTCCCAGGTATTCGCCATCACCTGGCCATTGACCGTGAATTCTTCGCCCCAGGCGTAGGTGGCCTGCTCGAGCCCGCCGCGCGCGGCATATTCCCATTCAGCCTCGGTTGGCAGGCGTTTGCCTGCCCAGCGCGCGTAGGCCTGCGCGTCCTCGTACGAGACCTGCACCACGGGATGTTCATCCTTGCCGAGGATGTCGCTGCCCGGTCCCTGTGGATGGCGCCAGGTCGCGCCCGGCACGTAGCGCCACCACTGCGACCAGTCGTCCAGCGACACCGGGATGTCCGTGCCCACGAACACCATGGCGCCCGCGACCAGCTCGGAGTCCGGCGGCTGCGGCGTACCCGCGGGCACCTGCACGCGCAGCGTCTCCCACTCCGGCTTGCGTTCGGCAGTGGTCACGTAGCCCGTGGATTTCACGAACTCGCCGAATTGCGCGTTGGTGACATGCGTGCGGTCCATCCAGAATCCCGCGACGCGCACGCGATGGGTCGGCCGTTCGTTGGGGCGCGCCAGCTCATGGTCGCTGCCCATGAGGAATTCGCCCGCGGGGATCCACACCATGGCCTTCGGGCCCTGCACACCATCACCCTCGACGACCGAGGGCCGCTGCTGCGCCGCGGTATGCTCTTTGTTAGTCGCCTGGAGAGAAAAGTACGGCCCGACGAGGAATCCGACGATGGCAGCGGCCGAGACCACTATCGAACCCAGCGCAATCTTTCGCCATTGGAGATGCGATGGCCTGGATGCCCCGCGAGGGGCCGAGCGGCTTGCTGGTCCTTGCACGATGAATATTCCAGCGGCGGCGACAAAACCGCATCGGGGGGACCGGCATCCTATAGTTAGTGAGCCGCGCCGGTGCATCGGACCTAGGTCCGACCGGGCGGCGACGCCAGCACTGCCGTTGTCCTGCAGACTTTTCGCGCGAAAGAGGGTTGAAGCTAGCCGCGGATGAGCCCGTCGGTGGCGCGGGCAGCCGAGCTGCCGGGAAAGACGGTGGAATCCAGCACTGACGCCGGCACGAGGAGATGATCGCGCAGCACGCCCTTCATCACCGAACGCAGGTCCCGGGTCGGCCGCAGGTCGCGGCCCTCGTACAGCGCGGAACGCGAGAGGCCGGGCCAGTCGGCCAGGACGCGCCCGCCGGCCACGGCGCCGCCTAACAAGAATGCCGCGGCGCCGGTGCCATGGTCGGTGCCACGTGTGCCGTTGATCGCCGCGGTGCGGCCGAACTCCGTCGCCACGAGTATCACGGTATGGCGCCACGCCGGACCGAGCGACTCCTTGAGCGCGGCCAGCGCACCATCCAGTGCACGCAAACGCAGCGCGAGCTGGCCCTGCGCGCCACCCTCGTTGGCATGCGTGTCCCAACCCGAGGTGTCGAACATCGCGACGCGCGGGCCGTCTTCGCGCCTTAGGAATCCCGCCGCGGCCCGTGCCGTCTCGAGGAAACGGGCTCCGCCCCTGCGCCTCTGCTCCTGGTCGCGCACGACGACGTTGTCGCCATCGCCCATCATGGCTTCGTCGCCCTCGGCATTGGCCGCGGCCAGCGCCTCGTTGGCGATGGCGTCACTCTCCAGCGCTTCGGCCAGGCGGCGCGACAACAAGGCGTCGCCGGAATAGAGATCGGTGATGCGCGCCATGGTGTCATCGTCCAGCGCCGCTATTTTCGTGGGCGACCAGGACGCAACCACCGCGGGACCGCGCATGGCCAGCGGAACGTTTGCGCCCAGCGCCACGCCGCCCGCGCCGCGCGCCGCCGCGGGCAGCGCGTCGATTGCACGATTGATCCAGCCGCTGTTGAGCCCGTGCGGCACGACGCCGCCATTCTCGAGCACGTTCTGGCCGTCGAAATGCGAACGCTCTCGGTACGGCGATGCCACCGCGTGCAACACCGCGAGTTCCTTCGCGGCGTAGCTGGCGTGCAGGAATTTCAGTGCCGGGTGCATGGCGAATGTCGAGTCGAGCGGCAGTGCCGCGTCGTCGCCGGACTTCGCCAGCGCGATCTGGCCGCGCAGCCCCGCGTAGGCCGGGTCGCCGACGGGCGGCACGGCTGACAACCCGTCGAGGGCCCCGCGCAACAGCACGAACACGAAACGCGCCTCGGTGGGAGCATGCGCGAAGGCCAGCCGCGAAGCCAGCAGGCTGCTCGCGCCGGTGAACAGCGAGGCTTCGAGGAAGCTGCGTCGTGACAGCGATCGGCTCATCGGGCACTCCTCAACGCCGCATGAACTCGGGAGAGGCCAGGAACAGCGTCATGGCCTGCGCGCCGCTGTCGGCGCGCGCAATGGCCCGCGCCGTCGCATCGCCCAGCGTGACGCCGAGAACCTCGGGCGCGATCTCGCGTGCATTGCGTGAATCACCCAGGCGCTGCGCCACCGCATCGGCCCACGCGATGCGCTTGAGCAGCGCCGACGATCCGTCCCAGTCGGCGCTGGTGTCGGGCCAGCCCGCCGGCGATCCGGGGCTCAAGTTGCGCTGGCCGAGCGCTTCGAAAGCCTGCAACGCGCGGCGCTTGTCCTGGAGTGGAATCGACAACGCGCGAAACGAGGAATGGATGTAGTCAGCCGGCGTCTTGAACTTGGCCAGCGGCTGGCTCCAGGCTTCGGGCGATTCGATCAGCGCCGCGTACACCTTGGACAGCTGGCCGCGGCTGTCCAGCCAGGCCCGAGTCATGCGCTCGACGACCTCCCCGGGCGGATCGTCTGCGATGAAGTGGCGCGCCAGCTTGGTGGACACGTGGCGCGCGGTCTCGGGTCGCAACGCCAGGTCTTCGAGGATGGCCTCGCCCTGCTTCACGCCGTCGTCGCCGTAGCTGCGGCCCAGCAACCGCTTGGCGCCGGGCTCGTGGAACACTTCGCGGAAAAAGAATTCTCCGGGCTTGCCGCTGCCGTAACCCAGCCGCGCGAACCTGCGGCCCTGGTCCTCGCCGCCGATCGACCAGCCCGATAGCGCCTGCGCGAACGTCGTCACGTCGGCCTGCGTGTAGCCGCCATCCACGCCCAGCGTGTGCAGCTCCAGGATTTCGCGCGCCAGGTTCTCGTTGATGTCGAGCTTGCGCCCCTTGGCCCTGCCGCGGCGTGCCATGAACTGCGCCGCGCGCGAGTTCGGCCCGATCGAGGTCTGGTTGTCGAGATAGAGGATCATCGCGGGATGCTTCTCGACCGCCATCAGTAGTTTGGTGAAGCTGCCGGTGACGTGCGGCCGGATGGCCTCGCGCTCCATCGCACCGGCGACGCCCAGCACGGCGATCTTGTCCACCGACACCGCGAAGTGATTGCTCCAGAACTGCGTGAGCCGCTCGAGGAAGGGACGATCGGTGGTGATGGCGTGCGAGAACCGCGCGTACGCCTCGTCGATGTACACGGGCCGCGTGATGGCCGGCAGCTTCAGCGCCGCCGCCACGGCCTTGTCCGGATTCGCGTCGCCGTCTTTTTTTGCACGCCGCGCCGCGACGAGGTCGCGGCGCAAATCGAGTGCTTTCTGGAGAACGTCAGCCGAGGATTCCAGGCCCTCGCCGGCCAGGACCTGCGGGCTGCCCTCGAGCTGCTTCAGGAGCCAGCCCTGCGGGTCGCCGGCCGCGCGCGCCAGTTCCCCCGGCCGGGCGCCGAGCCCGAAGCGGTTGACGGCAATGGCGGCGGCAACGGAATTCTGCGTCGCGGTCATAGGCTTACCCGTGTAAACGCGGTAGCCGCACGGCGGTTGACCGGGCCTATTTCAGGAGGCTGTCCATCCAGCGCTTGAGCTGCGGCTCGACATTGGCCGCCTCGAGCTCGTCCCGTGCCCCACCCTTCCTTGTGCCCAGCAGTTTGCCATTGGCATCGAACAACGCCAGCAGTGGGTACTGCTTGACGCGCATGCGTTCGATGAAATTCTGCGCATCGGGCACGACGCGCCACTTGACGCCGAATCTCTGCACGAAGGCACGCGCCACCTCGGGCTCGTCGTAGGTCACCGCGAGGAAGTTCATGTGCGGGCGCGCCGCTGCGAAGCGGTTGAGCGGCTGCACTTCGAGGATGCAGGGCACGCAGCTCGAGAAGAAGAAACTGACCAGCGTGGGTTTGCCCTTGAGGCTCGCGGACGTCACGCGCTTGCCCGACAGATCCTCGAGATCGAAGGGCGGCATGGTGGTGATCGGCGGGTATGGCGACGGGCAGGCCGCCATGCCCTTGAGCTTGGCCGACATGGTCACGGCCTTGCCGTCGACATCACGGTCGACGTCGGCGTGGGCGCCGGGCTTGCGCATGTCGGCCACGAAGCCCGCGAAATCCACCGGCTTGCACTCGAGGTTGCGGTAGTCCAGGCGCACTTCCGGACCGATGCCCAGCTTCTTGCGGAAATTCGCCTCGGTGGGCTGCGGCGGCGCGGCCTGCGCAAACAGGATCGGCGCAGTGAACAGCAACAAGATGGCGAACAGGCTCTTCATGGACGCCATTATGGCGGAACGCTCACGAAAGCACTGCCACGCTCGAGGAATCTGAGACGCCGGTGCTGGTCGCGCGTCAAGCCGATGCGAGTGCTCACGCGGAGGGCCGGCCGGCCGCGGCCGGACTCCAGCCACAGGCGATCACTGCTGCACAGGTCCGTGCCCGTGAGCTCGCGGCCGATGCCGAGCGCCGCGCACAGGCGGCCCGGCCCGCGCGCCAGGTTCCTGGCGGGCACCGCCGGGCAATTGCGTTGCATGACTTCCAGCCCTTCGAGCGGCTCGAGCGCGCGGATCAGCACGGAACCGCCGATGCCCACCGGCTCCGCGGCCAGGTTGAGGTTGTAGCAGGTGCCGTACACCATGCGCACGTAGGCGTGGCCGCGCGCCTCGAACAAAGGGGCGTTGCTGGTAGTTAGCCCGGGGCGGTGGTACGCGGTCGGATCGCCGGGCGGATAGGCCTCGGTCTCGACGATGCGTCCCGCGAGGCGCACGCCGCGCCGCAGGTGCACCAGCACCTGGCCGACCAGGTAGCGGGCCAGATCCACGGTGTCGATGGGCAACGCGCGGCGCGAAAGGCGGGGCATGCGCACACTATGGCCTGTTTGGCCGCTTTCGGTATGCTGCGCGCGTGACCCCGGGGGAAACCAGCACGTGAACCGCATCCGGCTCGCCGCCATCGGCGCCTGCGCCCTGCTCGCCTGCCTGGCCGTCATGGCGCAGACGGCCAGGCCTGCGCCCGACACGGCCACGGCCGCGAAGCCCGCGGACGAGCCCGTCATTCCCTATCCGGACTGGCTGTTCCCGATTCATCCCGATTCGCTGCTGCCGCCGCCCAAGACGCCGCCCAAGCTCGACGACGTGGAACTGCTCGGCATCCCGGATAGCGACCAGAAATACACGCTGGCGCGCATCAACGATCCCTACGACGCGCCGGACTGGCACCCGGAATCACACGGGCCCCTGCCCGAGATCGTCGCCAAGGGACGCAAGCCCAAGATCATCGCCTGCGGTTACTGCCACACGCCCACCGGCCAGGGCCGGCCTGAAAACTCCGCGCTGGCGGGCCTGCCCGAGGCTTATATAAAGGAGCAGCTGCAGGACTTCCGCAGCGGCAAGCGGGAGGCCATCGGGCCGGAGAAATACCTGCCCAGC
Organism: Steroidobacteraceae bacterium; assembly: GCA_036274075.1. Taxonomy (GTDB): domain Bacteria; phylum Pseudomonadota; class Gammaproteobacteria; order Steroidobacterales; family Steroidobacteraceae; genus CADEED01. Next base: position 16,919 of record DASUGK010000140.1, on the reverse strand, counting down.
CGCGGCATGCACGTGGTGGCGGCCGCGATGACCGACGCGGAGATCGACGAAACGGCGAAATACTTCTCGCAGCAGAAACTGGGACGCCGCGTGTGGGTGGCCGAGGCCATCAACATCCCGCGCGCCGAGCCTTCCGACTGGGTCTACAAGGAAGTCGGCGGCAGCGAGCAGCTCGGGCAGCGGCTCCTCGAGGTGGCGCCCGACATCGAGCGCCACCAGCGCCGCGACGATCGCATGCAGTACACCGCCTACGTGCCGCCGGGCTCCCTGGCGCGCGGCAAGCGGCTCGCAACCACGGGCCAGGACCTCGACAAGAGCCCGAAGACGGTGATCTGCGCCACCTGCCATCTCGCCAATCTCAAGGGCGACGCCAAGATCCCGCCCATCGCCGGCCGTTCGCCTACCTACCTGCTGCGGCAGTTGCTGGCGTTCAGGAATGGCGCGCGCAAGGGCGAGGCGGCCGACCAGATGAAGCCCACGGTCGAGAAACTCGAGCTCGAGGACATGATCGCGCTCGCGGCCTACGTGGGATCGCTGTATCCCTGAGGGTCATTTTCTCGGCACGCGCGTGTCGCCGCCGCCCAGCGCCACCTGCAGGTTGTCCATGAGATTGCGCGTGCCGCGTTCGCGGCTGCCGGCATCCTCGTAACCATCGAGGAAGGCATGCTGCTCGGTGAGCACCAGCTTGGTGCTCTTGCCGGCCAGCACGAACTCCACGCTGGCCAGTGACACCGAGATCTTCCGCTCCTGCCAGTACATGTCATAGGCGTACACCAGGCGTTTCTCCGGCACCACGTCGAAGTACTGCGCCTCGAAGCGCGATTCGGATCCGTCGACAAACTTGCCCACCAGCCTGTCACGCCCGCCGACGCGCACGTCCATCTCGCGGATCAGCTCGCTCCACTTGTCCGCGGGGCCGTTGAACCAGCGCGCCTTGACCTTGGGGTCCGCCCATGCGCGGTACACCAGCGACGGGTCGTAGTCGAAGCGGCGCTCGATCACGAACGAGGCATGTTTGATGGATCGGGCACTCGAATGCATGGGTGGCTCCGGTGACTTCTTCTTGCGCGCCACGCGCCAGTGGTCTTTCGTGGTCTCGCGCAGGTAACTACGCGCACACCTGGTGCAAGTCAATTCCTGCTGCGGGGCGGGTGTCGCCGCAGGCCCGGTGCCGTGGCAGTCAATCTATCCACCGCGCGGAACATTCCCCAGCTTGCGCGCATTCCTTCTCCGGGAGCCGAACAACTTTTTTTCTGAGGGTGTCATGAAAACGCGAATGTTCGCGGCGGCGGCGGCCGCCCTGTTCACCGCCATGGCCGGTGCCACTGGCAATCCAAGGGATCTTTCCACCGAGGCTCACGCCGTACGCGAAGTACGCGAGGGCCGGCAGATTTTCCGTTACTCCACCTTCGGTGACGAAGCGTTCTGGGGCGACGGTATCGGACTACACCTGGCGCTGGCCGGTGCCGACAATGGAGGCGTGGGGCCGGGCGTGTCGCCGGCGACGGCGCTCGCGGTCGGGCTCAAGGTCGACGTCGACGCGTTGCCGTGGCAGCTGCAGAAGGCCATCGCACGCGGCAAGGTCGATCTCGACGATCCGAAGACCACGTTGCAGCTGCTCGAGCTCGATGCCGTGGTCGGCGTCACCGGTTTCTTCGACGACCAGGGCAGGCTGTCGTCGATGGGAATCCAGTGCGCGCTGTGTCATTCCACAGTCGACAACTCGCTGGCGAAAGGCATCGGCCATCGGCTCGACGGCTGGGCGAATCGCGATCTCAACGTGGGCGCCATCATTGCGCTGGCCCCGCGGCTCGAGCCGGTCGCGACGTTTCTCGGGACCGATGTCGCAACCGTTCGCACGGTGCTCAATTCCTGGGGACCGGGCCGTTTCGACGCGTCGCTGTTCCTGGACGGCAAGGCGTTCCGCCCGGATGGCAAGACCGCCGCGGTACTGTTACCGCCGGCCTTCGGACTGGCCGGCGTGAACCTGCATACCTGGACGGGTTGGGGCGGCATATCGCACTGGAATGCGCTGGTCGCCAACCTCGAGATGCACGGGCAGGGAACGTTCTACGATCCGCGCCTCGATGACGCCGAGAAATTCCCGGTGGCGGCGCGCAACCGGTCGGGGCATGTGCGTGCCGACGAAGACCTCGTGACTGCGCAGCTGCCGGCGCTGGCGCTTTACCAGCTGGCGATCCCGGTGCCGAAGCCGCCGCGTGGCAGTTTCAGCACCAACGGCGCCAAGCGCGGCGAGGGATTGTTCAACGGCAAGGCCAGGTGCTCCGAGTGCCACGTGCCGCCGCTGTACACCGAGCCCGGCTGGAACATGCACACGGGAGCCGAGATCGGCATCGACGAATTCCAGGCGAGCCGCTCGCCGGATGAGCGTTACCGCACCGCGCCCCTGCGCGGCCTCTGGACCCACACCAAGGGCGGTTTCTACCACGACGGGCGGTTCCGCACGCTCGACGAGGTGATCGACCACTACGACGACCACTTCTCGCTCGGTCTCGACGCCGGCGAACGCTGGGCCCTCAAGGAATTCCTGCGCTCCCTGTGAAAATGGCGGTCGATCGGATGGTGCCGGGCCGGCATTTCGGCATTACGCCCGGATCAGATGGTGCCGGGCCGGCATTTCGGCATTACGCCTGCGTCACCTGCATTCAGGGTCTGCTGACGTAATGCCGAAATGCCGGCCCGGCACCATCTGATCGCGGCACCATCTGATCGTCGCCATCTGATCGACCGCCCATTTCTTGCTAGCGGCGTGGCGAGTCTGGTAAACGACTTGCCATGGAAATCATCGACCAGCGGCGGCGCGACCTCGGGGGATTCGAGGTAGGCCGCGTGCTGCCGTTTGCGCGCCGGCACATGGTCGGGCCCTTCATCTTCTTCGACCACATCGGGCCGGTCACCTTCAAGCCGGGTATCCCGAAATCCGTCGACGTGCGCCCTCACCCGCACATCGGCCTCGCCACCGTGACCTATCTATTCGCGGGCGAGATCATGCATCGCGACAGCGTCGGCGCGCAGCAAGCCATCGAGCCCAACGAAGTGAACTGGATGATCGCCGGCCGCGGCATCACGCACTCGGAGCGCTTCGAGAAGGCGCGCGCCGAGGGCGGCGACCTGCACGGCATCCAGGCCTGGGTGGCACTGCCCACGGAACACGAAGAGACGGCCCCCTCCTTCGCGCACTACGGCTCGGGGTCACTGCCGGTGAACGAATACGACGGCGTGCGTATACGGCTGCTCGCCGGCTCGGCGTTCGGCCTCAAGTCCGACGTCACCACGCACTCGCCCCTGTTCTACGCCCACTGGGAACTCGCGCCCGGCGCCGGCGCGGCCTTGCCGCCCGAGTATTCCGAGCGCGCGCTGTACGTGGCCGCCGGCGAGATCGAAGTGCGCGGCACCCGTCATGGCGCCGGCAAGATGCTGGTGTTCGGCGCCGGCGAGGACAGCTCGCTGCGCGCCACCCAGCCATCCACGTTGATGGCCCTGGGTGGCGAACCGGTCGGCGAACGCTTCATCGAATGGAACTTCGTGTCGTCGTCGCGCGAACGCATCGAGCAAGCCAAGGCGGACTGGCGCGCGAAACGCATGAAGCTGCCCGACTTCGACAACCAGGAATTCATCCCGCTCGCATGAACCTGCGCTTCCTGATCCCCGCCTGCGCCGCGGTCCTTTCCGGCTGCATGGCCGCGCCGACGCACCGGGACAGCGTTGCGGTGCGCCAGGTTCCGTTCACGCCCGACAGCGGCACCATTGCCATCCGCTGCGGGCTGCTGATCGACGGCGAGCAGGGGCTGCCGCTCATGGACGCGCTGGTCGTCATCCGCGATGGCCGCATCAAGACCGTCAAGGCCGACGCCAGCGGCAAGGACGCCGCCGCCGCGATGGTTCCGGTGCTGGACCTGCGCGATTACACCTGCCTTCCCGGCCTGATCGACATGCACACGCATCTCACCGATCGGCCCGAGGACACCGCCGACCTGCGGGTCTATTTCACGCGCTCGCAGGAGGAGATCCTGCGGCTGTCGCGCGAGAACGCGGAGGCGACCGTGCTCGCCGGCTTCACCTCGGTGCGCAACGTCGGCACCTATGTCGCCGGCACCGACGTGTTGCTGCGCGATGCCATCAACAGCGGCGAGATGCTGGGTCCGCGCATGCAGGTGAGCGGGCCGTACCTCACCGTGCCGCACGGCGGCGGCGACTTGTACGTGCCCGACTACCAGGAGCCCGAGGACAATTCCGCGTTCCACTTCGGCGTGGCCAAAGGACCGGAGGAATTCCGGAATCGCGCCGAGGTGCTGCTGGCCTCGGGATCGGACCTGCTCAAGGTGATCGCCTCGGGCGCGGTGCTCGCCTTCGGCGGCGTGCCGGGCGCACCCGAAATGACGCAGGAAGAAATCGCCGCGGTCGTCAAAGTGGCGCATGCGGCCGGCAAGAAAGTGAGCGCGCATGCGCACGGCGCCGAGTCGATCCGCATGGCCATCGAAGCCGGCGTCGACACCATCGAACACGCCTCGTATCTCGACGATGCCGGCATCCGGCTGGCGCTGAAGCGCGGACGCGTGGCGTTTTCGATGGACGTGTACAACGGCGACTACATCGACACCGAGGGCCGCGCGGCGAATTGGCCCGAGGAATTCCTGCGCAAGAACGTCGAGACCACCGAGATCCAGCGCCAGGCTTTCACCAAGGCGGTCAAGGCCGGCGTACCCATCGTCTACGGCACCGATGCCGGCGTGTTTCCGCATGGATTCAACGCGCGCCAGTTTCCCATCATGGTGAAACGCGGCATGACGCCGATGCAGGCCATCCAGTCCGCCACGTCCGTGGCTGCGTTCTACATGGGCATGGACCGCGACATCGGCAGCGTGCAGGAAGGCAAGCTCGGCGACCTCATCGCCGTGCGCGGCAACCCGCTGGTCGACATCACCCTGCTCCAACAGGTGCAAGTGGTCATCAAAGGCGGCCTCGTCCTCCGCCTCCCCCCACCCCCCTAAAACCCCGGAAAGTGGTGTCAGAGAGGGATTGTCGGGATTGCGGAATCACAATCCCGACAATCCCTCTCTGACACCACCTGCTAGGGCTGGAAGTACTGTGCGTACTCGGGCGGCATGGCAGCGATCGGCCGGATTTCGATGTTGCGGTAGAAAACCTCCGCCGCCTCGCTCTGGATCTGCAGCGTTCCGCCGGTCATGGGCACCCACCGGTCGCCGTCGCGGTAGCGCGCATTGGCCAGCGCCATGACCACCTTGCCGTTGACGATGTGCACGCAGTCGTCCTGGTAACACACCAGCTCGAGTCGGTTCCACTCACCCGGCCGCTCCTCGTCGCTACCGGCCAGCGCGTGGTTGTTAGGCGACGCGAACTCGGTCCACGGAGCACGCGGATTCCAGCGCGGCGCCTCCGATCCGGGCGCGCCCGCCTTCCCCGGATCCACCCGAATGTCCATGGCCGAGCTCGCCTGCGTCCAGTACTCGCCCAGCCCGTTCTCGATGACCTGGAACTCGTGTGACAGCGCCCAGGACTTCCAGTAGTCGACACCGAACTCCCCGCGGCTGTGATACAGGATCCCCGAGTCCCTGGGCTCATCGAGCCGCGGCACGAGCTTGGCGGAACCCCAGCGGGTCTCGAGGCGCAGGTGATAGTTCGAGAACGCCTCGCGCGTCACCGCGCAGCCGTAGATCTCTCCGGTGATGCGCAGCACCGGCCGGCCTTCCTGCTCGATGACGGTGAATACCGTTTGGCCCCTGGGATTGAGCCCGATGGGCTTCAGGTCGGGCGCCTTGCCCTGGAGCACGTCGACTATCCGGTCACCCGGGTAACTCAGGTACACGTCGAACCGCGAGAGTTCGCGATCCAGCAAAGGCATCCAGGCGGAAGCATCGTCGGCTGCGCCGGCCACGCCCGCGAGCAGGCCGAGGCAAATCCACGTCGTCGTTTTCATGCGCGCCGGAGTACACGTGATCCGGTACGCTCCGGTCAAGCATGCCGAGGAACAACACCATGCAACTGACCTGGCTGGGAATCGCCATCGCCGCCACCGTGGCCTATCACATCGTGATGAAGCTCACGCCGGCGGGAGTGAATCCGTATCTCTCGCTGGCAGTGACCTACGCCGCGGTCACCGTGGCATTCGCCGCCGTGTACGTCGCGCTGCCCGGCCCCGCCCCGCTGCGCGCGGCCTTCGGCGAGCTCAACTGGACCGCGCCCATCCTGGGCATCGTGGTCGTGTTCCTCGATCTCGGCTTCCTCATGCTGTATCGCGGCGGCTTCGAGGTCAGCCTCGGCCAGCTCATCACGCAATCCGCGGCCGCGCTGATCCTGCTGCTGCTCGGCATGGCCTTCTTCGCCGAGAAGCTCTCGCCGACCAACCTCGCGGGCATCGCGCTTTGCATCGCCGGACTGTGGCTGATCAACAAGAAATGACCGCCGCGCTCAACTTCGCGTCCGCGGCCTGAGCTGCGTCGCGAGCGTGAGCTCGCCGATCTTCCGCCCCATGTCGCGGCCCACCTCGGTGGAAAAGCGATAGTGGAACCCGCCCCAGATGCGCGCGTTGGACACCTCTTCTTCGTAGGCCTGCAGCGTCGCCCACCGGCGCGTCACGCCGCCGGCGGTCGGACTGCTCATCGACAGGTCGCCGACGTCGTCGCCCACCACGCCGCGCAGCACCGCGGCCACCGCCGCCGAGGTGATGCAATGCGCGCAGGGATACTCGGGGTGCATGGGCGTGTCGCCCAGCGGCACCCATGACGCATCGCGCGGCGTCGCCGGATTGCCGGTGATGTCGCCGTTGCGGATGGCGGTGACCGGCCGCCAGAAGTTGTACTGGAACTTGGCCTCGAACACCGCGATGTAGGCGTCCATGCCCGCCAAGGACGTGAGCGCGAACAGCCGCGCACAGTCCAGCAGGTCCATGCGCCGGTGCGCCGCCACCTGCGCCACCATCGGATTCCAGGCGCGCGCGCCGGTGACGAACCAGAACTTCGCCGCGGTAGTTTGATCGTCGCTGCGCATGCGGCTGACGAGCCCGCCGACGTCATGGATCTCGTTGACGTCGCGCGTCCAGGTCGGCGAGTTCAGCGCCGGCGGCGGCCCGGGACGAAATTGCGCCGGGCTCTCGAGCACCCACGGCGTCCAGGTTCCCACGGTGAAACTGGCCACCGGCGACGTGGCGACGTACACGCCGGGCTGGGTCACCGGCCGCCAGGTGTCGGGCGCATCCCAGCCGTCGCGGGTCCGCCATTCGAGCAGGGCCGCGGCCGCCTTGCGCCCCAGAATCAGGCCACGTTCCTTCGGCGGCCCGTCCTCGACCGACGCGAGATGCCTTGCGAGCAGCTCATCGAGGCTGGCGCGCTGGTCCGGATACAGCGCGGTCAGCACGGCGTGGCCGGCGGCGGCCGCGGCTGCCTCGCGGGAGGTGTTCCGATCGGCGACCAGGTCGAGCCGGTACGCCAGGTAACGCCGGTCGATGGCATTCAGAGCCTCGAACATGGCCACGTGCATGATCGCGAGGCCGCGGCCATGCGCCGGTCCGCTCACCCGCTTCTCCGCCGCGATGGCATCGGCGCGGGAATTCCAGTCGATGACCACGTCGGCGTGGCTGCGTGTCGACAGGCAGGTTGCCGCCAGCAGCAGCCAGGCGATTGCCGAATATCTGGCCATGTACCTGCTCATGAATCCGGCTGGAACGAGTTTCGTGGAAAGTTTCATGCGGCTCCCCTTGCGGCTTGCAGCACAGTGAACCGGAACCGGCGTGCGCAAGTCACGAAACATCACCGAAAGATTGCCGAAACCTTGCGCCGCCGCGGGCCGCGTGGGCTATGTTTGCGCCATGGGATGGATTCTGCGATTGCTGCCGGCATGGCTGGCGGCTTTTTCCAGCCTGGCGTGGGCCGCCGACCCGCTGCCGTTGGGCATCAAGGGTTACGACCCGGTGGCCTACTTCACGATGCAGCGCGCCACGCCCGGCTCCGCTCGTTTCGAGTACCAATGGGACGAACATACCTGGCGCTTCGCCAGCGCCGCGCACCGCGACCAGTTCAAGGCCGACCCGGCGCGTTACGCGCCGCAGTTCGCCAATTTCTGCGCGGTGGCATTGGCGCGCGGCGAAGTGCAGGAAGCCAACCCCGAGTACTGGCTGATCAGCGACGGCAAGTTGTACCTGTTCGGCAAGGCGTACGGGCCGGAGGTTTTCCGCAAGGATCTCGCCGACAGCATCGAACGCGCCGAACAGAATCGCCGGCTGCTGCCGAAACGTCAGGCGCCGGGCGGCGGGTAGAGCCCGGCTTTCCCGAGCCCGTCGCGCAGGCGCGCGAGATCCTTCGCGTCGCGGAACTTGTTGCCGAAGGTGGCCGCGTCGAAGGTGGGATCGCTGCGCCGGATTTCCTCGGCGGCCTGCTGCGCCTCCTCCGTGCGCCCGGCCTCGGCCAGTGCGGCCGCCAGCACCACGCGGCTGAAACGCGCGCCCTCGTTCTGGCGCAGGTTGAGTTCGGACTGCGCAATGGACTCGGCGTGGCGGCCCTTGAGCAGGTAGGCCAGGCTCAGCGCGAATCGATCGAAGGCGTTGAGGTCGGGATCGATGCGCAGCGCCATCTCCAGTGATTCGATGGCCGCGTCGGTCTCGCCCAGCCACACCAGCACGTTGCCGCGGCCCGCGAGCGCGTCGGCATCGCTTGGGTTCACGAGAATCGCGCGATCGATCTCGAGCTGCGCCTCGTCGAACTGGTTGTAGGCGATGTAGCGGCGCCCGAGCAGGATGCGCGCGCGCACGTCCGAGTCGTCGAGCTGCAGCGCCGCGGTGGCGTGTTCGGTGACGCGATCCCAGTACTGGTCGGGCGCCTCCGCCCAGCCCATGGAGATCGCGATGTGGAAGGTCTCGCCGAGTGCAGAATGCGGGGCCGCGTAGTCCGGATCGAGCGCGATGGCCTGGCGCAGCAGCGAGCGCGCCTCGGCGATGCCGTTGCGCGTCGGGCGCTGCAGCGCGGGCCGCGCACGCAGCAGGAATTCGTAGGCGCCGAAGCTCGACGTGGGCCTGGTCGCCACGCGTTGCTGCTCGGCCTGCGTCACGCGGATGGCGAGGGCACCGGCGATCTCGCGCGTGATCCGGTCCTGCAGCCCGAACAGGTCGGCGAGCGGTTCATCGTACCTTGCCGACCACAACACGCGGCCGCGCGGATCCACGAGCTGCGCGCTCACGCGCACGCGGTCCGGGGCGTAGCGCACGCTGCCTTCCACCTGGTAACGCACGTCGAGCGCGCGGGCGATCTCGCCGGGGCGCACGAGTACACCCTTGTAGGTGGCCACGGCATTCCACGACATCACGGTCAGCGCCGAGAATCGGCCGAGCGAGTGGATGATGTCCTGGGTCAGGCCGTCGGCGAGGTATTCACGCGAACGATCGTCGCCCTGGTCCTGGAATGGCAGCACGGCGATGGCGGGGCGCGCGTCGGCCTCGGGGTGCGCCGCGTTGCCGCGCGTGAAATACCAGGTGGCGATGACGGCCATCGCCAGCAGCAGCGGCGCGAAGATGCCGTATTTCCAGCGCCAGCGAAGCGCGCGTTTCACCGCGGCCGCGGGGGGCGGTGGTGTGGCGGAGGCATCCGGCGCGGGTGATGCGGCTTCGGGCGTGGGCGTAACGACGGGCTCGAGTGCGGCCTCCGGCGCCTGCACCGGCATGTCGAAACGATATCCGCGCCGCGGCACGGTGGTGATGTAGTCGTGGCCGGCCGCCGCCAGCGCCCGGCGCAGTTCGCCGATGCTCTGCACCACCGTGTCGTCGGTGACGACCAGGTTGGGCCACACCGCCGCGAGTAGTTCGTCCTTGGACACCAGCGTGCCGGCGTGCTGCACGAGGTGGGTGAGCACGGCGAAGGTCTTCGGCCGCAGCGCGATCTCGCGGCCATCATGCGTCAGGCAGCCGCGCGGCAGATCGAGCACGAATCCGTCGAAGGCCAGTCGCTGTGCTGGCGTGTCGCTGGCAGCCCCACTCATGCCGCGATCATAGAAGATGCCCGGTGGTGTCAGAGAGGGATTGTCGGGATTACGCAATCACACCGAAACCGCCAGCCAGACTTGCTCGAGTAATCCCGACAATCCCTCTCTGACACCACCCCTTCCGGGGTCAGGCGGCTTCGTCGTGGGGGTCTTGGGCGCGGGATTCGAGGTTGGAGATGAGCCACTTGCGCGCTTCGGCCTGCGTCCAGCCCTTGCGCGCGGCGTAGTGCTGCATCTGGTCGATGTCGATGGGGCCGACCGCAAAGTACTTCGCATCCGGGTGCGCGAAGTACCAGCCGCTGACCGCGGCCGTGGGATACATCGCGTAGCTCTCGGTGATGCGCAGGTCGATGGCCCGCTCGACGTCGAGCATCTGCCACAGCGTGCCCTTCTCGGTGTGATCAGGGCAGGCGGGATATCCGGGCGCCGGGCGGATACCACGATACTGCTCGGCGATGAGCTGGTCGTTGGTGAGGCGTTCCTCGGGCGCATAACCCCACAACTCGCGGCGCACGCGCAGGTGCAATGCCTCGGCCGAAGCCTCGGCCAGCCGGTCCGCCAGCGCCTTCAGCAGGATGTCGTTGTAATCGTCATGCGCCTTCGCGAAGCGCTCGAGATGCTTCTCGATGCCGATGCCGGCGGTCACGGCGAACGCCCCGATATAGTCGAGCTTGCCCGAATCCTTGGGCGCGATGAAATCCGACAGGGCGTAGTGAGGCTGCCCGGCCGGCTTGCCCTTCTGCTGGCGCAGGTGATGCAGGCGGTACAGCACGCGCGAACGCGTGGCGTCGCTGTATACCTCGATCTCCTCGTCCACGCTGTTGCAGGGGAAAAAGCCCACCACGGCGCGCGCGGTCAGCCATTGCTCGCGCAGGATCTGCGCCAGCATGGCCTGCGCATCCTGGTACAGCGACTTCGCGGCCGCGCCGCGCACCGGGTCTTCGAGCACGGCCGGGAACGTCCCGGTGAACTCCCAGGCATTGAAGAACGGCATCCAGTCGATGTACGGCGTGAGCGACGCCAGCGGCACGTCGGCGAACACCTTGCTGCCGAGGAAACGCGGCACCGGCGGCGTGTAGCTGGCCCAGTCGATGGGCGCCTTGTTGGCACGCGCCTGCGCCAGCGACAGTTGCGCCGTCTTGACCTTCTTGCCCGCGTGCTGCTCGCGGCGGCGCGCGTTCTCGGCCTTCACCTCGGCCACGAAACCCGGCTTCATGTCCGGCGTCACGAGCTGGCGGCACACGCCCACGGCGCGCGAGGCGTCCTTGACGTACACCACCGGCCCTTCGTACTGCGGCTCGATCTTCACGGCGGTGTGCGCGGGCGACGTCGTCGCGCCGCCGATCAGCAGCGGCACCTTGAAGCCGCGGCGCTGCATCTCGGCCGCGATGTGCGTCATCTCTTCCAGCGACGGCGTGATCAGGCCCGACAGGCCGATCATGTCGGCCGACTCCTTGATCGCCGTCTCGAGGATCTTCTCCGACGGCACCATCACACCGAGATCGATGATCTCGAAGTTGTTGCACTGGAGCACGACGCCCACGATGTTCTTGCCGATGTCGTGCACGTCGCCCTTGACGGTCGCGAGCACCACCTTGCCGTTCGTCTGCCGGTTGCCGGTCGACAACTTCTCGATGAAGGGAATCAGGTGCGCCACGGCCTTCTTCATCACGCGCGCGGACTTCACCACCTGCGGCAGGAACATCTTGCCCGAGCCGAACAGATCACCCACCACGTTCATGCCGTCCATGAGCGGGCCTTCGATGACGTGCAGCGGGTGTTCGGCCTGCAGCCGCGCTTCTTCGGTGTCCTCGATGATGAACTGGTCGTCGCCGGCCACCAGCGCATGCGACAGGCGCTCGTTCACCGGCAGGTTGCGCCAGGCGAGGTCCACCTCTTTCGCCTTGCCGCCGCCGTCCTTGTACTGCGTGGCGATTTCGAGCAGGCGCTCCGAGGCGTCGGCGCGTCGATTCAGGATCACGTCCTCGACGCGGTCGCGCAATTCCTTCGGAATCTCCTCGTAGATGGCGAGCTGGCCGGCATTCACGATGCCGAAGTCCATACCGGCCTGGATGGCGTGGTACAGGAACACCGAATGCATGGCCTGGCGCACCGGCTCGTTGCCGCGGAACGAGAACGACACGTTGCTGACGCCGCCCGAGACATGCGCATGCGGGCAACGCCTGCGGATCTCGCGCGCGGCCTCGATGAACGCCAGGCCGTAGCCGTTGTGCTCCTCGATGCCCGTGGCGATCGCGAAGATGTTCGGATCGAAGATGATGTCTTCTGGCGGGAAGCCCAGCTTCTCGGTGAGAAGCTTGTAACTGCGCTCGCAGATGGACACCTTGCGCTCGAGCGTGTCGGCCTGGCCCTTCTCGTCGAAGGCCATCACCACCACCGCCGCGCCGAAGTTCATCACCTCGCGCGCGTGCTCGAGGAACGCCTCCTCGCCTTCCTTGAGCGAGATGGAATTCACCACGCCCTTGCCCTGGATGCACTTGAGGCCGGCCTTGATCACCGACCACTTGGACGAATCGATCATCACCGGCACGCGCGCGATGTCGGGCTCGGCGGCGATGAGATTCAGGAAGCGCACCATGGCGGCTTCCGAGTCCAGCATGCCCTCGTCCATGTTGACGTCGATGAGCTGCGCGCCGTCGCTGACCTGTTGCCTGGCGATCGACAGCGCCGCCGGGTAATCGTTGGCCTCGATGAGCTTGCGGAACCTGGCCGAGCCCGTGACGTTGGTGCGTTCACCCACGTTCACGAACGGAATGTCCTTCGTCAGGTTGAAGGGCTCGAGGCCCGACAACTCCATGCGCGGCTCGCGCTCCTTCTTCTTGCGCACCGGCTCGCAACGCACGCGCTCGGCAATGGCACGGATGTGGTCGGGCGTGGTCCCGCAGCAGCCGCCGACCAGGTTCAGGTGCCCGTGGTGCGCAAGCTCGCCCAGCACGCCCGCGGTGTCGGCCGGCGCTTCATCGTATTCGCCGAAGGCATTGGGCAGGCCCGCGTTCGGATACACGCCGACGTGCGTATCCGCGAGGCGCGACAGCTCCTCGACATACGGACGCAGCTGCTTCACGCCCAGTGCGCAATTGAGCGAAATGGTGATCGGCCGCGCATGGCGCACCGAGGCCCAGAAGGCCTCCACCGTCTGGCCCGAGAGCGTGCGTCCCGAGGCATCGGTGATCGTGCCGGAGATGATGATGGGAATGTCGATGCCCGAGGCGTCGATGGCCGCGCGCGCCGCGTAGATGGCCGCCTTGGCGTTCAGCGTGTCGAAGATGGTTTCGATGAGGATGACGTCGGCCCCGCCCTCGATGAGCGCGCGCGTGGCCTCGCCGTAGGTCGCGGCCAGGTCATCGAAGGTGACGGCGCGGTAACCCGGGTCGTTCACGTCGGGCGAAATCGACGCGGTGCGGTTGGTCGGTCCCAGCGCGCCGGCCACGAACACCTGGCGGCCGAGACGTGCACCCGTTTCGTCCGCGACCTTGCGCGCCAGCCGCGCCGCTTCGCGATTGAGCTCGGTGACCAGCGACTCGAGGCCGTAGTCGGCGAGCGCGATGGAGGTCGCGTTGAAGGTGTTCGTGCTGACGATGTCGGCGCCCGCATCGATGAACTCGCGGTGGATGTCGGCGATCACCTGCGGGCGCGTCAGCACCAGCAGGTCATTGCAGCCCTTGAGATCGCGGTGCCAGCTGGCGTAGCGCTCGCCGCGGTAGGCGGCCTCGTCCAGCCGCTGCTTCTGGATCATGGTGCCCATGGCGCCGTCGAGCACGACGATGCGCTGGGCAAACAACTCCCGCAGGGCCTTCACGCGTTCGGCTTGTGTCATCTCGTCCGTCTCAGGCACTGGCCACTTGGCGTTCCACGCCCGGCCGCACACCGAGTGCGTGGCAGATGGCGTAGGTGAGCTCCGAACGGTTGAGCGTGTAGAAATGGAATTGCTCGACGCCATGCCGCTGCAGCGTGTGCACCTGCTCGATGGCCACCGAGGCGGAGATCAGCTTGCGTGTCTCGGCATCGTTCTCGAGGCCGTCGAAGCGATGCGCCAGCCAGTCCGGGATGGTCGCTCCGCAACGCGCCGCGAACTTCGTGATCTGCGGGAAGCGCGTGATGGGCAGGATTCCCGGCACGATGGGCGCGTCGATGCCGCGCGCCGCGCAGCGATCGCGGAAACGCAGGAACACGTCGGTGTCGTAGAAGAACTGCGTGATGGCGCGCGAGGCGCCGGCGTCGATCTTGCGCTTGAGGTTGCCGAGGTCGGCCTCGAGGCTCGACGCCTCCGGATGTTTTTCCGGGTACGCGGCCACGGAAATCTCGAAATCGCCCACGGACTTGAGGCCCTCGACGAGATCCGCCGCGTAGGCGAAGCCATCGGCGCGCGGTACGTACTTCGTCATGCCGGTCGGCGGATCGCCGCGCAGCGCCACGATATGGCGAATGCCCTGGTCCCAGTAGCGACGCGCGATGTCGAGCACTTCGCCGCGGCTGGCGCCGATACACGTCAGGTGCGGCACGCAATTGAGCGAATGCTCGGCCTGCAGGCGCGACACCACGTTGTGGGTACGCTCACGCGTCGAGCCATCCGCGCCATAAGTCACTGACACGAAACGCGGGTTCAACGGCTCCAGGTACCGGATCGACGACCAGAGCGTCTTCTCCATCGCCTCGTCATTGGGCGGGAAGAATTCGAAGGACACGGAGACCGGGCGCTGGCGCGACATGAAATTCCTGATACCTGTCATACGGTTACGTGATGCGGAGTCTAACGCACTATGCGGAGAGCGTTTCCGCCATTTATTGACTATCCGCAAATGTCTTTTAGCATGTTTGCACCATAAATCGGGGAAACGGCAGACATGGCGTCAGAGAAACTCGACAAGGTGGACGCGAAGATCATGCAGATCCTCTCGCGCGACGGTCGCATCAGCTGGCGCGACCTGGCCGAACAGATCGGGCTTTCGCTCACTCCCACCCTGCGGCGCATCCGCCGCCTCGAGTCCGAGGGATTCATCACCGGCTACAGCGCGCAGTTCGACGAACAGAAACTCGGCTTCGGCATCACCATGTACGTGTGGGTATCGCTCGAACGCCAGGTCGAGGAAACCCTCAAGGTGTTCGAACGGCGCATCGCCGACGTGCCCGAGGTGATGAGTTGTTATCTCATGACCGGCGAAGCCGACTACGTGCTGCGCATCGTCGTGCCCGACCTGCCCAGCTACCAGCGCTTCATGCTCGACGTGCTGACGCGGATCCCGGGCGTATCGCGCATCCAGTCGGGCCTCGCCATCAAGCCGGTGTTCCACCGCGCGGCACCGCCCATCCCACGATAGTATCTGCGCATGGATCCTGACCCGCCCCCACCGATCTCGGAACATGACGCGACGTTGATCGATTGGTTCCTGTCGCTTCAACCCACCGAAAGGCTGGCCGAACTCGAATCACGATTGGCGTTCTTCAACGCCGCTCGCACCGATGACGACACACAGCTTCCGGCGAATTCTCGAACTCCTTGAACAGCACGGCGTCGAGTACGTCGTCGTGGGAGGCGTCGCCGCGGTCCTGCAGGGCGCACCGGTAACCACGTTCGACCTCGATGCGTTGATACGCGTGAATCCGGAGAATGTCGACAGGGTCGCCAGCGTGCTCGCGGCGCTGGACGCGCGCTACCGTGAACATCGCGACTTGCGGCCATCGCGCAATGACTTGGCGGCGGGCGGCCACCTGCTGCTGATGACTGACAGCGGGCCCTTCGATGTGCTTGGCTTCATCGGCGGTGGCAGGCGCTACGAGGACGTTGCCGGGTCGGCCATCTCGCTCACCATCGGCGACCTGTCGGTCAAGGTGTTGCCACTCGCAGAACTTGTCGAGGAAAAGAAGGCGTTGGGGCGCGACAAGGATGTCGCCGTATTGAAGCTCCTGGAAGCGATACTGGCGCGGACCAAAGGCACCCGGGGATGAATTTCAGGAATCTTCTTGCCGCCGCCCTCACCTTGTCGCTGGTCGCGCCGTATTCCGCGGCCGGGTCAGATGCGCAGCAGGCGCTCGCCAGCCTCGACCCGGTGTTCGAGAAGTTCATGCGCGAGCAGCACGTCCCCGGCCTGGTCTACGGCGTGGTGGCCGACGGCAAGCTGGTACGCGTGAAAGCCTTCGGCGTGGGCAACGTGCCGGCGGCAACGCCGGTCACCGCCGACACCGCGTTCCGGATCGCCTCCATGACCAAGCAGTTCACCGCGCTGGCCACGCTGCGCCTGCGCGACGCTGGCAGGCTGTCGCTGGACGCGCCGGCGGAGGCATACGTCCCCGAGATGCGCCACTGGCGTTATCCCACCAGCGACAGTCCGAAGATCACGGTCCGAGACCTGCTGTCGCACGCCGGCGGCCTGGTCACCGACGATCCCTGGGGCGATCGCCAGCTCGCCATGAGCGAGGAAGATTTCTCGCGCCTGGTCGCGGGCGGCGTGCCTTTCTCGCGCGCGCCCGGCATGGCCTACGAGTACTCGAACTTCGGCTTCGCGCTCCAGGGCCGGGTGGTCAGCAACACCTCGAGGACTCACTACTCGCGCTACATCACGGACGCGTTCCTGCGGCCGCTGGGCATGCCGCACACGACCTGGGATTACGCGGCGGTGCCCGTCGGCCAGCGCGCCATCGGCTATCGCTGGGAGAACGAGACGTGGATCGAGGAACCGGTGCTCGGTCCCGGCGCGTTCGGCGCGATGGGCGGTCTCATCACCACCACGAACGATTACGCGCGTTACGTGGCCTGGGTGCTGTCCGCCTGGCCGCCGCGTGATGGCGCCGAGGATGGCATCCTGCGACGCTCCAGCGTGCGCGAGATGGCGCGGCCGGCCAACTACGCCGTGCCGCGTCCGGCGGAAGATCCGGCCGGCTGTCCGCGATCG
>DASUGK010000139.1:0-55108 GCA_036274075.1 Steroidobacteraceae bacterium | reverse complement strand
AGAGCGCGGCGTCGAGGTCGCGATTCTTTATCCCAGCCAAGCCGGGGAAATTTCGCATTTGCTGGCAAGCGGGGACGTACCGCCGTGGGTGGGGGTCCCGGCGCACGATCCATGGGTATGCAGTGAGCGCGCGGGCCGGGGCACCCAAATTCGCAAGGCACGAAGCCGTCCCCGACCGGGTGATGGCAAGTGTTGACGCCCAGCCGATTCTGCGCCCGACTCATGGACCAAAGAGCGGCGGCCATCCTCTAGCGCAACAACCATCGAAGGGCCCGGCGAAAAGCGCGATCACTGCATACCCATGGATCGGGCGCCGGGACACGCGCCTCCCAGGTCCGTCCCCATTTGCCAGGAAACGGGGAGTGTCCCCATTTATCGCCAGGTGATGTTCAGGGGGGCGCCGACGCGAAGGTTCTCGCCGATGCCTTTCACGATGATGGCGTTCTGGCCGAAGGTCACGCCGCGCAATGCGCTGTCGTTGCGATAGGTCTTGAGCGTGGCCAGCGGCTCGATGCCGTCGACCACGCCGCGTTGCTGGTCGGTGGTGGTGATGCTGCAGCGGGCGCAGGGTTTGACCAGGCGCAGCGTCACCGCGGGTGTGCGCAGCTCGTGGATGCGGTCCTCGTCGTAAGCGCCGACGCCGTCGAGCACCAGGTTCGGGCGGAAGCGTTCCATCGGGAGCGCGATCTGCAGCCGTGAATTGAGCTCGGCCAGCGAGGCACGAGAGATCACCAGGATCGGAAAACCATCCGAAAACTCGGTGATGGCCGGCGTGCCTGCGGTCCACTCGGGGCTGCACTCGCGCGGCGCCGAGGCATCGAACCGCACCAGGCGCAGCGGCGTCGCCAGGAAATCCGAACACCAGCGCGCGGCGGCCCCGCCGCAGTCGATGCCGCTTCCGGTGAATTTCCACACCGTCACCGGCAGCGCATCGCCGCCATTGGCGCGTGGCACCGTCAGCGGCGGCATGCCCGGGGCCGCCAGCGACAGCGCGCCGTCATCCACCGACGTCCCGATGAGCGCCATCCGCGGCAGTTCCCGCTGGGTGACGAAGCGGCCGTTCGGCCGCACCATCATCCAGTGCCGGTCATCGGTCAGCCCGGTGGTGCTCAGCTTCGCCGAGGCAAGCGCGATTCCGCGGCAGGACTTGACGGGATAGATGCTGAGGGCGGCAATGCTGGCGGTCATGCAAACCTCACGGCCGCACGCTCAGCGCGCGCTCGGCGCGCTCCAGGTCAGCCGCCGTGTTGACGTCGGCCAGCGGCCGTTCGCAGGCCAGCGCGACGCGAATCTCCATGCCGTTCTCCAGCGCGCGCAGCTGCTCGAGCTTCTCGATCTGCTCGAGGCGCGATGCCGGCAACGATGCCAGCCGCCGCAGCGCGGCAACGCGGTAGGCGTAGATGCCGATGTGCCGCAGGCTGGCCGGCGTGAGCGTGTTCACCGCGTCGCGGTTCCACGGGATCGGTGCGCGCGAGAAATACAGCGCCCGCCCGCTCGCGTCGCAGGCAACCTTGACGTTGTTGGGATCGTTGAGATCGGCGACTTGATCGATGCGCGCGGCCAGCGTCGCAATGTCGGCGCGCGCATGCGCGTGCAACAGTGCGGCGACCTGGTCGATGACCGCGGGCGGAATCAGCGGCTCGTCACCCTGGACGTTGACCACGATGTCGTCGTCCTGCCAGCCGCGCGCGGCCGCCACCTCGGCGATGCGATCGGTGCCGGACACGTGCGTGCGGCCGGTCATGGCGACATCCGCGGCGAAGCCGCGCGCCGCCTCCGCGATGCGTTCGTCGTCGGTGGCGATGACGACCTCGGTGGCCTTCGAATCGCGCGCGCGTTCGTGCACCCATTGCAGCATCGGTTTGCCGGCCAGCGGCAACAGCACCTTTCCGGGCAGGCGCGAAGAGTCGTAACGCGCGGGGATGACGACGCGGAACGGCATCAGCGCTCCAGCAGCGGATCGTCGTGAGGCAGTTGCCGGGCGTCTTCTTCCAGCATCATGGGCACGCCCTCGCGGATCGGGAACGCCAGCCTTTCGGCGCGGCACACCAGCACACCGGCCTCGCGATGGAGCTTGAGCGGCCCCTTGCAGACGGGACAGGCGAGGATGTCGAGCAGTCGGTCGTCCATGTCTATCGGGCCACCTTGAATGCCTTGATGCGCGCGAGGACCAGGTCGATGAGCTCTCGCTCCTCGTTTTCCGCGAACTCCGCCGTCACCGGCACGTACCAGCAGCGCGCGTCGGCGAACGCGGCGCATTTTACGGCATCCTTCTCGGTCATGAGCACGGGCAGGCTGTCGCCGAACTCGAGGTCGGCGGCCTTGAAAGCGTGGTGATCGGGCATGGGATGTTCGTAGAGTGTCAACCCGGCCTCGCGCAGCATGTCGAAGAAGCGCCGTGGATTGCCGATGGCCGCGACGGCATGCACGCCGCTGCCGCGGAAACTGGCGAGGGAACGCAGCGACCCCGCGCCCGCCACCGGCCGCGCATCCCCCGGCCGCATTTTCATGGTGAAGGCGGTGCCCGACAGGAAACGTGGCAGCTGGAAGTCCGGCTTCATTGCGCCATTGACCACCACGGCGTTCACGCGCCGCAGCCGGCGCGGGCTCTCGCGCAAGGGGCCGCGCGGCAGCAGCGCGCCATTGCCGAAGCCGCGTTGCCCGTCGATGACCACGATCTCGCAGTCGCGCACCAGTGACAGGTGCTGCAGCCCGTCGTCGCTCAGCACGAGGTCCGCGCCATCGGCCACGGCGGCCTTGGCCGCAGCCACACGATCGCGCCCGATGAACACCGTCGCCTGCGCCCGGCGCGCCAGCAGCAGGGGTTCATCGCCGACCTCCGACGGGCGGCTGTGCAGCGTGACGCGCGTGACACCGCGCGCACGGCCGCCATAACCGCGGGACACGATGGCCACGCGCATGCCCACCGCCGCCAGGTGAGTCGACAGCCAGGCCACGAGCGGCGTCTTGCCGGTGCCGCCGACCGTGAGATTGCCGACCACCACCACGGGCACGCCCACCTTGATGCGATGCCTGAGGCCGATGCGATACAGGAAATTGCGGAAGCCCATGACCAGGCCGTAGAGGCCCGAAAGCGGCGCCATCCACACCGGCCCCCGGTGGCCGTACCACATCGTCTCTATGTTCGAACGCATGCCCGGCGCGAGCTCACTGTCGGCCCTCGGCCCGTTTCAGGCCTGCATACGCGCCATCGCGTCCCGCGAGTTCCTGGTGCGTGCCGCGTTCGACGATGCGCCCTGCCTGCATGACGATGATTTCGTCGGCGTGTTCGATGGTCGTGAGGCGATGCGCGATCACCAGCGTGGTGCGGTTCTTCATGAGCTCGACCAGCGCCGCCTGGATGCGCCGCTCGGATTCGTTGTCGAGCGCCGAGGTTGCCTCGTCGAGGATCAGGATGGGCGCATCCTTGAGCAACGCACGCGCGATGGCGATGCGCTGCTTCTGGCCGCCCGAGAGCCCCGAACCGCGCTCGCCTATCGGCGAATCCAGTCCCTGGGGGAAATTGACGGTGTTGTTGGCGAACTCGTCGACGTAGGCCATCTGTGCAGCACGTTCCACGGCCTTCGGATCGGGATTCTCCACCCCGAAGGCAATGTTGTTGCGGATGGAATCGTTGAACAGAACCACGTCCTGGCTGACCAGGGCGACGTTCTGGCGCAGGTCGCGCAAGTTGCACTCGCGCACGTCGACGCCGTCGACGAGCACCGCGCCCGCGGTGACGTCGTAGAAGCGCGGCACCAGCGCCACCAGCGTCGACTTGCCGGAACCGGACGCGCCGACGATGGCGATGTTCTTCCCGGCCGGCACGTGCAGGCTCACCGAGTGCAGTACGCCGCCCTTGTCGCTGCTGTACTCGAAGCTGACGTCGCGGAATTCGAGCTCACCGCGAACGCGCGGCAGCGGCTTGCCCGACACCAGGTCCTCGGGCTTCTCATCCAGCACTTCGAAGATGCTGGCACCGGCGGCCAGGCCCTGCTGCAACGGCGCGAACGAATCCATGAGGCGCTTGAGCGGCGCGGTGGTCATGAGCACCGCGGTGATGAAGCCCATGAAATCGCCGGGTGTCATGGTGCCGGCCTGGATCTGGTGCAGCGCCACCCAGAGGATGCCGCCGAGGCCCAGCGAGGCGATGAACTGCACCACGGGATTGCTGATGGCGCGCGCCGCGATGAGCTTCATGTTGCTCTTGCGGTTGTGCTCGTTGATGTTCTCGAAATCGCGCGCCTCGGCGTCCTGCGCGTTGAACACCTTGATGACGCGATGGCCATCGAGCGCTTCCTTGACCGAGGTGGTGAGATCGCCCATCGACGCCTGGATGCGTCCGCTGTAACGGCGGAACGAGCGGCTGACATGGCGCACCAGCCACGACAGCGGCGGCGCCAGCACCAGCACGAACAGCGCCAGTTTCCAGTTGAGATACACCACCACGCTGAGCAGGAGCACGATGGTCAACGTGTCCCGGATCAGCGAAGTGATCGACTTGGTGACCGCCTCGGCCACCTGCTCGACATTGAACGTGAGCCGTGACAGCAGGTGCCCCGTGCCCTCGCGGTCGTAATAACGGGTGGGCAATGCGAGGTAGTGCCGGAACAGA
Organism: Steroidobacteraceae bacterium; assembly: GCA_036274075.1. GTDB lineage: Bacteria > Pseudomonadota > Gammaproteobacteria > Steroidobacterales > Steroidobacteraceae > CADEED01. Next base: position 50,493 of record DASUGK010000139.1, on the reverse strand, counting down.
TCACCGCGGATCGCCTTGATCACGCGGCGGCCGACGCGCCCCGGAAAATACACCGACATGTAATCGCCGAGCCCGCGCAGCAGGAACAACACTGGCGCGCCGATGGGCACCAGCCACAACACGCGCTCGTTCCTTTCGTAGAACGTGCCGTCGACGAACTGCTTGACGAACAGCGCCAGCGTGGCGTCGGTGGCCGCGAACAGCGCCATGCCGAACACGCCGGCGAGGAACGTGGCGCGGAACGGCCAGGCATAGGACAACAGCCTGCGGTACACCTTCCCGGGAGTCATCTCCGGCGTCGGCGAAGCGCTCACGAGCTGGGGCTCATTTCGGGGGCTTGGAATCTTCGACCGTCGCGATGTTGATGCGCGTGAAGCCGAGCTTGCCGAGCACGTCCATGGCGGTCACCACCGACTGGTGGGTGGCGCGCGCATCTGCCCTCACCGTGACGGGCTTGGTCCGGTCGGCGCCGGCCACCTCGAGGATGGCCGCACGCAGCGTGTCGGGCGAAGCGTTGATGAGCTCGCGCTCGTTGACGCGGTAACTGCCCGCCTGCGTGACCGCGACCACCAGCGGGTCGGTTTTCTGCTTGCCGGTGGGCGCGAGGCTGGCCTGCGGCAGCTCGATCTTGAGCCTGCCCTCCTGCATGAAGGTCGAGGACAGCATGAAGAAGATGACCAGCAGCAGGGAAATGTCGATCAGCGGGATCAGGTTGATCTCGGGATCTTCCCTCGACTTGCGCGAACCGAGTTTCACGCCGTGCGGGCGATGTCACCATCACCCTCTCCGCCCTGTGGGATCGCGCCGAGGGAATCGGCGAAGTCCACCGCGATCTTCTCCATCTCGACCACGATGCGCTCCACCTTGCCGCGCAGGTAGCGGTGCGCGATGTAGGCGGGAATCGCGACCGTGAGGCCGGCCGCCGTGCACACCAGCGCCTCGGAGATGCCGCCGGCCAGCATGCGTGGATCGCCCATGCCGCCCAGCATCACGGCGTTGAAGGCGCGGATGATGCCGGTCACGGTGCCGAGCAGGCCTAACAAGGGCGAGATGCTGGCGATGGTTCCCACCGAGTTCACGAAGCGTTCGAGCTCGTGCACCACGTGGCGGCCTACGTCCTCGACGCGCTCCATCATGATTTCCCGGCCGCGATGCCGGTTGGCCAGCGCCGCCGCCAGGACGCGCCCCAGCGGCGAGTTTTTCTCCAGGGCGTCGATGACCTTGGTGTTGACCTGGTTCCGGTCGGCGAGCTCGGTGACCTTCTTGAGCAGGTCCTGCGGCAGCACGCGTTTGCGCTGCAGTGTCCAGAGGCGTTCGAGAACGATACCCACGAGCGCGACCGAGCAGATGATGATCGGCCACATGAATGGGCCGCCGGCCCGCACGATTTCCCACATGGCCCGGACTATACCGGAGGGCGCCCGAGGCCGTCACTGCAAGCGCCGCCAGGCGAAGGGATAACGCGCGGATACCGCCGTGACGAGCTTCACCTCGCCCGTCGTCCCGAAGCTGATCTCGACGGCGCCGTCACGCTGTGTATCGACGACCCGGGCGCCCGCGTCGCGCCAGCGTTCCAGGGCGCGGGCGCGCGAGTCGCTGCCGGCGACACCGCCGGTCGCGACGACCAGCATCGCCCTGCTGGTTTCTATCCACTCGGGATTCGAGCCCTGGCCGCCGGCCTGCCGGCCGATCACCACCACGTCGCTCGCCAGTCCATGGCCCGGCAATCGCTCGAGCAGTTCGCGCTCGGATGCCGGATCGAGATCACCGCCGAGGAACAACGAGCGCCCGCCCGCCGTGATGCGCAACGCGCAATGCCGCCACCCGCCCCCGGCGGCGAGGACCTCGAATGCCACGCCGTCCCATTCGAATCGATCATCTTCGCAAAGCGCCACGGGCAGCGAGGTCCCGGGCCAGCCGCCGCCGACCAGTATCCGGCCCACCTCGCGTTCCAGCGCCAGCCAGGCAGCGCCTTCGGCGCGGTCCGGGCCGAGCGCGGGCAATACGAGCAGGTCAACCCGGCGCCGGCCGAGTGCATCGAGCGCGGGAATCACCCGTTGCGCGATGCGCGTGCCGTGCGTGTTCCAGCCGTCGCCGGTGTCGAACAGCAGCAGCCTCGATTGCGTGGCGACGAGCACGGCCGTGCCGCGCCCCACGTCGAACACGCTGGCGCGCATGGCTGCGTGCGGCGGCATGCGCGACGGCGCGAACACCAGCGCCAGCACCACGCCCAAGGCGGTGGCGCGCAACGGCGTGGGCCAGCGCAGTAGCAGCAACAACGCCGCCGGCAGCGCCAGCGCGTACCACCAGGCCGCGGGATCGGCGCGCCACGTGGCGAACTCGAGATCGGCCGCCCAAACCAGCGCCGGCCAGAGCCAGTGGTACAACTCTGCCGCCAGCGTGAACAACGGCGCGCTCAAGGCCGGCGCGACCAGCACGGCCAGTGCGCCCGCCAGCACCAGGGGCACGAACACGAACGAGATCACGGGAATGGCAATGATGTTGACCGCCACTCCGATCACCGACACGCCGCCGAACACCGCCAGCGTGAGCGGCGCCAGCGCCAGCATCACGGCCAGCTGCAATCGCAGGAATCGCCGGCTTCGCGAGCCCGGGGCCAGGGTCGTCGTCTCGACCAGGAGAATGACGCCCACCGCGATGAAAGACAGCCAGAATCCCGCGGACAGAGGCGCGAACACGTCGAGCAGCAATACCGCAACGAGCGCCAGCGACCAGGTGCGGCCGGCGCCAACGTGGCGCGCACAGATTCTCGCCAGCGCGAACACCGTCAGCATCAGCCAGGTGCGTTGCGTGGGCACCGAGAATCCCGCGAGCAATGCATAACCGCCTGCCGCGGCCAGGGCTGACAGCAAGGCGAAAGGTTCGCGATCCATGCAGGCGGAAATGGGTGGACACGCCCACAGTCGGCGCGCCGCGAACAGCGCCAGCATGGCGAACATCGTGACGTGCAGGCCGGAGATGGCCACCAGGTGCGTGGTGCCGGTGGCATTGAACACGCGCCACTGGTCGGAGCTCATGCCGGCGGTGAGCCCGACGGCCAGCGCGCTGAGCAGCGCCGCGGCGTCGGGATCCGCGACCTGCTCGGCTATGCGCGCGCCAATGCGCGCGCGGGTGGCGTCGATGGAGGAGCCTGCCGGCGCCAGGCGTGAATTCAGCGCCGCGGGCAGCACCCGGCCTTGCAAGTGCACGCGGTCGCGGATAGCCATGCGCTGCACGTCGATGCCCGCGAAATTGCGCCGCCCCTCGTCGGGCGCAAGCCGCACCAGCCAGCGCCAGCGCTCGCCGACGCGCGGCTCCACCGGCGGCTCGCGCCAGACCAGGCGTGCGCGGCGCCGCGCCGGATCCACGGCATGCGCAGTGACGATGTGGACATCGGCGTCGAAGCGGATTTCCATTCCGTCGCGCGCCGGCACACCAGCCACCACGCCTTCGAGCAGCAGGCGCGTATCGCTCGTGGCACCCGTGACACGCAGTGCCAGCCACTGCTGCGTGTCGTGCAAGGCGAGTCCCAGCCCCGCCAGCAGCAACGCCAGCGCTCGCGGCCTGGGCCATCGGCGCAGCGGCGAACACAACACGGCGGTTGCCACACCCAGCGCGGCCCACGCCCAACCGGGCGCCGGCGTGGCCGCCGCCGCGAGGCCGGCCAGCACCCCCGCCAGCAGCGCGAATCCGCCGGTCACGCCGGTGTCCCGATGCTAAAGTGCGCGCCGATGCCACGCGGACTCTTCCGGAAGATCACGCCACGCAGCGAAACGCTGCACAGCCATTGGGCCCTCAGACCTTTCAAACGCTTCCTGGGCGACCCGCGCCTGTGGTCGCTGCAGCGGCGCACCGTCACGCCTGCCTTCGGCGCCGGCCTCGCGATCTGCTTCGTGCCGCTGCCCATTCACATTCCGCTCGCGGCGCTGGTGGCGATCGTCGCGCGCATCAACATTCCCACCATCATGGTGGCGCTGATCGCGGTGAATCCGCTCACCATCGTTCCCGTCTACTTCCTGGCCTACAAGGTGGGCGTGCTGGTCACCGGCGCACCCGAACGGCGCTTCGCATTCCAGATGAGCTGGGACTGGGTGCAGCACGGGCTCGGTCCCATGTGGAAGCCCTTCCTGATCGGCTGCGGAATCACGGGCGTGTTGGTTGGCCTGGTCGGCTACGCACTGCTCGACGTCATCTGGCGCTACAGCGTCCGCAAGAGATATCGCGAACGTGCCGGTTCGACCAGCCGGTAATCAGGTCTTTTCGGCCAGATTCCCGCGGTCGATTTCCAGGATGCGATCCATGCGCGACGCCAGCCGGCGGTCGTGTGTCACGACGATGAGACTGGTGCCGAGCTCGCGGTTGAGTTCGAGCATGAGCTCGAACACCGCCTCCGCATTGTTGCCGTCGAGATTTCCCGTCGGTTCGTCGGCCAGCACGATGCGCGGCCGCGTCACGAGGGCACGCGCCACGGCCGCGCGCTGGCGTTCGCCGCCCGACAATTCCTGCGGGCGGTGCACGAGGCGTTCGCCCAGCCCGACGCGGCCGAGGATGGCGCGCGCCTGCTCCTCCGCCACGCGTTTCGGCTCGCGCCGCACGAGCAGCGGCATCGCAACGTTTTCCAGCGCCGAGAATTCCGGCAACAGGTGATGGAACTGGTAGATGAACCCCAGCGTGCGATTGCGCAGCTCGCCGCGGGGTTTTTCCGCCAGCGCATGGATGTCGTTGCCCGCGATCATCACCGAACCTGCGGTCGGCCTGTCCAGTCCGCCCAGGATCTGCAGCAGCGTGGTCTTGCCGGAGCCGGAGGCGCCGATAATCGCGATGCGTTCGCCCTCGCGCACCGCCAGGTTCACTCCCTGCAGCACCTCGAGGTCGATCGGGCCCTGGCGGAAGGTACGGCGAACTCCCGTCGCTTCCAGCACCAGCGGTTTCTTGTTGTCGGTCATCATTCGTGCCTCAGGGCTTCGGCGGGCATGGTGCGCGAGGCGCGCCAGGCCGGGTAGATAGTGGCGGCGGCGGTCAGCGCCAGCGTGACCAGCGTCACCTTGACCACGTCGTGCAGCTGCACTTCGCTGGGCAGGTCGCTCATGGAATACACCGCGGCGTCGAGGAACTGGATCTCGGCCATCTTCTCGATGAACTTGATGATGACCTCGAAGTTCATCGAGATGATCCAGCCCAGCAGCGCGCCCGCGACGGTGCCGACCAGGCCGATGATGGCTCCCTGCACCAGGAACATGCGCAGCACGTTGACCGGCGCCGCGCCGATGGTGCGCAGGATGGCGATGTCCGTCTGCTTCTCCTTGACGATCATCACCAGCGTCGCCACGAGGTTGATCGAGGCCACGACCACCAGGATCAGCAGGATGAAGAACATCATCGACTTGGTGAGCTCGATGCCGCGGAACAGGGTGGCGTGGTCGCGCGTCCAGTCGCTCACGAAGAAGCCATCACCTTCGAAGTCGATGTTGCGCGCCACGTCGCGCACCAGCGACGGCGCCGCGAACGGATCGTCGAGCGCCAGCCGGATGCCGGTGATGCGTTCGCCGAGCCGGTACATCTTCGCGGCATCGCTCATGTGCGTGAGCGCGAGCCCGCGGTCGTATTCGTACATGCCCGACTCGAATATCCCGGCCACCGTGAAGCGGCGTTGCCGCGGCACGAAGCCCGCGGGCGTGGCGCTGCCCTCGGGCGTCATGAGGATCACGGTCTGCCCGACGCTGACGCCGAGCTCGGTGGCCAGCGCGGAGCCCAAAAGTACGCGGAACTTGCCCGGCTGCAGGTCCGCCAGCGAACCGGACTTCAGGCGGTCGCCCAGGCCCACCGCCCTCACCTCCGCTTCCGGCAGCACGCCGCGCACCATGGCGCCCGCGACGCGCTGGCCGTTCGCCAGCAGGCCGCGAGATTCGATGAACGGCACGGCGGCATTCACGCCGGGCTCGCGCGCGGCCACGTCGAGCCGCCTGCGCCAGTCCGCGATGGTGCCATCGATGCCGACGATCGTGGCATGCGAGGTCACCGCCAGCATGCGGCTGCGCAGCTCGCGTTCATAGCCGTTGAGCACGGACAACACCACGATGAGCACGGCCACGCCCAGCCCCAGGCCCAGCATCGACATCGAGGCCACGAAGGACACGAAGCCGCTGCGGTGGCGCGAACGCAGGTAACGGGTTCCGATGAGCCATTCGTACGGCATGTTCACTCGTACCTCAGGGCATCGGCCGGCGGGATCCGCGCGGCGCGCAACGAGGGATAGATAGTCGCCAGCAGCGTGATCAGCATGGCGATGCCCGCGATCCACAGGATCTGCTCCAGGCGCAGTTCCGAGGGCAGCCGCGTGACCACGTACACGCTGGAGTCGAAGAACTCGAAGTTGAACAACCGCTCGAGGAAATGCGCCACGTCGCCGGCGTAGTAGCCGATGACCGTGCCCAGCAGCACGCCCAACACCACGCCGAACCAGGCGATGACGCTGCCCTGGATGAGAAAGATCGCCATCACGCGCCGCGGCGAAGTGCCGAGCGTGCGAAGAATTGCAATATCGGTGCGCTTGTCGGTGACTACCATGGCCAGCATGGCCACCAGGTAGAACGCGGCCACCGCGACGATGAGCATCAGGATGATGGCTATCATGGTCTTCTCGATGCGGATGGCGCGGAAGTAGCTGGCATGGTCGACCGTCCAGTCGCGCACTTTTGCACCGGCCGGCAGCAGCGTGGCCAGCGCCTTCGAGTACTGCGGCGCGCCCAGCGCGTCGGTGAAGTTCACGTGCAGCGACATGCGCGCATCGGGGTTGGGCAGCAGCGCGCGCACGTCCTCGAGCGCCGCGAACAGCAGGCCGCTGTCGTAGTCCTCGCCCGCGGCATCGAACAGGGCCGCGACCTGGAACTCCCGCAGCCGCGGCTCGGGTGCGCCATTGGCATCGGTGGTGGGCACCAGCACCGTGATCGCATCACCCGGCCGCAGCGCCAGGCCCTGGGCGATGTCCGCACCGATGATGACGCGGTCCGAGCCCGGCGTGAGATCGGACAGGCTTCCCTCGAAGATGGAAGTCGCGAGACGCGCCACCTCGCCTTCGTGCGTGGGATCGATGCCGCGCAGCCGCACCGGCACCATGTCGGGCTTGCGCACGGCCAGCGCCTCGATCTCGAGGTACGGCGACACGCCGGTGACGTTGGGCGCGGTTCGTACCTTGGCGGCCAGCGCCTCCCAGGCGGGTGGCGTCGTGCCCGCTTCCGCGTAGATGCGGGCGTGCGCGGACAGGGACAGCAGCCGCTCGCGCAGGTCCCCCTCCAGCCCGTTCATGACCGACAGGATGACGATGAGCGCGGTGACGCCCAGGCATACGCACACCAGCGATACCCAGGTGATGAAGGACACGAAGAACTTGTGGGAACGGGCCCGCACGTAACGCAGACCGATGAACCAGGGCAAGGAATTCGTCATCGCGCGCGATTGTGGCGCAAAAACCTGACGGACATCACAAAAGTGCTGTTAGATGCAGTCGTCTGCCGGCGACAAGGGCTCCATTTGCCATAGCCGGGCGTATATTCCGGCCACGGTCGAGTCGCCGGCCGTGTGGAGGAGAGACAGCCATGCTTGCCTGGAAGAGCTCGGTCATTGCCATTGCGTTAGCCCTGTCGGCGCCCGCTTTCAGCGAAACCCTCGCCATCGACGGCCAGGTGACGGTGAAGCCGTCGGGCGTGGAAACCCCGCAGCGCGGGTCGACCATGGCGGCGGTGGAAGCCCGCTTCGGAGCCCCCTCCAACAAGAGCAGCCCGGTCGGCAACCCGCCCATCACCAAGTGGTTCTATCCGAACTTCGTCGTGGTGTTCGAGCACGACAAGGTGCTGCACGCGGTGGTCGTCGGCAGCTGATCCCGCCTCAGCGGTTGCCACAATCCCCGGCGCAATTTCAGCGGGCTCGGTCCTTGGGCCCGACGAACCTGCTTTCATGCGCCACCGGCCGTCCCGCATCGAATCGCCGGTTGGCCAGCGCCAATAGTCGATAAACGTACGTCGTCATGACTGGCGCCGCGCACCACGTGGCAGGCGCAGGGCAGCGCTTCAGCCCGCAACTCCGCGGAAAATCCTGACCCAGCCTGCCTCCAATTGCGAACTTGCACTCGCCGGAACCGAGGGTAAGCTGCCGCGCTTTCGCAATGCCATCCCTGCTTCAACCACCCCTGCCCGCAGCCCATGCACGCCAGTCATGGCGGCAGCTCTATGGCTCGGCCCGCAGCCTGGCGATCGCCGAGGCGGTCGAATCCGACCCCCGGCCCTGGCTCGTGATCGCGCGTGACGCGCGCGAACTGGACCAGCTGCGCGCGGAGCTCGGTTTCTTCCTCGGCGACCCCGCACGCATCCATGCCCTGCCCGACTGGGAAGTGCTGCCCTACGATGTGTTCTCGCCGCACCCGGACATCATCTCCGAACGACTGGCGGCGCTCGCCGAACTACCGCGGCTGCAATCCGCGGTGTTGCTGGCCGCGGCGGACACGCTCGGCCAGCGCCTGCCGCCGCGCGGCTACGTCGAGGGGCGCACCTTCAACCTCGCGGTGGGCGACCGGCTGCCGCTGGAGCCGCTGCGTGCGCGCCTGGTGGAGTCCGGCTACGCCTCGGTGTCGCAGGTGACGGCGCCCGGCGAGTTCGCGCTGCGCGGCTCGCTGTTCGACGTGTTTCCCATGGGCGCGAAGACGCCGCTGCGCATCGACCTGTTCGACGACGAAATCGAAGCCATCCGCGAGTTCGACCCGGACACGCAGCGCTCGGGCGCCGCCCTGCAGAACGTGCGCATGCTGCCCGGCCGCGAGCTGCCGCTGGACGCGGACTCGGTGAAGGCCTTCCGGCTGCGCCACCGCAAGCGCTTCGAAGGCGATCCCACGCGCAGCGTGATCTACCGCGGCGTGAGTGACGGCCTGGCGCCGCCCGGCATCGAGTTCTACCTGCCGCTGTTCTTCGATTCCACCGACACGCTGCTCGACTATCTTCCGCCCGACACCGTGGTCTGCGCGGCCAGCGACATCGCGGGCGCCGTGGAGCGCGCGGCAGCCGCAGTGGCCGAGCGTTACGAGGAACGCCGCCACGACATCGAACGCCCGGTGCTGTCGCCGGACGAGTTGTACCTGTCGCCCGCGGAGCTGGAGTCCCGGCTCGACGGGTTCACGCGCGTCGACTACGAGAGCTTCAAGGTCGAGGACGCGAGCCGCGGCCACAACTTCCCGACCGCCGCGCCCCAGGAATGGCGCATCGACCTGCGAGCCGAAAAGCCGCTGGCGCCGCTCGCCGCATTCCTCGCGCAGTTTGCCGGGCGCGTATTGCTGGCGGCCGATTCGGCCGGACGGCGCGAAGTCCTGCTCGAGATGCTGCGCTCCACCGGACTCACGCCGGTGCCGGTGGCGGGCTGGCACGAGTTCGTCGACGGGAGCGCCCGGTTCTCGATCACGGTGGCGCCGGAAATGGCCGGGCTGCACGTGGCCGAGCCGCCGATCGCCGTGTTCGGCGAGGCGCAGTTGTTCGGCCAGCGCGCGCGGCAGGAGCGGCGGCGCCGGCGCGCGGCCGCCGATCCGCAGGCCATCCTGCGCGATCTCACCACGCTCGGGCCGGGAGCGCCGGTGGTGCACGAGGAGTACGGCGTCGGCCGCTACATCGGGCTGCAGATGATGCAGGTGGCCGGCCAGGACGGTGAGTTCGTGGTGCTCGAGTACGCCGGTGGCGACAAGCTGTACGTGCCCGTGCAGCAGCTGCACCTGGTGTCGCGCTACTCGGGCGCCGCGCCGGAAAGCGCGCCCTTGCACAAGCTGGGCACCGACCAGTGGGCGAAGGCGCGCAAGCGCGCCGCCGACCAGATCCGTGACGTCGCCGCCGAATTGCTTGATCTGTACGCGCAGCGCCAGGCAAAGCGCGGCCCGGCGTTACCGGCGAAGGAGCTCGAATACCAGGCCTTCGCCAGCAGCTTCCCCTTCGAAGAAACCGCCGACCAGGCCGAGGCCATCCGCCAGGTCATGCAGGACCTCGCGAGCGAGAAGCCCATGGACCGCGTGGTCTGCGGCGACGTTGGCTTCGGCAAGACCGAAGTCGCGATGCGCGCCGCCTTCGTGGCGGCGCAGGCCGGCAAGCAGGTGGCCGTGCTGGTGCCCACCACGCTGCTCGCCGAACAGCACACCGCTAACTTCCGCGACCGCTTCGCCGACTGGCCGGTGCGCATCGAGTCATTGTCACGCTTCCGCACCGGCAAGGAAACCAACGCGGTGATCGAGGGCATCGAGAAAGGCACCGTCGACATCGTCATCGCCACGCACCGGCTGCTGCATGCCAACGTGCGCTTCAAGGAGCTCGGGCTGGTCATCGTCGACGAGGAACACCGCTTCGGCGTGCGCGACAAGGAGAAGCTCAAGACGCTGCGCGCCGAGGTGCACGTGCTCACGCTCACGGCGACTCCGATCCCGCGCACGCTCAACATGTCCCTCGGCGGACTGCGCGACCTGTCGCTGATCACGACGCCGCCGGCCGAGCGGCTCGCCATCAAGACCTTCGTCACCGAGTGGCATGCGCCCACGCTGCGCGAGGCGGCGCTGCGCGAGTTCCGCCGCGGCGGCCAGGTGTACTTCGTGCACAACGTTGTCGAGACCATCGAGAAGACCGCGCAGGAGATCGCGAAGCTCATTCCCGAGGCCGAGGTGCGCGTCGGCCACGGGCAGATGCGCGAGCGCGATCTCGAACGGCTCATGGTCGATTTCTACCACCGCCGCTTCAACATGCTGGTGTGCACGACCATCATCGAAAGCGGCATCGACGTGCCCACCGCCAACACCATCATGATCGACCGCGCCGACCGCCTGGGCCTGGCGCAGCTGCACCAGCTGCGCGGCCGCGTGGGCCGCTCGCACCACCGCGCCTATGCCTACCTGCTGACGCCGCCGCGCAAGGCCATGTCCGCCGATGCCGTGAAGCGCCTCGAGGCCATCGAGTCGCTCGAGGACCTGGGCGCCGGGTTCGTGCTCGCCACGCACGATCTGGAGATCCGCGGCGCCGGCGAGTTGTTAGGCGAGTCGCAGAGCGGCGAGCTCACCGAGATCGGGCTGACCATGTACCTCGACCTGCTCGAGCAGGCCGTCAAGGCGCTCAAGGAAGGCCGCGAGCCGGTGCTCGACCGGCCGCTCGCGGCCACCGCCGAGGTGGAACTGCGCCTGCCGGCGCTGCTGCCCGAAAGCTACGTGGCCGACGTGCCCGCGCGCCTGGCGCTGTACAAGCGCCTGGCCGCCGCGCCGGACAATGCCGCCATCGATGAGCTCACCGAGGAGATCGTCGACCGTTTCGGGCCGCTGCCGCCGCCGGCCACCAACCTGCTGCGCGTCGCCAGGCTCAAACTCGCGGCGCGCGCCATCGGTGTACGCCGCCTCGACCTGGGCGCCCAGGGTGGATACGCGCTGTTCGAGGAGTCGAACCAGGTGGACCCGAAATCGGTCATACGGCTGGTGCAGCACCCGGATCGCGACTATCGCCTGGAAGGACCCCTCAAGCTGCGGATCTCGTACGAGACCGACGAGGCCGAGCGCTTCGAATTCGCCGAGAAATTCCTCGGCGAACTGCGCGGCCCACCCGCCCGCCCGGCGGACCATTCCGCCCGGAGACCCTCTTGAAGTACCCGCTATACTTTCGCCCCATGAAGATGCTTGCCGTCGCGCTGTTCGCGCTCACCGGGATCCTGGCTTCGCAGCCGACCGCGCTGGCGCAGGCCACGCCGGCGCAGACCGTGTACACCATCGAGGTCATCGTGTTCCGCAACATGAGCGGCGCGGGTGGCCCGGAAGACTGGAGTGCACGGCCGGTGGCCCGAGGGCCGGAGACACCCGATTCACCGGTCACCGGACGCTTCGTGAAAGTCGTGCCCTCCTCGCAGTTCCAGCTCAATGACATCGCCGCGCGGCTGCGCAACACGTCGAACTACCCGCCGATCGCGCATTTCGCGTGGCAGCAGACGGCGAGTTCATGGGGTTCGCGCGCCGGGTTCACGGTGCAGAAGCTCGCCGGCAATGTCCCGGGGCTGTCCGGGATGATCTACTTCGAGAGCGGCAACTACCTGCACCTCGGCATGTCGCTGAACTACCAGCCCTCGAATCCACCGGAAGGCCTGGGCGCGGCGCCCGGCACGGTGTTCAGCATGAACGAATCGCGGCGCGTGAAGCGCTTCGAACGCAACTACTACGACCACCCGGCGTTCGGCGTGATCGCGCTGGTGACGCCGGCGAGCAAGGCCACCGGCGGCAGGTAATCAGCGGAAGTCGGATTCTTCCGCGACGATGATGCGGTTGCGCCCCTGCTCCTTGGCGCGCGCCACGGCCGACTCCACCGCGCGCAGGAATTTCTCGGCGCTGTCCTCGGGCCGCGCGGTGTGGATGGCCACGCCGCCGCTCACCGTCACGTACTTCTGCGTGGAACGCGGGTGATGGATCTGCTGTTCGCGCACGCGGTGCGCGACCGTGGTGGCGTGCTGGATCACGTGGTCGGGCTGCGTGCCGTGCATGAGCACGATGACGCTCGCGCCTTCCCAGCGGCCCACGACGTCGCTGCCGCGGCGGAATGAGGCGGCAATGGCGCGCGCCACGCGCTTGACCACGGCGTCGCCGCCGGCGCGATCGAAGATCTCGTTGTAGGGCCCGAGCTGGTCGATGTCGAACAGCAGCAGCGCGATGTCGGTCTTGTCACGCTGCGCCAGCGCGAAATCGCGCTTGAGGACGTCCTCGAAGTAATAACGCGACGCCAGCCCGGTGAGGCGGTCCTCGCGCACCCAGTTCGGCAGGCCGCGGATGCCCGATTCGCCCGACTTGTTGCGCGTGCCGCCTTCGCGGTGGTAGCCGATGAAGTGCGTCACCTGCCCGTTCGAATCCTTGAGCGGGTAGATCTGCATGTCGTTCACGAACACGGTGCCGTCCTTGCGGACATTGCGCAGCAGCGAACGCACCGGCTCGGCGTGGCGCAGGGCATCGCGCAGCTGCACGAGCTCCGGCTGCTCGCGGTCGTCACCCTGCAGCATGCGCAGGTTCTTGCCCACCAGTTCGCCCACCTCGTAGCCGGTGAGGCGGCAGTAGGCGGGATTCACGTACACCACCACGCGATCGCCGCCGGCCTCGCAGATCACGACGCCTTCGGGCGCCACGTCGAGCGCACCGCGCAGGAAGTCGCCCTGGAAACCGTTCATGCGTTGCCCGCCGTGAGATTCAGCTTGGGCGGCGCGGCCGACTGGGCCAGCAATTCCTGGCTGGCGCGCCAGGTATCGCCGGCAAACAATTCGCCGCGTTCCGGCGCGGCACGGCCGCGCATGCGCACCAGGCGCAGGTGCGAGCTGGGCTGGATCTCGCAGCGCAGCTCGTCCAGCAGGCGGGCGACCGAGTCACGGTCGTTGCACACCGGCAGCACGTCGCAGCCGGCGTCGAGGGCGGCGGTGGCGCGCGCCACGATGTCGCCGTATTCGGCGGCGCCGCCCATGGATAGATCGTCGGTGAACACCGCGCCTTCGAAGCGCAGTTCCTCGCGCAATCCGTTCTGCACCCAGCGGCGCGACAGGCTCGCAGGCTCGGGCGCCACGGCCGGGAACAGCACGTGCGCCACCATGACGCCGGGCAGCCCGTTGGCGATGAGCCGGCGGTACGGCAGCAGGTCGCCGGCCAGCTCCTGCCAGTCGCGCCTATCTACCGGCAGGGACTTGTGCGAATCGGCGGTGACGGCACCGTGTCCCGGGAAATGCTTGGCGGTGGCGGCCATGCCGGCATCCTTCATGCCCTGCATGTAGGCCATGGCCAGTTGCGCCACCACCTCGGGCCTCGCGTGGAAGGCGCGGTCGCCGATGACCTCGCTCACGCCATAGTCGATGTCCACGCAGGGCGCGAACGACAGGTCGACGCCGTGGGCGCGCAGCTCGGCGGCCATGAGCCAGCCCATGGAACGCGCCAGCGCCAGGCCTTGCTGGGCGTCGATGTCGAAGGCATGGCCGATGCGCCGCGGCGGCGGCAGCTGCGAGAACTCGGGCCGGAATCTCTGCACGCGGCCGCCTTCCTGGTCGACGCCGACGATCAGCGCCGGGGTGCGTACCGCATGGATGTCGGCCACGAGCTTCGCGAGTTGCTCGGAAGAGGCGTAGTTGCGCGTGAACAGGATCACGCTGCCGACCAGGGGATGGCGCAATACCTCGCGATCCTCGGGCGTGAGCTCGAGGCCGGCGACATCGACCATCAGTGGGCCCAGGGTCACGGTGGATCGTCCAGTCTTGTTGGCAGTCTTCCGGAGCCCCCTCTACGGCACCCTTTCGAGCACCGCCATGGACTCCACGTGTGTGGTGTGCGGAAACATATCAAGTACACCGGCGGCGCGTAAGCGGAAGCCCAGGTCGTGGGTCAGCACGCCCAGGTCACGCGCAAGCGAGCCCGTGTGACAGGAGATATACACCACCCGCCGCGGCGCAAGATGTGCAACGGCGCTCAAAACCTCGCGCGCCCCCACCCGTGGAGGGTCTAACAGGACCTTGTCGTACCCCCCTTTCATCCAGGCCAGGGTCCGGTCCGGCTCGACCGACAGGTCGGCCACGTGGAAAGTGGCGTTCTCGATGCCATTGGCCCTGGCATTGGCCCGGGCCCGGCCGATGAGCCCGGCCTCGCCTTCCACGCCCACGACCGAGCCGGCACGCCGGGCCAGGGGCAGAGTGAAGTTGCCCAGCCCGCAATACAGGTCCAGCACGCGGTCGGAGGGTGAGACCTCCAGTAGTTCGATGGCGCGGGCCACCATGCCGTTGTTGATGGAGCCGTTCACCTGCACGAAGTCGGTGGGACCGAAATCCAGGCGCAAGTCGAAGTCCTCGAGCCGGTAATGCAGGTCCACGGGCCCGGGTGTCATGGGCTCGACGCTGTCGAGTCCGCCGGGCTGAAGCAGGATGCGCAGGCGGTGGGCGCGCTCGAACTCGCGCAGCGCCGCGAGGTCGTCCGGCGGCAGCGCATCGAGCACGCGCAACACCAGCACGCGCTCGCCGTCCGACAGCGCCACCTCGATCTGCGGGATGCTCTCGCGGCGCTGCATGCCCGTGAGCAGCTGCCCGAGCGCGCCGACCAGCGAGGCGACCGGTTCGGCCAGCACTTCGCAGCGCGTCACGTCGGCGACGTACTTGCCCTGCTTCTCGCGAAAACCGACCAGGCTGCGACCCTTCTTGGCCACGTAGCGCGACGACAGCCGCGCGCGCCGCCGGTAGTTCCACACCGGGCCTAACAAGGGTGGCAGCCACTCGTCCGGCGTGACATTGCCGATGCGTTCCAGGTTGGCAGCCAGTTCCTTCTGCTTGGCCTCGAGCTGCGCGGCCGGGTCGAGATGCTGCATCGCGCATCCGCCGCACACGCCGAAGTGCGCGCAGCGTGGCGCCACGCGGTGCGTCGACGGCTCGAGCACCTCGACCAGCTCGGCTTCGTCGTGGCTCCTGTGGAAACTCACGCGGCGGAAGCTCACGCGCTCGCCGGGCAAGGCGCCCGACACGAACACCACCTTGCCGCCCTCGTTGCGCACCACGCCTTCGGCCTCGTGCGTGAGGTCCGCGACGACGCCGGTCTCCACGGCCGCCCTGGCCAGGCGTGCCTGCCGGCTCATGCGCCCGGGCTCCAGGCCGCGAGGAACTCGTCGAAGTGAGGCTGCCTGGCCTCGGCGAGCCAGGCGCGCGTGCGGGCCATCTCCTCTTCCAGCCCGGCATCCGTGAGCCGGCCGCGCATGTGCTGGAAGCGCAGGTAGACCAGCCACGTGTTGATGACGTCGGTTTCGCAGTAACGGCGGATGCGCGTGATCTCGCCGCGCTGGTACGCACCCCAGACCTGCGAGCCGTCGAAGCCCAGCTTGCCGGGAAACCCAAGCAGCACGGCGGTATCGGACAACGAGGCCCGCGCCCGTCCCTGGAATCCCGACAACACGTCCATGACGTCGAGATGCCGCCAGTGATAACGGCTCAGGTAATTGTTGTAACGGAAGCTCTGGTCTTCGTCGCCGATCTCCCAGTAGCGAGGCGCCTGCACCTTGAGCCGCAGTGCGCGGTAATGCAGCACCGGCAGGTCGAACCCGCCGCCATTCCAGCTCACGAGCTCGGGTGAGTACTTCTCGATACCGTCGAAGAAACGCAGCACCAGCTCGCGCTCCGGCGCGTTCTCGTCGCCCAGGCTCCAGACGCGAAAGCCGTCGCGCGAACGGAAGGCGCAGGAGATGGCCACGACGCGATGTTGTTCGTGCGGCAGGAAATCGCTGCCCGAATCCTGGCGCGCGCGCGCCTGCATGGCCTTGCCCACTTCCTCGTCGTCCAGGCCCTCGAGCCCGAACAGTCGCCGGCCGAATTCCACGTCCGGCACGGTTTCGATGTCGAATACCAGCGTGTTCATCGGGGCCTCGCGCGCGGCGCCTGGCGCGTCTTGCGCCGCGCCACCTTCTTCGGTGCGTTCTTCTTCGGAGCCGGCTTCTTCGCCGGCGGTTTCTGGGGCGCGGCTTCGAGCACCGCCACAGCCACGATCAAACCGGCCTCGTCGGTGAGCGTGATGTGGCCACCGCCGATGCCCAGCTTGCGGCGCATTTTTTCCCCGCGTTCCGAGTACACCACCTCGGGCCGGCCCCAGGCGTTCTGCACCACACCCACGTCGCGGATCCACATGCCATGCGCGAAACCCGTGCCCATGGCCTTGACGATGGCCTCCTTGGCGGCAAAACGCATGGCGAGAAATCGCTCGGTTCGCCGGGTTTTGGCGAGTTGCGCACGCTCGGCCGGCAGCAGCAGCCGGTCGAGGAAATGTTCGCCGAAACGGTCGTAGACCTTCTTGACGCGCGCGGCCTCGAGCACGTCGACGCCGATACCGAAGATCACCGCCGTGCCCCGATCATCAGCGCCTTCATGTCGCGGACGGCCTTCTCGAGGCCGGTGAAGATGGCGCGGCCGATGATGCAGTGACCGATGTTGAGCTCGACGATTTCCGATATCGCGGCCACCGGCGTCACGTTGTTGTACGTGAGCCCGTGCCCGGCGTGCACCTCGAGCCCGAGGTTCGCGGCGCGCTTGGCGGCCGTCGACAGGCGCTCCAGCTCGCGCGCCTGCGCGGGTCCCGTGGCCTCGGCGTAGCTGCCCGTGTGCAACTCGATCACCGGCGCGCCGCTGCGCTTGGCCGCCTCGATCTGGGCGAGATCGGGCGCGATGAACAGCGCCACGCGGATGCCGGCGGCAGAGAGCTTCTTCACGGCAGCGGTCACGCGCTCGACGTCGCCGGCGACTTCGAGCCCGCCCTCGGTGGTGATCTCCTGGCGCTTCTCGGGCACCAGGCAGCAGTCGTGCGGGCGCACGCCCACGGCGATGTCCAGCATCTCGGCGGTAATGCCCATCTCGAGGTTCATGCGCGTCTGCAGCAGCGGGCGCAGCGCGTGCACGTCGCGGTCCTGGATGTGGCGGCGGTCTTCGCGCAGGTGCAGCGTGATGTTGTCCGCGCCGGCCTGCTCCGCCAGCAGCGCGGCATGCACCGGGTCCGGGTACGGCGCACGGCGCGCCTGGCGCACCGTGGCCACGTGGTCGATGTTGATTCCCAGCTCTATCTTCTCGGAACTCATGGGTTTCCTCGCCGCGCCATCGAACGCGCGACGGTGCGCGTGCGAAGCTCGCGGCCTTCCAGGCATTGATCCAGGGCCTGCCGCAGCACCTTGCGCGCCACGTCGAGCGACTCGGCGTCGCGCAGGTCTTCTTCCTGCAGCGCGAGCAGGCAGCGGCCCGAGTATGCCCCCGGCGCGCCCTCGCGCACCTCGGCCAGGCCCTGCCCGATGCGAAACTGGTAGTGCGTGTGCTCGTCCACCGCGAATTCCAGGCCGTAGCCGAGGCCGGCCAGCAGGCGTTTCTCGAACACGCGCAGCGCCGCTTCGGGCGCGGCCTCGTGCGCCAGCCGCCGCAGCGCCTCGGCATAGTCCTCGAACAGCTGCGGCAGCGGATCGTGGCGCGTGGTCAGGGTGATGATGAGCTCGTTGAGATAGAAGCCCGACATCACGTGCTGCGGCGGCAGCGCCGGCGAGTCACCCTGCAACTCGGCGCCGGTGAGCTGCGCGGCTTCGCCACGCCCGCTCCACGACACCAGGAGCGGACGAAACGGCATGAGCAGCGACGCCAGCTTCGACCTCGGCCCGCGTGCGCCGCGCGCGAACAGCGTGATCCGGCCGTGCCGTGCCGTGAACACGTCGAGGATGCGGCTGGTATCGCGGTACTCGCGGCTGTGCAGCACGTACGCGGGCTCCAGGGATATGCGTTCGCGCGGCTGCATCGGGTCTCCCGCCTATTCGAGTCCCAGCTGCGCCAGTGCGCGCGCGTCGTCGGCCCAGTCCTCGCGCACCTTCACCCACAGGTTGAGGTGCAGGCGGCGGCCGAGGCGCTGGTTGAGCTCCTCGCGCGCCTTCTGCCCGATGCGCTTGAGCCGCGAGCCCTTGGCGCCGATCACGATGGGCTTCTGCCCCGCGCGGTCGACCCAGATGACGGCGTCGACCACCAGTTGCTCGTCCTGCTCGGACAGCTTTTCCACTTCGACCGCGATGCCGTAGGGCAGCTCCTCGACCAGCTCCATGGTGAGCTTCTCGCGGATGGTCTCGGCGATCTGGAACTCGATGCCGCGATCGGTGCGCTGTTCGGGCGGGAACAGTTCCGGTGACTCCGGCATCCGCGCGCCGATCACGCCGATCAGCCGCTCGAGGTTGTCGCCCTTCTGCGCGGACACCGGCACCACGTCGAGGAAGGCGTGCCGGGCCGCGAGCTCGGCCACGAACGGCAGTAGTTTGTCCTTGGGATTGACCTTGTCGACCTTGTTGACGACGGCAATCGCATCGCGCCCCGAGTCGCGGATGCGCCGCAGCACCGCCTCGTCTTCCTCGCCGAAACGCAGCGCCTCGACCACGAACACCACCAGGTCCGCGTCCGCCAGCGCCGCCGCGGCGGTGCGGTTCATGGCGCGGTTCAACGCGCGGCGTTCGCCGAGATGCAGCCCCGGCGTGTCGACGAAGGCCAGCTGCACGCCGGGCCGGTTGAGCACGCCGAGCACTCGGTGACGCGTGGTCTGCGGCCGGGACGTGACGATGGAGACCTTCTCGCCGATCAGGGCATTGATCAACGTCGACTTGCCGACATTGGGGCGGCCGACCAGTGCGGCGAATCCGGCGCGAAAGCCGGGTGAACCGGTGCCCACGGTGTTCTCGTCAGGCATGGGAACCCAGCGCCTGCAGCGCCGCCTGCGCCGCCACCTGCTCCGCGCGTCGGCGGCTCGGGCCCTCGCCTTCGGTTTCCAGACCTGCATGCGGCAACACACAGGAGACCAGGAAGGTCTGCGCATGCGGCTCGCCGCTGGTGCGTTTCACGGTGTACACGGGAAGTGGATGGCCATTGGCCTGCAGGTATTCCTGGAGACGTGTCTTGGCATCCTTGAGCGTCGACGGCTCGGGCAGCGCCGCGATGCGCGCCTCGAACAGCGGCCCGAGGCGCGCGCGCACCGAGTCGAGCCCGCCGTCCAGGTACAGGGCGCCGCACAGCGCCTCGAAGGCATCGGCGAGGATGGACTGGCGGCGGAAGCCGCCGGTCTTGAGCTCTCCCGAGCCCAGCAGCAGCAATTCACCGAGCTTCATGTCCGATGCGATTTCGGCGAGGGGTTCCTCGCTGACCAGGCGTGCCCGCAGGCGCGACAGGTCCCCCTCGCTGGCGGTGGGAAACTCGCGGTAGAGGCGCTCGGACAGCAGCAGGTTCAGCACCGAATCACCGAGGAACTCCAGCCGTTCGTTGTTGGGACCCTCGGCGCTGCGATGCGTGAGCGCGACGACGAACAACGCCAGGTCGCGCGGCTGGTAGCCGAGCCTCGTGGCGAGCATCTGCGCCTGCGCCGGCGTCGTGCTCATGTGAACCGCCGCATCTATTCGATGACCACCGTCTTGTTGAAATCCATCGAGACGGACAGGTTGCCGAACAACGGCGTGCTCTCGGAATAATCCGCGGTCATCTCCCAGCCGGTATCGTTCTTGGCGATAGCGACGTTTTCGAGATCCAGGTCGATGTAGCCCGTGTCGAAGCGCCTCTCGAGTGCCAGGCGGATTTTCTGTGCATTCAGGGTCTCGTCGCTCTTGAGCTTCACCGCCGTTTCCTTGAGCGCCTGCACGACCTTGTAATAGTCCAGGTAGATCGGGCCGATACGGATACCGGCGTAGATCACGATTGCCATCGGGATCAGCAGGAAGACCCAGCCGATCGCCGTCACGCCACGTTGTCTGTGCCTCATGTGTCCTCCCATTAATCGATCTTCGTGCCGATTCGATCCACGTTCACCATCGTCGAGCGCCCGGGATCGAAATTCAACCAGATACGCGTTGCCTTGCCGACCAGGTTCTCTTCGGGCACCAGGCCCCAGGCGCGGCTGTCGAGGCTGTTGTCGCGGTTGTCGCCGATCATCACGTAATGACCCGCCGGAACCACGTCGAACGTGTAGTTGTTGGTGTCGGTCTCGGGCGTGCCCGACTGGCGGCAGACATTTCCGCCGCCCCGCTCCTGCATCTGCTTGCGGTCGCAGGACGGCAGCGATTCACCCGCGGACGAACCCTCGAACAACCTCGCCGGCAGCAAGGCGACATCGGAGTGACAGGACATCACCTGGTGAGTGTGGTCGCCGAGGGTCTCCGTGGACAACTTGAAACCCACGTAACACTTGTCGACGTAGTCGCCGGTTTCGTGCTGCCCGATCAGCTGGCCGTTGATGATGAGATGGTCGCCACGCACTTCGACGCGGTCGCCCGGCAATCCCACCAGCCGCTTGATGAAATTGACCGAGGGATTCGGCGGGTGGCGGAACACCACCACGTCGCCGCGCTGCGGGGTGCCGGTCTGCAGGATGGTCTTGTTCACGATGGGCAGTCGCAGTCCGTAGGCGTACTTGTTCACGACTATGAAATCGCCGTCGAGCAGCGTGGGCATCATCGAGTCCGACGGGATGCGGAACGGTTCGAACACGAAGGCGCGCACCAGCAACACGATCACGGCCACCGGGAAGAAGCTGCGTGCGTAGTCGACCGTGCCCGGGTCTGGCAGCCGCTGCTTCTCGTCGGTGACGATCTTGCGCAGCTCGCTTTCACGCGGCTTGCGGAACACCTTGACGTCGATGAGCCAGATCAGCCCGGTGGCGATGGACAGCAGCAGCAGCACCAGGCTGAAGTCGAGGCTCTCGGCCGTGATCATGCGCACGATCACGGCGACGATCAGCACCGGCAGCACCGCGTAGGCGGCGCGCAGCAGCGGCGGATCCTTGACCGCGAGGTCGCCGGCCGCGAGCTGGCGGCGCGGCGCGAGGAACCAGCTGTCGATGGCGCACCACAGGCCCACGGGCACCGCCAGGACACTCAGCGGTATGGAGGCCCGCTTGATCCAGTCGAACACCACGCTCACGCCGATGTTCAGCACCACGGCCGCGAGCACGAAGGGCAGCAGCAGGAAGGCGATGCGGATGTAGAGCGGCGGCCGGTTCCTGAAGCCCTTCGCGTCGCGCGGCCGCGCCGGCGCGAGCACGAACTTCTCGTACAGGCACAGCAGCACCACCGGGATGGCGAGGAAACTCAGCGGCACCACCAGTTCCTGGAACCAGCCGTACACCACGCGCACGTCGAGCCAGATGACGAGGCCGATGAGCGTGAACGGCAGCAGGCTGCCGGCGAGCCGCGCCCAGCGCCCGCCCGGCGCGACTTCCTCGTCGGCGACCAGCGGCCGCTTCGGCGCCAGCAGCAGCCGGTCGTAGACGTGGATCGCGACCGCCGGCAGCGCGAGCACCGCGAGCACCAGGACCACCAGATCGATGAGTTGTTTGAGCATGGCTACTTCTTTCCGACTCTCAGCACGGCGAGGAACGCTTCCTGCGGGATCTCGACCTGGCCCACGTTCTTCATGCGTTTCTTGCCTTCTTTCTGCTTCTCGAGCAGCTTCTTCTTGCGCGTGATGTCGCCGCCGTAACACTTGGCGAGCACGTTCTTGCGCAGCGCCTTGACGGTGGCACGCGCGATCACGTGGCTGCCGATGGCGGCCTGCACCGCCACCTCGAACATCTGGCGCGGGATCAGCTCCTGCATCTTGTCGACGAGCTGCCGGCCACGATCGTAGGCGCTGTCCTTGTGCACGATCAGCGCCAGCGCGTCCACCTTGTCGCCGTTGATCAGCACGTCGAGCTTCACCAGCGGCGCCGGCTGGAAGTGGCTGAAGTCGTAGTCGAACGACGCGTAGCCGCGGCTGGTCGACTTCAGGCGGTCGAAGAAGTCGAGCACCACTTCGGCCAGCGGCAGCTCGTACTGCAGCGACACCTGCGTGCCGAGGTACAGCATCTTCTTCTGCACGCCGCGCTTGTCGGCGCACAGCTGCAACACGCCACCGACGTGATCCGGCGGCACCAGGATGTTGGCCAGGATGATGGGCTCGCGCAGCTCCTCGATCTTGTCCACCGGCGGCAGCTTGGCCGGGTTGTCGACGCTGATCACCTCGCCATCGGTGGTGGTGACCTCGTAGACCACGGTGGGCGCCGAGGTGATCAGGTCCATGTCGTATTCGCGTTCCAGGCGCTCCTGCACGATCTCCATGTGCAGCAGCCCGAGGAAGCCCACGCGGAAGCCGAAGCCCAGCGCGCCGGACACCTCGGGCTCGTAGTGCAGCGCCGAGTCGTTGAGCCGCAGCTTCGACAAGGCATCGCGGAACTTGTCGTAGTCGTCGGAGGCGATGGGGAACATGCCGGCGAACACGCGGGGTTTCACCTGCTTGAAGCCCGGCAGCGGTTCGGCGGCCTGCGCGCGTTCCAGCGTGATGGTGTCACCCACGGGTGCGCCGTCGATTTCCTTGATGCCACCGATCACGAAACCCACGTCGCCAGGGCCCAGCGAAGGCGCGGGCACGGACTTGGGCGTGAAGCGGCCGACCTTGTCGACCAGGTACGCGCGTCCCGTCGACATCACGCGCATCTTGTCGCCGGGCTTGATCGTCCCGTTGACGATGCGCACCAGCGTGACCACGCCCACGTAGTTGTCGAACCAGGAGTCGATGATCAGCGCCTGCAGCGGCGCGGCCGGATCGCCCTTGGGCGGCGGAATGCGTTCGATGAGCTGCTCGATGAGATCGTCGACGCCCTCGCCCGTCTTGCCCGACACCTTGAGGGCGTCGTCGGCGGGTATGCCGATGACGGCCTCGATTTCCTTGATGACGCGTTCGGGGTCGGCCGACGGCAGGTCGATCTTGTTGATGACCGGCACCACCTCGAGCCCCAGCTCGGTGGCCGTGTAGCAGTTGGCGACGCTCTGCGCCTCGACGCCCTGGGTGGCATCGACGACCAGCAGGGCGCCGTCGCAGGCCGCCAGTGATCGCGACACCTCGTACGAGAAGTCGACGTGGCCGGGGGTGTCGATCAGGTTGAGCTGGTAACGCTCGCCGTCGCGTTTCGACGTGTAATAAAGAGTGACCGACTGCGCCTTGATGGTGATGCCGCGTTCGCGCTCGAGCTCCAGGGAGTCCAGGACCTGGTCCTGCATCTCGCGGGCTTCGAGACCGCCGCAAATCTGGATGAACCGGTCCGCCAGCGTGGACTTGCCGTGATCGACGTGGGCGATGATCGAGAAATTGCGGATCCGCTGCATCAAGGGGGTCAGGTCGTCCGCCAGGCCGCAAACGAGCGGGTGCTCGCCCTCCTGGCCCGGCAAAAATTAGCGCGGAAGTATAGCCGCTGGGCGCCCCACGAGCCTCAAAAGTTCGTTGGAATTCAGCGTGTAATGGCAAATAGCAGTGCCGTCGAGCAGCAGGACGGGCACTTTGAGGCCATATCGGCGGGCCAGCTCGGGGTCGGAATCGACGTCGACCACGGTCACGCCGGGGATCGCCTGGCTGCGCTCGAGTTCGGCCAGCGCCAGCAACATGTCCGCGCACAGCCCGCAGCCCTCGCGGCTCAGCACCACGAGGCCGGCGGGTAGATGGGTCACTTGTTACGGCGCGGGGGCGCGATGCCCATCTGGCCGGACGACTTGGACGTCGACTTCACCTGCTCGGCGATGAACTGCACCGTGTTCGGCGGGACTTCACCGATGGCGGTGACCTGGTGGTCGTCCACCACGGTCGAGAATGCCGATGACGAACCGACCTGTGTCGGGCCTTCGGTGGGCTTGCTGTCGGGCTTGCGCGGCTCGACGAACACGGACACCGAGGCGACGCCGTCCGTGAACACCAGGTGGGCCACGGGCTCCTTCGAGCCGGGCATGGCCTGCTGTGACCGCGTGGTCATGCGGAAGCCCGGCGGCAGGCGCATCGCCTCCCACAACGCCGGTGGCGCATTGGTGGCGGTGAGCTGCCGCTCGGCGCGCAGCCAGCGGTAGTTGGAGGCGTCCACCAGCGGCTTGAACATGGAGTC
The DNA here is from genome assembly GCA_036274075.1 of Steroidobacteraceae bacterium. Lineage (GTDB taxonomy): Bacteria > Pseudomonadota > Gammaproteobacteria > Steroidobacterales > Steroidobacteraceae > CADEED01. The sequence continues at coordinate 26,060 of DASUGK010000139.1, read as the reverse complement.
GGGGATGCGCTCCGGCAGGTCGATGCTCGAGAACAGGATCTGTTCGATTACCGCGCCCGACTTGTCGCACAGCTGCGTCTTGAGCGGCATGGACGTTTCTTCGTCGATCCACAGCCGGTAGCCATAGCGGAATTCATCGCGCGGATGCAGCGCAACGACACGCGTCTTGCGTCCCAGCAGCCGCTCGCGCTCGCCGCCGCGGATCTCGTATACCAGTTCGCTGCCGTCACCGAGAGTGGGCATGGCCGGCAGCAGCGCGCTGTCGGGAGCGCGGCGCTCGACCAGCACGGTTCTCTTGTCCGGCAGGTAGCAGGTCAGTTCGTCGCCCTCGCGGACGAACTCGCGGCCCGATCCGTCCAATGACAACAGGCGCTCGGAGACGTCACGGCCGCGCACGCGGTGGATGATGCGCAGGGTCTCGGCGCGCGTGCCGCGCACGTGGGTGAACACGCCAACGTAGTTGCGCGTGGTCAGCGCCTTGTTCATGCGCTCGAGCCACTCTGTCGGTTCGGCGCCGAGCACAACGCCCGCGCCCAGCAGCAACGACAACGTCGCAAATCTCGCGACGTTCAGCCGCCTGGCGTGGATGCGTGGATCAATGCGCATCGGTGGCGGCTCCCGGAGCTGCGGTCGCAGTCGTCGCATCCACTTCGGCCGGTGCCTCGACATCGGCCTGGCCGTCACTGCCCACGATGCCGAGCAGCGCCATGCGCCGCGCCAGCGGGCCGGAGTATTCGCTGTGTGCGACCACGTAGTTCGCGAAGCGCGCCGGCGGCGCGAAACTGGCCTGTGGACTCGGCGCCGGCGTGCTGTAGTCCGGCTCGCCTTTCAGCACGGACCCTGCCTGCGGCGGCGAGGCCGCCAGCGTGATCTGCGTATCGACGGGTTCCGGCTGCAGCACGATGGATTCGGGCTGCGGGGCGGCGGTTTCATCCACCCCCATGGCCACCAGCGCCGGGTCGGTGCCCTGCGTCCTCAGCCACAGGATGGACACGGCCGCGACGCCCGCGGCGATGCTGGCGCCGGCGGCCGGGCGCGCGAATTGCATCCAGCGGGAGGCAGGCTTCGCAACGGCAGCGGTATTGGCACGGGTCGAGCCGGCGACCTCGGTCGAGGAGGAATCGCCGTAAGTGGCTTCCTGGGAAATCGCGGCCTGCACGCGGCGCGCGACGTTGTCGTCCAGCTTCACGCCGCGTTCGGCACGCAAGGCTGCACCGATCAGCGCGTAACGCGACCACTGGGCACGGAGTCCGTCGTCGCGCGTCAGCCTGCGTGCGAGCAATTCGCATTCAGCTGCCGACAATTCGCCGTCGAACATGGCGGACAGCTGGCTGTCCCGCTCGTTCTGACGCTCTTCGTTCATACCATTTCCTCGGTGCGGCCCAGGCCGCCTTCAAACACTTCGCGCAGGCGCTTGTCGATGGCCTCGCGCGCTCGAAAAATTCTCGATCGCACCGTTCCGACGGGGCATTCCATCGCCGCGGCGATCTCTTCGTAACTCAGTCCATCGAGTTCGCGCAGCACGATGGCTGTCTTGAGTTCCTCAGGCAATCCTTCGATCGCAGAGTTCACGATTCCGCGAATTTCTTCCGTGAGGGCCATGCCTTCGGGGGTGTCGGGGTCCTGAAGCTTGGTCTGCACGCTGTGCGATTCCTCAGGGTCGGTCAGGTCGAGGTCGTAGGCGATCGGGCTGCGATCTCGCGAGGCGAGACTGTTCTTGGCGGTGTTGATGGCAATGCGGTACATCCACGTATAAAAAGCGCTGTCTCCGCGAAACTGTGGCAATGCCCGATAAGCCTTGATGAACGCTTCCTGCGCAATGTCTTCCGCTTCGGCCGGGTTTCGCACGTAACGCAACACCAGCTTCACCACCTTGTGCTGGTACTTGCGAACCAGCAGGTCGAACGCGCTCTTGTCACCGCGTTGCACGCGCTTGACGAGCACCAGGTCACTTTCTTCCGTCGTCACCGGAATACCCCGGCTCTCGACAGGCTGAATAGACCCTGAACGCCCGCGAAAGTTTCAGCCGCGAACGGGTCTAATCGAATGATTTTCAATGGCACGTGACGCACTTCAAACCTTGGGGACGCATGGTATCAGCTTGCCTGTTCAGGCTCGCCCGGGAACCTCCCGGGAGCCCCGTTCAGGCGCCGGCAGAGGCTGCGGTATGCCCGGACTTCGTGGCTCCCGGCATCGACAAACACCGCGCGGCGGTGTTCGCCGGTGTCCAGCCATAACAGCACGCCGTGGCGCCCCAGGCGGAACGATCCGGGCCGAACCGTGACCGGATACCCGGTCTGGCCCGATTCCAGCAGCGCGGTCATTTGACCTTTGTCAGTCCACACCAGCGCCCGGATGGCATTCGACCCCCGGTGCAGAAACACGGATTGGAGGCTTGACCCCGCGCCCGTGGCGGCACACACACAGATGGCAATTCGCACCGGCAAGGGCAGCGCTACGGCGACCAGCAGCGTGCAGACCAGGACGCATGTCCACGCCACCACCAGCGTCACGGCGCGCCAGGAGGGATTGAGATCAATTCGCCTGCAGCAGGGCGCGGCACAGGGCCGCCTGGCGGGGATCGTCCGGGACATCTCCGGCGATGAGATAACGCGCGATCTCGGGGTCGGGCAATTCGAGAAATTCCTCGAATGCGGCGCGTTCATCGTGGCAGGCGCGCGAGTGACGCTCCCGCAGGTAGCGCAGCAGCAGCAGGTCGAGTTCCTTCATGCCCCGCCGGCAGCGCCACTCGAGCTTCCTTGTCAGGCGCTCACGCGCCACGTCGGAAAACGGCGCCGAAGCGGCGCCGTCCGTGAAGCTTGAAGGGGGTTTTCCCACAGCTAGTGCTGGCGCTCGAGCATCATCTTCTTGATCTCGGCAATCGCCTTCGCCGGGTTCAGGTCCTTGGGACAGGCTTCCGTGCAATTCATGATCGTGTGGCAGCGGTACAGCCGGAACGGATCCTCGAGATCGTCGAGTCTTTCGCCCGTGGCCTCATCGCGCGAGTCGATGATCCAGCGGTACGCTGCAAGCAAGGCGGCGGGACCCAGGTAACGGTCGCTGTTCCACCAGTAACTCGGGCAGGACGTCGAACAACAGGCGCAGAGGATGCAGGCTGAGGGCCGGTCGATCTTCTCCTGGTCTTCCTTGCTCTGCGGCCGTTCACGGTCGGGCGGCGCCGGCGTGCGCGCCTGCAGCCAGGGCTTCACCGCCGCGTACTGGGCATAGAAATTGGTGAGATCGGGGACGAGATCCTTCACCACCGGCATGTGCGGCAGCGGATAGATCTTCACGTCACCCTTGAGATCGTCGCAGGCGCGGGTACAGGCCAGTGTGTTCATGCCGCCGATGTTCATGGCGCAGCTGCCGCAGATTCCCTCGCGGCAGGAACGGCGGAACGTGAGCGTGGGATCAATCTCGTTCTTGATCTTGATCAATGCGTCCAGGACCATCGGGCCGCAGGCGTCCATGTCCACTTCATAGGTGTCCATGCGCGGGTTGGCGCCGGAATCCGGATCGAAGCGGTAGATGACGAACTTGCGGACTTTCGTCGCGCCTGCCGGCGCCTTGTGCAGCTTGCCGGCGGACTTGTCGATCTTCGAGTTGGCGGGAAGCGTGAATTCGGCCATCTCAATACGTCCTCGCCTTCGGCGGAATCGGCTCGACGTCCTTCGTGAGCGTGTTCATGTGCACGGGACGGTAGTCGATGCGGGTGCTGCCACCGGCATCCACCCAGCACAGCGTGTGCTTGTGCCACTGCTGGTCGTCGCGGTCCTTGAAGTCCTCGCGCGCGTGCGCGCCACGGCTTTCCTTGCGGTTCTCCGCCGACACGATGGTCGCCATCGCCTGCCCGAGCAGGTTCTCGAGTTCGAAGGTCTCGACCAGGTCGGTATTCCAGATCAGGCTGCGGTCGGCGACGCGCACGTCGGCAAACGACGCGTAGGTCTTCGACAGCGCTTCGACGCCCTCTTGCAGGCTCTGCCCGGTGCGAAATACCGCCGCGTCGCGTTGCATGGTCTTCTGCATTTCGAGCCGGATCTCCGCGGTCGGCCGCGGACCCGCGGCGTGACGCAACCGGTCGAGGCGCGCGACGGCGAAGTCGCCGGCGTCCTTCGCGAGCGGCGCGTGCTTGTGGCCGGGCTTCACGATCGTCGCGGCGTGGCGGCTGGCTTCGCGTCCGAACACCACGAGGTCCAGCAGCGAATTGCTGCCGAGGCGATTCGCGCCGTGCACCGAGACGCACGCGGCTTCGCCGACGGCCATGAGGCCCGGCACCACCGAGTCGGGATTCCCATCCTTCATGGTGACGACTTCGCCGTGCACGTTGCAGGGGATGCCGCCCATGTTGTAGTGCACGGTGGGCAACACCGGGATGGGATCCTTGTTCACGTCGACGCCGGAGAAGATGCGCGCAGTCTCGGCGATGCCCGGCAGCCGCTCCTGGATCACCTCGGGACCCAGGTGCTCGAGATGCAGGTGGATGTGGTCCTTGTGCTTGCCCACGCCGCGCCCTTCGCGGATCTCGATGGTCATGGAGCGCGACACGACGTCGCGCGAGGCGAGGTCCTTGGCATTCGGCGCGTAGCGCTCCATGAAGCGCTCGCCCTCTGAATTGGTGAGATAGCCGCCCTCGCCGCGCACGCCCTCGGTGATCAGGCAGCCGGCGCCATAGATACCCGTGGGATGGAACTGCACGAATTCCATGTCCTGCAGCGGCAGGCCGGCGCGCAGCACCATGCCGCCGCCGTCACCCGTGCAGGTGTGCGCCGAGGTGCAGGAGAAATACGCGCGGCCATAGCCGCCGGTCGCCAGGATCACGGTGTGCGCGCGGTAACGATGCAGCCGCCCGGTGGCCAGATCGAGCGCCACCACGCCGCGGCACGCGCCGTCCTGCATGATGAGGTCGAGAGCGAAGTATTCGACGAAGAACTCGGCGTGATGCTTGATCGACTGCTGGTACAGGGTATGCAGCATGGCGTGGCCGGTGCGGTCCGCTGCCGCGCAAGTGCGATGCGCCGTGCCCTTGCCGTAATGCGTGGTCATGCCGCCGAACGGGCGCTGGTAGATGCGGCCGTCGCTGGTGCGCGAAAACGGCACGCCGTAGTGCTCGAGTTCGATGACCGCGGCCGGCGCCTCCTTGCACATGAACTCGATGGCGTCCTGGTCGCCGAGCCAGTCCGAGCCCTTGATGGTGTCGTAGAAGTGGAAGCGCCAGTCGTCTTCACCCATGTTGGCGAGCGCGGCGGAGATGCCGCCCTGCGCAGCTACCGTGTGGCTGCGGGTCGGGAACACCTTGGTCAGGCAGGCCGTGGACAGTCCCGCCTCGGCGAGTCCCAGCGTGGCGCGCAAACCCGCGCCGCCGGCACCCACGACCACGACGTCGTAGGTGTGATCGATGAATTCGTATTCTTTGGTGGTCATGCGGACAGCGCGAGTTTCAGCAGCGCGAACACCCCAGCGAAGGCGGCGAGGGCATGCAGGAAAGTCGAGAGCAACAGCAGGAACGTCTTGGTGCCCTTGCCGTGGACGTAATCTTCGATCACCACCTGCACGCCGAGTTTCGAGTGCCAGGCCAGCGTCACGACCAGCAGCACGCCGAGCACGGCTGGCCAGGGCCGCGACAACCACTCCTGCATCTCGACGTACATGCCCGCATGTCGTTGCAGCAGCCCGGCGAGGAACCACAGCGACAGAGGGATGAGCGCGATGGCCGTGACGCGCTGCTGCCACCAGTGGCCGGTGCCTTCGCCGGCGGATCCCTTGCCGAGCACGCGGCCCAGTGGGGTGCGCAGGCTCATGTCCGCACGCTCCACACCAGCAGCGCAAACAACACCAGGGTGGCCACGATGACCACGCGGCCGCTGTTGCGCGCCTGTGCCCGTTCGAGCCCGCGGCCGGTATCCCACACCAGGTGCCGGATGCCATTGCAGAAGTGGTAGATGAAGCTCAACGCGAAGACGGCCAGGACCAGTCGCGCGACGGGCGTCCGCAGGCACTCGACCGCCCGCGCGTACGCATGGGGTCCCGAGGCCAGCGCCATCAGCCACCAGGCCATCACCAGGAATCCCACCGACACCGCGACGCCGGTGATCCGGTGGAGGATGGACAGCGTCATCGTGTACATGAACTTGTACACGCCGAGATGCGGAGATAGCGGACGTTGGTTCATGGCGCTCAGAAGTCGATACAACGGCCGTTGCGTTCCCAGTCACCGAAGCGCGTGGGCTCGGGGCCTGCGGGACCGCCACGTTCCACGCGCTCCTGCGCCGCTGCGGCCCGGGGCGGCGGCGGCGATTCTGGCGCGCGAACAGCAGCGCTTTCGGGCGCGGGAACTACGTCGGATGGGGCATGCGGCACGGGCGCAAATTCTGCCAGAATCGCCTCGCTTAGACCACATGAAACACGAGCAAAAACAAAGATGAGCGGGCCGGTTGGCGTCGACCTTTCGCAAGGTGCCGCCGCGCTCGGCGTGCTGGCGATTCGTGGAGCCGATGCCGCGCGATTCCTGCAGGGACAATTGTCCGCCGACATCGAGAAGCTCGATGTCGGCGCCAGCAGCTTCGCGGGATTCCACAACCCGCAGGGCCGCGTCATCGCGCTGCTCGCGGTGGTACGCACCTCGCCGGAGGAATTCTTCGCGGTGCTGCCGCGCGAACTTGCCGCAGCCGTCGTGCAGCGCCTGTCGAAGTTCGTGTTGCGCGCCAAGGTGCGCATCACGGACGAATCCGGCGCGTATCGCGTCCTGGGCTGCGCGCCGATCGAGACCTCCGCCGAGGGCGCCGCGCTGCCCTGGGGCAGCCGCCGGGTGCTGATCCTGCCGGCGGATACGCCCTTCACCGCCGGTGAAGGCACGCGCGAGTCCTGGGAGCGCGCCGACATCTCCGCGGGATTGCCGCAGGTCTATGCGGCCACCAGCGAAAACTTCGTGGCGCAGATGCTCAATCTCGACTTGTTAGGCGCCATCGCCTTCGACAAGGGCTGTTACACGGGGCAGGAAGTCATCGCGCGCGCGCACTATCGCGGCCGCGTGAAACGGCGCATGCAACGCTGGCACAACCTGTCCGGCGTGCGGCTCGAGCCGGGGCAGACGGCCCAGGCCGGCGACGGGCGCGCACTCATCGTGGTGCGCACCGTCGACGACGGGCCCGGCGCGCAGGAACTGCTGGCGGTCGGGAACTACGCGGCAGCCGGGAGCGACGATGCGGGCGCGGAGAAACCCGCGGCGGACGGCGCAGCGATGGCGCGCGTGAGCGGCCCGCTCACGCTTCCGTACACGCTGCCCGCCTGAGGCGCGCTCAGCGGCGCGCGAACCCCACCACTACCTGCGCGTACTCGGCGGCGCGGGCCGGCGTCAGGATGGGATGGTTGCCGGCGAACTTGTGGCCGCGCGAATTGCGCGCACGCTCCAGCGCGCGGTTGTAGGCCGGCGCCAGGCTGTCGGTATCCGAAGTCATGATCAACACGCGTTGCGAGACTTCACCGAGCCGCGCGAGCACGTCGTGCGCACTCTTGCCGCCGCGGGCATCCGCTTCGACGCCAGCGGCGATGGCTTCGTATCCGAGCTCCAGGTAGTCGCGCATGTATTCGTAGACCACCGGCAGCGTGTCCTGGGTGAGCTGGAAGCTCGGGTCCCAGTCCTTGAGCATGCGCACGGTGACCTCGAAGGCGAATGCGCGGTGTCCTTCGGCATCCAGCTTCGGTGACAGTCCGCTGGTCGGCAGCGTCATCTTGCGAATCTCTTCGGGCGCGAGGCCCAGCACGCCGTCGAGCACCGCGCCGGTCACCTGCGCCGGCGATGCCAGCAGCATTTCCACCGCCACCGAAGCGCCGAAGCGCCCGCCGATCACGGTGTAGGGCACGGTATGCAGCGAGCCGCAGGCCTCGAGCACGTCGGTGGCGTATTGCTGCGGCGTCCAGTTGCGGCACTTCTTGTGCGAGCGGCCGGTGCCCGCCAGATCGAAGGCGATGGCGCGGAAGCCGGCGCGCGCCAGGTGCGGCAACACCGCGTCGTACATGCGGCCCGAGGCCGGCGACCAGGGCAGCAGCACGATGTCGGGTCCCGCGCCGCAGGCTCGGAAGTGCAGCTGGCCTGAAAGTGTGTCCGCAAATCCCACGCGGAGCGGCATCACCGCACGGTCATGTGCCACTCCACTTCGTTCTCTCATCAACGCCATTCCTTGTTGTTCCTGATCCCGCCGCCCAGCGGGCGCCAAGTGTAACCGCTTATGAAAATTGTCTAGAGGTCGATTGCATCCACCGACCGGGCCGCGATCGACGACCCCAGGAACCGCGCGCCCACCCGGGCGAAGCGCTCGGGGCTGTCGGTGGCCATGAGATGCAGACGGCCTGCCGCCGTGCGGGCCGTGGCCAATTTCCGCTCGGCCAGCATCATTGCCGTGGCCCGCGCCGTGGTGGCCGCGGAGTCGACCACCTGCCGCGCGGGCCCGAGCTGGCGGGCGATGGCACCGCTCAGCAGCGGGAAATGCGTACAACCCAGCACCACCGTGTCCACGCGCGCATCGAGATGCGCCAGGTAACGCTCGGTGACCGCGTCCACCGCCTCGCCCTCGCTCCAGCCCTCTTCCGCCAGCGCCACGAAGATCTGGCAGGCGACCTGGGTGACATGGGCATCCGGGCGCAACTCGTGGATCGCCAATGGATAAGCGCCACCCGCCACCGTGCCCTCGGTCGCCAGCACCGCGATGCGCCCACTGGCGCTGGCTTCGCAGGCCGCGCGCGCACCCGGCTCGATCACGCCGATGACCGGCAACCCCGGAAAGCGCTCGCGCAGCGCCGGCAGCGCGGTGGACGAAGCCGTGTTGCAGGCCACCACCAGCGCCTTGATGCCGCGGGCTGCCAGGCTTTCGGCCGCGCGCACCGAGTACCGCGCCACGGTGCCGGGACTCTTGGTGCCGTATGGCAGGCGCGCGGTATCGCCGAGATAGAGAAAATCTTCATGCGGCAGCTGCGCCACCAGGGCGCGCAGGACCGTGAGGCCACCGACCCCGGAATCGAAAACACCCACCGGCAATTCGCTGGGCGCTTCGTTCCGCGACACTTAGCCCGACTCCGGCCGCATGTGAGGGAACAGCAATACGTCGCGGATCGAGGGCGAATCGGTGAAGAACATCACCAGCCGGTCGATGCCTACGCCTAGGCCCGCCGTCGGCGGCATGCCGTACTCGAGCGCGCGCACGTAGTCCGCGTCGTAGTACATGGCCTCGTCGTCACCCGCTTCCTTGCGCTCCACCTGGGCGCGGAATCGCGCCGCCTGGTCCTCGGCGTCGTTGAGTTCCGAGAAGCCATTGGCGATTTCGCGGCCGGCGACGAAGAACTCGAAGCGATCGGTGAGGAAGGGATCCTTGTCGTTGGCGCGTGACAGCGGGCTGACCTCGGTGGGATACGCGTACACGAAAGTGGGATCGAGGAAGGTGTCTTCCGCGAACTTCTCGAACAGCTCGATCTGCAGCTTGCCGGCGCCGTCGCCCGGCTTGAAGGGCATGCCGTGTTTCGTGAGCAGTTCGCGCAGGTAGGCCACGTCACGCGCGCGCGCCATGTCGAAGCCCGGCACGCGTTCCGCCACGGCCTCGATGACCGAGATGCGCCGGAACGGCTTGTCGAGATCGTACTCGCGGCCCTGGTAGCTGAACTGCCGCTTGCCGATGATCACGTCGGCCAGGCCCTGCATGGCCCGCTCCACCATGACGATGAGATCCTGGTAGTCGGCGTAGGCCACGTACAACTCGAGCATCGTGAACTCGGGGTTGTGGCGCGTCGAGACACCCTCGTTGCGGAAGTTGCGGTTGATCTCGTAGACGCGCTCGAAGCCGCCGACCACGAGGCGCTTGAGGTACAGCTCGGGCGCGATGCGCAGGTACATGTCCATGTCGAGCGCGTTGTGATGCGTCTTGAAAGGACGCGCCGCCGCGCCGCCCGGGATGGTCTGCAGCATCGGCGTCTCGACTTCCATGAAATCCATGGAGTCGAGGAAGTCGCGCAGGTACTTGAGGATGCGGTTGCGCGTGATGAACACCGCGCGGCTCGGTTCATTGACGATGAGATCGACGTAACGCTGCCGGTAGCGCGTGTCGACGTCGGCCATGCCGTGCCACTTGTCGGGCAGCGGGCGCAAGGACTTGGTCAACATGCGCAGCTCCTCGACGCGCACCGACAGCTCGCCCGTCTTCGTCTTGAACAGCGTGCCGGTGGCCGCGAGGATGTCGCCCACGTCGTATTTCTTGAAGGCTTCGTAGGCCTCACCCAGCGCGTCGCGCTGCAGGAAGATCTGGATCTGCCCCGTGCGGTCCTGGAGCTTCGCGAAACTCGCCTTGCCCATGATGCGCTGGAACATCATGCGGCCGGCCACGTGCACGCGCACCGTGTTCGACTCGAACCATTCGGGCGGCTTCTCGCCGTACTCGCCCTGCAACAGGGTGGCGAGCACGTCCCGGCGATAGTCGTTGGGGAAGGCAGGCTTGCCCTCGGCCCTGGCCTTTTCGCGCAGCGCGGCCAGCTTGGCGCGCCGCTCGGCAATCAAACTGTTCTCATCATCGCTCACAAGCCCGCCTTCAATGATGCTTCCATGAAAGGATCGAGATGGCCGTCGAGCACCTTGCCGGTGTCGCCGATCTCCACGTCGGTGCGCAGATCCTTGATGCGTGACTGGTCGAGTACGTAGGAGCGGATCTGGTTGCCCCACGACACGTCGCTCTTGGAATCCTCCAGCACCTTGGCCGCCGCGTTGCGCTTGTTGAACTCCAGTTCATAGAGTTTCGCCTTCAGCATCTTCATGGCCGTGGCGCGGTTCTTGTGCTGGCTGCGCTCATTCTGGCAGGCGACGACAATGCCGGTGGGCCCGTGCGTCAGGCGCACCGCCGACTCGGTCTTGTTGACGTGCTGGCCGCCGGCGCCGCTGGAACGGTACACGTCCATCTTGATGTCGGCCGGGTTGAGGTCGATCTTGATGTCGTCGTCGACTTCCGGCGACACGAAAACCGAGGCGAACGAGGTGTGGCGGCGATTGCCGGAGTCGAACGGCGACTTGCGCACCAGGCGATGCACGCCGGTCTCGGTGCGCAGCCAGCCATAGGCGAATTCGCCCTTGATCTCCAGGCTCGCGCTCTTGATGCCCGCGACTTCGCCCGCCTGCGAGTCGAACACCTCCGCTTCGAAGCCGCGCGAGGCCGCCCACTTGAGGTACATGCGCAGCAGCATCTGCGCCCAGTCCTGCGCCTCGGTGCCACCGGCGCCCGCCTGGATGTCGAGAAAGGCGTTGTGCGAATCCATCTCGCCGCGGAACATGCGCTTGAATTCGAGCTTGCGCACGTCGGCTTCGAGCCTGGCGGCGTCGCGCTCGATTTCGCGCGCCATGGACTCGTCGTTCTCGCCCTCGGCGAGCTCGAGCAGTTCGGAGGCCGAAGCGATGGCACCGGTGGCCTTGTCCATGTCGGCGAGGTCCGCCGCGAGGCGCGCGCGCTCCTTGCCCAGCTCCTGTGCCTTTTCGGGTTTCTGCCAGATCGCGGGATCTTCGAGCTCGCGGCTGACTTCCTCTAGACGCTCTTTCTTCTGGTCGTACTCAAAGAAACCCCCTCAAGGAGCTCATGCGCTCCTCCAGGTCCTTGAGCTGACGCTTCAATTGTCCGACTTCAAAAGGCATGGCGACCAACCAGTGTGGGGCCGCGCATCCTACCTGAGTGGACGCTCCATGAATATCGACAGTGGGTCGGGCTTGTAGGGCGGAAACGCGGGTATCTCCTTGAATCCCGCGCGCCGGTACAACTTGAGCGCACCCACGCTGACGTTGCCGGTCTCGAGGCGCGCCAGCGGCAGTTTCTGGGCACGCGCCCAGTCGAGCAGCTGCACCAGCATGGCCAGCGCGATACCGCCGCCCCGTGCCTTGGGTTTGAGGTACATGCGCTTGAGCTCGGCCCAGCCGCCGCAGTTCTTCGCCGCACCGCAACCGACGAGTTCGCCGCGCTGCTCGACCACGAGAAACACGCAGTCGGGCCCGGCCAGCGCCTCGGGAGGATCGAAGTGGTTGCTCTCGGCCGGGTAGAGCGCCGCGTTGAATGCGTCGAGCTCGGCGATCAGCGCGCGCACGCCAGGCGAGCGCGGATCGCCGGCGCGGATGATGTAGTTTGGCGTCGCGGCGGCGTTCATTTGAGCACGTGGTCGACGAGCAGCTGCAGCCGCCGCTCGCCCTTGTATTCGTTGATGTCGAGCCGGTACACGAGGCGCACGTCGCCGTCGGGCAGCGCCGCGGCCTCCTCCACCCCCTTGAAGTTGAAGGCGATGGCGTCGAAATGCCGCGACCGGTCGGCCGTGGTCACCCACATCTTGAGATGTTTGTCGCCCACGACGCGCGCGTTCTTCACCGCGAACCGGCCGTCGAAGCACGGTTCGGGAAAAGCCTGGCCCCACGGCCCACCGTCGCGCAGCGCCTGCGCAGTCTCGAGCGCGATCTCCTCGGTGGTGAGCTCGCCGTCGGTTTCGACGCGGTTGGAGGGAATGGACGGATCGCGCAGTTCCGCCACTTCCGCATCGAATGCGAGCGCGAAGGCGTCGAGCCGCGCTTCCTCGAGCGACAGGCCCGCGGCCATGGCGTGGCCGCCGAAACGACTGATGAGCTCGGGATTCCGCGCGGCGATGCGGTCCAGCACGTCGCGGATGTGTATCCCGGGCACGGAACGCGCCGAGCCGCGCAGCTGACCGTCACCGGCGCGCGCGAAGGCGATGACCGGGCGGCGCACGCGATCCTTGATGCGGCTCGCCACCAGGCCCACCACACCCTGGTGCCAGCCGGCGTCGAACAGGCACACGCCATGGCGCACCGGGCCATCCGGATCGCGCAGCCGCGCGACCGCGTTCAGCGCCGCATCCTGCATCTTCGCTTCGATCTCGCGGCGTTCGGCGTTCAGCTGGTCCAGGCGAGTGGCCAGAGACAGCGCCTCGGACTCCGAATCGCTGAGCAGGCAACGGATACCGATCGACATGTCGTCCAGGCGCCCGGCCGCATTGAGCCGCGGACCGATGGAAAAACCCAGGTCCGCCGCCGTGAGGCTGGCCGCATTGCGTCCCGCAATCGACAACAGCGCACGGATGCCTGGCACGGCGCGGCCGGCGCGGATGCGCCGGATGCCCTGCGCCACCAGCACGCGGTTGTTGGCGTCGAGTGGAACCAGGTCCGCGACGGTGCCCAGCGCGACCAGGTCGAGGAATTCCGTGACGGCGGGTTCCGCCTTCGTGCCACGCGCCTCGAGCTCGCGGCGCAGCGCGGCCATCACGTAGAACGCCACGCCCACGCCGGCCAGCGCCCGCGAGGCGAAGCGGCTGCCGGGCACATTGGGATTCACGATGACGTCGGCCGCGGGCAAGGACGCGCCAGGCAGGTGGTGGTCGGTGATCAGCACCTGGATGCCGCGCTCGCGCGCCGCGGCGACGCCGGCGATGCTCGAGATGCCGTTGTCGACGGTCACGATCAGCGAGGGCGCGCGCTCGGCGGCCAGCCCCACGATCTCCGGCGTCAGGCCGTAGCCGAACTCGAAGCGGTTCGGCACCAGGAAATCCACCGCCGCGAAACCCCAGCTGCGCAGGCAGCGCACGATGAGCGCGGTGCTGGTGGCGCCGTCGGCATCGAAATCGCCCACCACGAGGATGCGGCGTTCGCGGTGTTCGAGAATCAGCAGGACGGCACTCTCGATGCTGTCGAGCGTGCTCACCGGCACCAGACGGTCGAGGGTCAGGGCCAGCTCGGCGTCGTCGCGCACGCCGCGCGCCGCGTAGGCACGACGCAGGACGGGATGCAGTCGCGCGTCGAGCAACTGGTTCTCGGAGATTGCGCGCCGTTCTATGACCACATCCATGGCGCGATTATGCCTTCGCCGGCCGCGCATCGCGTGCGAGGTTGTCGAGCCAGCCGCGGCGACTGCGCCAGAAGCGCCAGCCCGCACGTCCCGCAATGCGGAAGCAACGATCGTTGGCGACGATGTCCAGCGACGCCAACACGCCCGCCGCGAGCGCGGTGCGCGCCGGCAGGAACCAGTTTTCGTCGAGACTGGCGAGCGACTCCTGCGCATCGCCGCTCATGGGCGCGAACTCGACCACGTGGTGCGGCGCCGCGCCTTCGAGCGCGGTGAGGCTCGCCGGCGCCGGCGAATGGCTGGCCTGACGGTCCATCGCGGCGAGCCCGGCGAGATAGGGATCCTCGCCGTACAGCGCCACGGGCTCGTGTTCGCGTTCGCTTGCCGCGCCGGGGATGGCGGCGCCTCCGCCACCCCAGAGCCATAGTGCCGAGATACGCGGCAGCCGCGCGCGCTCACGCGCCTCGTTGAGCGGCGCGGCATGCAGCCACATCTCGATTTCCGCACCCAGGCGCCGCAGTGCGAGGCCATCGCTGCCCCGCGGCAGTGCAGGCGCGACGTCGCTGTCGAGCAGTCGCGCGGGATCGGTGGTGTCCGCCTCGAAAGCAGCACCGCTCAGCACGAATCCGCGCGGGTTGCCCGGATGCAGCTGCAACCCGGGGCCAAAGTGACGCGCGAATTCTCCACACCAGGCGGCATGGTCGCCGGGTGGGACGCGCAACAGTCCACGGTCGGCGAGCCGCACGTGGTCCACCCGCGCCGAGAGATGCACCGGAGTCGCGAACCACGCACCGGCCGCAACTTCCGGTGGAAGTTGCGCTCGCGCCGCTACCTGGGCCGGCGGCACGTCTTGCAGGGCGTGGGCGCCAATTTCGCCGGCCAGCCATTGCCTCCAGTCCGACAACGGCATCGACCCGGAAGCGAATCGCAGCAGCCACGACAGGCCCGGCAGGTCGATCGGCGCCGCGACCGACTGCGCCGGAACGGCTTCTGCCGGCAGGTACAGGTCGGAGAGAATCAGCGTGAGCCGGCGCATGCCGGTATCGTATCGGACCGATGAAATTCACTCAGCAACGCCCGGACGCCGCCAATCTCATCCGCCGCTACGGCGCCGACTACGTGGTGGTGGGCAACGAGGAGATTCGTTCGAGCTGCATCGTGGGCGCGAACACGTTCTCGGCGTGGGCGCCGCGCAGCGTGGAAGAACTCACGGTCGAGTCATTCGCGCCGCTGTTCGCGCTGGCGCCGGAAATCGTGGTGCTGGCCACCGGTGCCACGCAGCGTTTCCCGCGCGCCAGCCTGCGCGCGGAGTTCGCGACCCGGCGCATCGGGCTCGAGGTGATGGAAATCGGCGCGGCCTGCCGCACCTACAACGTGCTGGTGAGCGAGGAACGGAAGGTATTGGTTGCGGTGTTGTTGCCTTGACCGAAGCGGTCCGAGTGAAGGCACAGGGGGAGAAAGTTATCTAGCGAGGCCAATGGTTCGAAGCTGACAGACTCGAAATACTGGCGAATTTTTTCTTCTTCTATTCGGCTTGTTCTTCTTATTTCCGCGACTTCCCCGATCTCCCCTGTGCCCTCACGCGGATCGCCTCACAATCGACGCGCCCCGATGTCGGCAAGCGGCGACATCAAATCATGTTAAATCGCGACTGACAAGCCTTCTTCCTAGGAGGCTGACAAACTGCGCGGAAAATGCAGTTGTTAGTTGCTGAGAAATCAGCAGGTTACGCTAACAAACACATGCGAGAACTCGCTCGAATTGCCGAGCGCAGTGCGCAATCAGGCGGTGCCGCCGAGCATGGGAACGAAGGCCACCGCGCCCAGGACTTCGCGCTCCAGGCGGTCGTCGCAACGCGTGAAACGGATGAGCTGCTGCGAGCCCTCGGGCCCCACGGGAACGACGAGCCGCCCGCGGTTGGCGAGTTGGGCGAACAGCGCCTCGGGGACCGCCAGCGGCGCGGCGGCCACCAGGATGCCATCGAAGGGCTTCTGCGACTTCCAGCCCGCGAAGCCATCGCCATGCTTGAGCATCACGTTCTTGATGCCGAGCTCCTTGAGCGTGGCCTTGGCGCGCTTGTGCAGCGGCCCGATGCGTTCGATCGAATAGACCTTCTTCACGAGCGGGGCGAGCACGGCGGTCTGGTATCCACAGCCCGTGCCCACCTCGAGGACCTTGCCGAGCTTCTTGCCACCTTCGAGCAGCGCCTCGGTCATGCGCGCCACTATGTAGGGCTGCGAGATGGTCTGGCTGAAGCCGATCGGCAGCGCCGTGTCCTCGTAAGCGCGGCTCGCGAGCGCTTCGTCGACGAAGATGTGGCGCGGCACGTTGCGGATCCGGTCCAGCACCGCGAGGTTGGTGATGCCCT
Organism: Steroidobacteraceae bacterium; assembly: GCA_036274075.1. Taxonomy (GTDB): domain Bacteria; phylum Pseudomonadota; class Gammaproteobacteria; order Steroidobacterales; family Steroidobacteraceae; genus CADEED01. Next base: position 9,833 of record DASUGK010000139.1, on the reverse strand, counting down.
GGTCCTGCAGGCGCTGGATGAGACGGTCGCGCGTGCGCGCCGACGTCATGCCGATGCCCGCGAGGCGGTTCTCGATCATTCGTAGGGACCAAACCACTGGTGAACGTCGTCCAGCGCGTGGTGGTTGGTGAGATCGATGGTGAGCGGCGTGACCGAGACGTAGCCTTCGATCACGGCGTGGAAGTCGGTGCCGGGACCATCGTCGTGCCGCGGACCGGAGGGGCCCACCCAGTAGACCGGCCTGCCGCGCGGATCCTCCGCGCGGATGACCGCTCCCGAGCGATGGTGATTGCCGAGGCGGGTGACGCGGATGCCCTTCACTTCTTCCAGCGGCAGGTTCGGCACGTTGACGTTGAGGATGGTCGCGCGGCCCATCTGCAGCACCAACGGCGTCGTCAGCAGCCGTTCGACGATCACGCGCGCATAATGCGCTGCGGTTTCGTAGTACCGCTTCGCGTCACCGCGCACGTCGTCGGTGTTGAGCGAAACCGCGACCGCGGGCTTGCCGAGGAATCTGCCCTCGGTCGCGGCGGCGACGGTGCCGGAATACAACACGTGGTCCCCCATGTTCGAGCCGTCGTTGATGCCCGAGACCACCATGTCGGGCTCGAAGGGGAACAACCCGGAACTGGCGAGATGGACGCAATCGGTGGGCGTGCCGAGCACGAAGTACACGTCGGGTTCCGCCTTCCCCACGCGCAGCGGCACGTCCAGCGTCAGGGAATTGCCGGCGCCGCTGCGGTTGCGGTCCGGCGCGACCACGGTGATGTCGCCCAATCCCTTGAGAGCCTCGCGCAGTGCATTGATGCCGCGCGCGCGGTAACCGTCGTCGTTGGATATGAGGATTCGCACCGGCGCGCAATATACTCAATGCATCCCCGCGGAGGTAGCGTGAGCGACAAACGCAGCGATCCCGACAGCGAGTTGTTTCGCGACGCGGTACGCGACGTGAAGCCGCTGGCGCAACGAACGCGCGCGGCAGCCGGCCGGCGCAAGCCGCCGGCGCGTGCGCGTTTCACCGCGGCGGATCGTGCGCTGGTGCTGGTGGAAAGCCTGCAGGATACGGGCGCCGGGTTCTCCGATACCGGAGACGAGATTTCCTTCCGGCGCGAAGGCGTGCAGGACGGCGTGATGCGAAAGCTCAAGCGGGGTGAATACCGCGTCGAAGCGGTCTGCGACCTGCACGGCCTGCGCGTCGACGAAGCCAAGGACGCGCTGCGTGAATTCCTCGCCGAATCGCTGGCGCACCGCCTGCGCTGCGTGCGCATCATCCACGGCAAGGGCAAGGGCTCCGGTCCCCGCGGACCGGTGCTCAAGACCGCCGTGAACATGATCCTGCGCAAGACCGGCCCCGTGTTGGCCTTCACCTCGGCGCGGCGCGTCGACGGCGGCACCGGCGCGATCAACGTCCTGCTCAGCGCTTGGTGAAGAGCGCGCGCAGCCGCGATTGAGCCTCCGGCGCGAACCACATGTCGGCGCCCATGACGGTGAACTCGCGTTGCCGGCTCGCGGAGGCCGCGGGGCCGTAAAGGTCCACGAGCGGCTGGCGCATCATGGTGCGGGTTTGCAGCATCGGGCCGCGCGGCAACGCGGCGATCTCGCGCGCCATGGTGAGTGCGCGCGGCACCACCTGGGATACATCACAGAGCTCGTCGACCAGTCCCACGCGCAGTGCCGCCGCCGGATCCACCAGCGCGCCGCGCGTCAGCAATTGCCCGGCGTGCCCGCCCACCAGGCGCTGGAATACGTGGCAGATCGGCGGTCCCGGAATCAGTCCCACCTGGACTTCGTTGAGTCCCAGGCGGAAATCACCCAGCGCCATGACGCGGTAGTCGCCGTTGATGGCCAGCACGGTGCCGCCTGCAGGCGAGTGTCCCGTGAGGCCGAAGACGACCGGCACGGATGAACAGGCGATGGCGCGGGTGGCGCGCCAGAGTTGTTCGAACAGGTTTTCGATACCGGGGCGATCCAGTTCCAGCATTCCGCGCACGTCGAGCCCGGCCGAAAAGAGCCCCGGCTGCCCGGTGATCAGCACGCCGGCCTCGGTCGCCGCGCCCGACACGGCGTCGGCGATCCGTGCCAGCAGTTCGGCATTGAGCGCATTGACCGGCGGCCGCGCCAGCCTGAGCTCGCGGATGGCCCCGGCGCCCGCCGGCCCGTCGGCGCTGAGCGCGTGATCGATGACTTCGAGCATGGTCACTCCCCGGTGTCCGCGTCGATTAACTCACGAAGTACCGTCGTTGCGAAACTCCCGGCGGACAACGCGAATCGCAGCCGCAGCGTGTCCGCTGCGAGCTGGTATTCGAACTCGCGCACGCGCAGTCGCGTGGCGCGCCGCTCGGCATTCATGCGCTCGGCGGCGACCACGGCCAGCGCCTGGGGAAACTGCGCCGCGATGGATTCCTCGAGGCGCCGGATTTCGCCCTGCGCGAGCGACTCCCCGGCTCCCACCAGGGGCGCGGTGGGATGTATCTCGAGCGATGCGCACCGCGCCTCCAGCTCCGCGTCCGGCGCGTCCACCGCGAATACGCTGCCCCGGCCATCGAGGTTCGCGACGTCACCCGCCTGCAGCCGGTTCCAGCTCCCCTGCTCCACGCGCGCCGCCACGATGGCGTTGAACACCAGGCTGCGAGCGGCCGAGAGCATGAATCCCTGGTCGGGCCGCCGCCCGCCTCCGGGCCGCCGCCCCTGCGCCAGCGCCTCCGCGGTGCGCAGCACCTGCTCCAGGTTGCCGGCCTCGCGGCCGAAACGTTGCGGGCCAAAATAGTTAGGCACGCCGCGCGCCCCGATCACCGCCAGGCGTTCGGGCAACGACGCCCGGTCGCCGCCGAGATCGCGCACCGTGATGTCGAAGCGGTTCCCTTCGAGCGCGCCGCGCGGCAACTTGCGCTGGTGCGCGGCCGCGGCGATGACTTCGAATCCCTCGCCGCGCAATCCCAGGAATTCCTCGGCCGCGCGTTTGCCACGCGGCAGCGTGAACGCCTGCGTGGTCACCGCATTGCGGTCCTTGAGGCCCGCGAAACCCACTTCGAATGGCTTGCATCCGGCGCTGCGCGCCAGCTCGCGCGCCACCCACTCCGTGTTCGCGCCGCGCTTGCGCACCGTGAGCAGGGCATGCGGACCCTCGCCACTGGCGGTGAATCCCAGGATTTCGTCGACCTTGAAGTCCTCGGGTGAAGACCGAAGCGCGCCAGTCACGAGTGAACCACTGCCCAGGAAGCGCGGCGGCGCCAGCGCCGCACGGCGCCAGTGATCGGGAATCATCAGGACTTTTCGGGGGCGGGTTCCAGCAGCACCACGGCCTGCGCCGCCAGCCCTTCGCTGCGGCCGATGAATCCCAGGTGCTCGGTGGTGGTGGCCTTGATGTTCACCTGGTTCTCGGTGACGCCCAGCATCTGCGCCAGCGAACGCCGGATCTCGAGCCGGTAGGGAGACACTTTCGGCGACTGCGCCAGCAGCGTGATGTCGGCGTTGCCGACCTTGAGCTTGCGTACGCTCAGCATCTGCAGGATGGCCTCGACGAAGCGCCGGCTCTCGGCGCCCTTCCACACCGGATCGGTGTCGGGGAAGTGCATGCCGATGTCGCCAAGGCCTGCGGCACCCAGCATCGCATCACACAACGCGTGCAGCACCACGTCGCCGTCGCTGTGCGCGATCACGCCACGCGTGTGCGGAATGCGCACGCCGCCGAGGATCACCGAGTCTCCGGGCCCGAAGGCATGAACGTCGAACCCCGTACCAATTCGCATCAGGTGCTCTCCACAGTTTGGCGCGCAGCGAGTATGGCGGCGGCCAGCGCCAGGTCGTCCGCGGTCGTGACCTTGATGTTATCCGCCCGGCCGGCCACCAGTTGCGGACGCTGGCCGGTCCACTCGATGGCCTGCGCCTCATCGGTGGGCAGTCTTCGTGATTCCAGCGCCGACTCGAGTGCACGCAGCAACACACCCAACCGGAACACCTGCGGCGTAGCAGCGCGCCACAGGCCATTGCGGTCGACGGTCTCGTCGACATGGGTGGCGTGGACGCCGGGCTCCAGCGCGCGCTTCAGCGTGTCGGCCAGCGGCACGGCCAGCAGGCCACCCACCGGGTGCGGAGCGAGCTCGCGCTTGAGCGCCTGCAGGTCGGCAGCCGTGAAACAGGGCCGCGCGGCGTCGTGGACCATGATCCAGTCGTCGTCGCGCGCACGGCCGGCCAGCACGCGCAGCGCGTTGCGCACCGAGTGCGCCCGCTGCTCGCCTCCCGGCGCGCTCTCGATGAGCCGCCCGCGGCGCGGGGCAATCGCCGGCCACCAAGTGTCGTCGGCGGAGACCGCGACGACGATTCCCGCGCAGTCCGCGTCCGCCTCGAAGGGCGCGAGTGCATGTTCGATGACGGTCGAACCACCGAGCGCCGCGTATTGCTTGGGCACGGAAGCGGCGAAGCGCCGGCCGCTGCCCGCGGCAGGAATGACTACGAAGTAACGCAAAGGGATCTCTCCACAGCGACGCCGCGGAGTTTACGCGGATGTCATCGCTGCGCGGTCTGCGTGCGCTCCGGCGGACGCGAGGGCGTGGTCATCGGCTTCCGGCGCGCCGGCACCACCTGGTAGAAGGTTTCGTTGCGGCCGATCATGCCCAGCTCGCTGCGCGCGCGCTCCTCGATGGCCGCCATGCCCGCCTTGAGGTCCGCGACTTCCGCGACCATCTGCTGGTTGCGGGCTTTCAACTCATCGTTCTCGGCCTTCTGGCGATCGACCGCGTCGCTGAGGCGCGCGAGTTCGCGCACGCCATCGCCGGACAGCCACAGGCGGTACTGCAGCCCCAGGACGATCACCAGCAGGAGTCCGGCCAGCCATTTCATTCGGCAGTAGACTAAACTAAACTAAGTTCACTGTGAAGCCCGGAAAGATCAACATCCACCAGGCCAAGACGCATCTGTCGCGCCTCGTCGAAGACGTGGCCAGCGGCAACGAAGTCCTGATCGCCAAAGGCGGACGGCCGATGGCGCGGCTGGTGCCGCTGGGGCGCGACGAGACGCCCCGCCGGCCCGGTCTGCTCAAGGGGAAGCTCAGGATCTCCGAGGACTTCGACCGAGCCGCGGCGGGTTTCTAGGGGCGCCCTCCCCTACCCCACCCCGAAGTCATGCGCCTGCTGCTCGATACGCAAGTCTTCCTCTGGTGGCTGGCCGATTCGCGCAAGCTCGGCAAGGGCGCGCGCGAGTTGATCGAGTCCGCCGACGAGGTCTACGTCAGCGCCGCGTCCATCGTCGAATGCGAGCTCAAGATCGAGGCGGGATTGCTGGAAGCCGACCTGCAGGAGCTGTATCGCGGCATCGCCGCGAGTGGCTTCAAGGAACTGCCGGTGCGCGCACGGCCTGCGGCGGCGGCCGCCGGCCTCAAGCAGGCCGCGGGTGCGGACGGCTTCGATCGCCTGCTGGTCTCGCAGGCGATCGCCGAACCGCTGCGGTTCCTCACCGCGAACGAAGTGCTGAAGCAGTACTCGGAACTGGTCGAGGTGGCGGCCGCGTAAACCGGCCGCAGCGCGCTCAGTCGGCGTCCTTGAGCTGGCGGATGTACTTCTCGCTGATGGCGCGCATCTTCGGCAAGGTTCCCTGCAGCAGCGTCATCACATCCTGCATCACGATCTGGAGCAGCTGCGGCATCTTGGCGGTCACCGCCTTGCCGGCATCGGACTTGTAGAACACCAGCATGCCGTCGATTTCGGCCTGGCTGAAGGCCTGCGAGTACTCCCGGATGTACATCGGCTCCATCTTGTCCCAGCTCAGATCCGAGCGGATCAGCTCCACGGTCTCCGCGCGCATCGCCGCCATGATCTTTTCCTGCTTCTCGGTCACCGGCTTGTCGCCGATGGCATCTTTCATGGCTTTTTCCATCAGGCCGTCGAGCTGGCCCCAGGCACCATCCAGCACCGACTTCGCGTTGGTCACCTCGAGCAATTCGCGCACGGACGCCTCGCTGGGCGGCGTGTTTTGCGCGAACGCGGATACGGAGGCCATGAGGGCCATGGCCAGCAATATTCTTTTCACGATTTCTCCCTGCCGGCAGTGGTTCGCCCGGGTCATCTAACCACTGGCCTGCCATCCGTGTCGAGCACCGTCACTTCGCCGAAGTTGAGCGCCCTAACCGGCTTCTCGATCTTCGCCAGGTCGCCGACCACCACCCAGGTGAGGGAGTCGGGATGCACCAGCCGTGCCGCGGATTCATTCACCAGGGCCGGCGTGAGCGCGTTGAGCTCGCCGACGAGATCGTTCCAGTAGCTGTCCTTGAGTCCGAAAGTGATGATCTCCGCGTAGGAGTTGGCGATCTCGTTCGACGTCTCGTTGCTGCCCGGCAAGGCGATGGCGATGCTGTCGCGCGCGAACTCCAGCTCGGCTTCGTCGGGCTTGCGTTGTCCGATCACCTCCTGGAGTTCCTTGCGAATCTCGAGCATGGACTCCGCGGTCTTGTCGGTCTGCACGCCGCCTCCGGCGCGGAAGGTGCCCTGCCCCACGGCGTCGGTGAGACGCGTGCCGGCGCCGTACGACCAGTGTTTGCTCTCGCGCAGGTTCATGTTGAGACGCGAAGTGAAATTGCCGCCGAGCAGGGTGTCGAGCACCTCGAAGCGGATGTGCTGCGGGTCGGAACGCGGTGGCGCCACGGTGACGGCGAGGATTTGCGACTGCTCGGCGCCGGGACGATCGATGAGGAACACCCGCGGCTTCGGCGCCAGCGGCACTGTGGCGATGTTCTTGGTCGGCGCCGCTTCGGCCGGCGCACGCCAGCCGCCGAATCGCAGTTCCAGCATGGGCTGGATGGCTGCGAGGGTGGTATCGCCGACCACCAGCAGCTTGGAATTGTCCGGCCGCACCCAGCGCTTGTAGAAGCCGGCGAGCTCGGCGCTCGTGAGGCTCGCGACCGCCTCCTCGGTACCCGTGCCCGAGGCCGGGTTCGAGTACGCATGGCCCTCACCGAACAGCAGCTTCGGCGCGACGCGATTGATGATGGCCTGGGGCTGCGCCTTCTCCTGCTGGATGGTCGCGAGCGTCTGCCCGCGCAGGCGTTCGAGTTCCTTGTCCGGGAAGGTGGGATTCAGCAGCAGGTCCGCGTACAGGTCCAGCGATTCGCCGAGGCGATTCGAGAGTGCGTTGATGCCGAGGAACGAGCGATCCAGCGTCGAACCCACGTCCAGCGTGGCGCCGAGGGATTCGGCGCGGTCCGCGATCTCGGGGGAGGTGCGGGTCTTCGTGCCTTCCTGCAGCATCAGCATGGCGAGCCGCGCGGTGCCGGGCCTGGCCTTCGAGTCGGCCGCGAAACCGGCGTCGGCGATCAGCGTGAAGTCGACCACGGGTGCGTTGTGCCTTTCGACCACGATGATCTCGAGGCCATTCGAGAGGCGGGCGCGCTGCGGCGCCGGCAGCGACAACGGCGGCGGCGCGCCGGTCGCGGGCGGCTTGCTTCTGTCCGCGCCGCTGGCGGCCGTGGTGTAGTCCTTCACCGGCTCGACGTTCACGATGAACACGCCGTCCGACAGCCAGCGGCGCGCGGCCGCCATGATCTCCGCGGGCGTGGCCGACGCCACCCAGTCGAGGCGCGTCTTGTAGAAATCCGGCGACCCGCCGAACACCTGGCTCTCGGCGAGGATGGCGGACTTGCCGCCGAAGCCGTCGATGCGTTCGATGCCGCGCGCGAAGTTCGCGAAGTTGGTGGTGCGTACGCGTTCGACCTCGGCCGCCGTCGGCCCGGTGGCGAGGAACTTCGCCATTTCCTCGTCGAGCGCTTTTTCGACGACCGCCGGATCGGTGCCCGGCTTGACCGTGGCGATCACCTGCAACTGCGAACCGATTTCCGTCGGCCCCACGAAGGCCGCGACCGTGGTGGCCGTGCGGTCGGAGTACACCAGGCGCTTGTACAGGCGGCTGTTCTTGCCGCCGCCCAGCAGGTCGCTGCACATGTCGAGCAGCGTGAAATCGTGCTGCGCGTAGCCCGGGATGTTCCACACCTTGTAAATGCGCGCCTGCGGCACGCGGTCCTGCAGCGTGGCGCGGCGCGTGCCCGTCATCTTGGCGATCCATTCCTGCTGGCGCTTGAGCACCGGCCCGGCCGGAATGTCACCGAAGTATTTTTCGACTTTCTGCTTCGCCTCGGCCGCGGTGACGTCACCGGCGATCACCAGCACGGCGTTGGCCGCGCCATACCAGGTGCGGAACCACTCCTTCACGTCTTCGAGCGAGGCCGCGTTGAGGTCTTCCATCGAGCCGATGGTCTCCCACGAATACGGATGACCCGCGGGATACGTGCTGGTGGTGACGAGCTCGGACACCTTGCCGTAGGGACGGTTCTGTCCCTGGCGCTTCTCGTTCTGCACCACGCCGCGCTGCTCGTCGAGCACCGCCTGGTCGATGGCGCCGAGCAGGTGACCCATGCGATCCGATTCCATCCACAGCGTCATGTCCAGCGCCGAGGTCGGCACGTTCTGGAAGTAGTTGGTCCGGTCGCGCCAGGTGGTGCCATTGAGCTTGGTGGCGCCGGCGGCCTCCATCACCTTGAACCAGTCGTCCTTGTAGTTCTCCGACCCGTTGAACATCAGGTGTTCGAACAGGTGCGCGAAGCCGGTGCGGCCCGGCCGTTCGTCCTTGCTGCCCACGTGGTACCAGACGTTGACGGCCACCACCGGTGCCTTGTGGTCCTCGTGCACGATCAGAGTGAGCCCGTTGGCCAGCATGAACTTCTGGAAGGGAATGTCGACCGCCGGCAATGGCGCGGGCTTGGGCGCGGCGGCCATGGCGGCGGCAGCGAAGGAGGCCAACAGCAGCAGGGATGCGAACAGGCGAATGGGTCTCATGTGTACCTCAGTCTCGACAAGGGGCGCAGCGAATCACGCGCTGTCCGGCCCGATCAATCAGGAATGCCCCGAGATGTCGTCTATTGGCCTTGAGCCGAGGTGAATCCGCGGCAGACGACGGCCAGCTTGTTGCCGTCGGGATCGCGCACGTAGGCCGCATAGAAATCCGGGTTGTACAGCAGGCGCAGACCCGGCGCGCCTTCCGAGGTTCCGCCGTGGGCCAACGCCGCGGCGTGGAAGGCCTCGACCGCCGCCCAGTTCTTCGCCCACAGCGCCACCATGCTGCCGTTGCCGACGCTGGCGGGCGCGCCATTGAAGGGCTTGCACACCCACAGCGCGTCCTGCACCGCGCCGCCATTCTCATAGACACCCCATCCCAGCCAGCCGGTCCAGCTGGTTTCGCTTTCGGCGGAGGTATCGCAGCGCGAATAGCCGAGCGTGCCCAGCACGGCGTCGTAGAACGCCGCGGAACGCTCCAGATCGTTGGACCCGAGGCAGATGTAGGCAAACATGGATTTCATGAGCCGCCCTCCGAGAGGATCACGTCGGCGATCCAGTTGCGGCGCCGACGCGCGAGGCGCCCCTGCAGGTCTTCTCCCTCGAAGGTCGCCGGCTGGGCGCGAATGCGGCTGCGGTCGATTCCGTCGAAGGTGTTCACGTTGACCACGGCGTAGGTCGCGCCCTCGATCCGCGAAGTCGCCAGCGGCGCGGCACCGCAACGGGCGCACACCAGGAATTGCGCCGTCTCGGTGCCGAAGGCGTATCGCGCCACCATGCCGGCTTCGCTCACGCGGGCGCGCAACGTGGCGCGCGGATGCGAAGTCCACACGCCGCCGTGCTTGACGCAGAAAGTGCAGCCGCAGGCGCGCGCGGGGATCTCGGCGGCTTCTTCCGGCCAGTCGAGCGCGAAGGAAATGTTGCCGCAGTGGCAACTGCCGGAAATGTTCATCGGGGCTTGGGACGCGCGGCCAGCGCCTTGACGATGCCGGCCAGCCGCCGCTCGCGGGTTTCCGG